>NZ_JBKHKK010000001.1:0-392987 GCF_046546555.1 Pedobacter sp. JCM 36344
ATAGTATATATATACCAGCATAAATCGTGAATTATTATTTGGCCGTAGTGTAACCCATAAAACCTGAGCTGCCTGCTTATCCAAAAATGAAAATTTTGAAAAGATAATTGCGATTGTCAAAATAAATCGTACTTTTGTTGCGAGAGCGTTAATTTAGGGGGATGAGTCTTAGGATTTGTCCCCTTTCTTATGCCGGTAACTTTCCAATCACTGGCGATAAGTTTATATGAAACGTAGACAAGGGATTTTCAGATTTATTTTAATCGACGAAAGCTCCCATCTTCCTTCAAGCTGCTCGCCGATTTTACTCAGCGAATTTTTTTTACAACTCGAAATTATGGTAACCAGCGATATAAAAGCTGCCTACGTTAGGTTCTTCATATGTTTATATCAGTAAATTTAACAGCCAAGTGTTAAGTAAATATTAAATGCAAATTATTTAAACTATTTTACAAAATATATATAATCATTATATTACATGCTATTCGGCAACGCCGACCAAGAGATATTAAGAATTAGGCCAATCAAACACATCACGATAAGGAACTTGAGACACATTGTTGGACAAGAAGAGATGGTCCATACTGGAAGGAAGTTGCTAGAACAAAATAGATACAATTTAAACTACGCAGTTAAGATTGATATTCTTCCGCTGATCTCGTAACTACTCGCGAAAAATTGGTTTGAAGAGAGGCTAAAAACTTCGTAATTCTCAATGTTAGCAAGGCTGGAGATATCTAATTCTAAATCAAACTGTATGTTTGTCAAGGTTCCTTTACCCTTAAAAATCCCTTCTTGTCCTGCTTTCAGCTCTAGAGAAGCGTAACACGTCTCGTGTAATTTACAACTCCTTTCTCGCATTTGCCTCTTGCCATTTTTTAAAGTTGACAAATTGCACTTGGTTTTCATTAATCCATTGCTGGTTCTCCTTTTGATTAGCCGTGAAACCGATGATGTGGGCAACCACCGGCATAAACTCCGATTTGGCTATTTTATCAACGTAATCACCATAGAACGACCAAAGGAACTCCTTACTAGCCGTTTTAGCCGAAAGTTCTCCTATTGTAGAGAAAATCATTTTTAATTGTTGCTGTAATTTTTCAATCTCCGAAAGACCAGGGATTAAACCTGCCGAGAGACTGGACATGCTAACTGCCAGGTTTGCAGCGTTTCGTTCAGAATCGCCTCCTGATCCAATAGAAATGTTACTGCCTTTTTCGGTTTTGGCTACACCAGATCCTAGAAGCACCTGAAGGTCTTTAAAGGCAGAAATTGATCGTTCCGAATTGGGCTCTAAGATCAAAAAGTTACAAAATGCCAGTACAGCATCCACCTTTGTAAGAGAATTATTCATAGTCAGTAGGGCATACAACCTGTGGCTGCTTGAATGTGAAGGTTTCATCTTCAACGACTGAATTAGATAGGACAGTGCCTCCTTATCTTTTCCCATTCTTCCATAAGTAATGGCAATGTTGTAGTAAATTCCTTGATTACCTGGATTAGCCTCGATACCCATCTTAAAGTTCGCTATAGCTTTTTCCTTTTCATCCAGATCATCGTAAATGCTTCCTAACATATCATATGCACTGGCTGTAGTACCATTTTTTGTTTTAGTCACTCGCTCCAGATAGGGGATCGCATCTTTATTCGCTCCTGTGCTCATTAGTGTAAAGGCGATCTCATAATTGGCATTGGGATTTTCAGGTTCGATCTTTAATGCCTCTTTATAACTGAGAACTGCTTCCGCATATTTTTTCTCATCGTGCAACTTAATACCTTTGGTAATAAATTCTTTGACCTTGGCATTGTCATCTTGTGGCATTGCCTTAAGTGAAATGAAAAGAAATACAAGGATGAAGGCTAATTGTTTCATAGTTAATAAAGAATGGAGTGGAAGATATTGAAATTGATTAGGTAAAATTATAGGCAAACCAAAAGCGCAGCAAAAAGTTAAAGAGGTGGCAGAGGCCCGGGCTTAAGGTAGGTTTCCAAATCCATTGCGATAGCATCAATTCCGAGATCTTGGGAGAGGATGATCCCAGACTGATCTGTTAGAAACATATATGGCAATCTTTGGGTACTAAGGCTTCCTAAGTTAGGCGATTTGGCATGGAGCAAATCAGAATATTGTGGCCAGATAAGTTTATCATCCTTGATCACGGTGGTCCACCATTTCTTATGCTTATCTAAAGATATGCCTATGAATTCCACATCCCGATTTTTGTATTGTTCGTATAATGATACCAGTTTTGCATTGTTTACCCTGCAGTCATTATCATAAGAAAGCCAGCAAATAAAAAGATTGACCTTCTTAAGTATTTTGGGATCAAAGGGCTTTCCGGAAGGATTTGTACCTGAAACATCTGACATCTTTGCACCTAACTCCCGACTGGATGCTTTGGTTATTTCAAAAATAAGATTTTTACCTTCTTTACTATCTTTAACCTCGTTTGAAAGATTATTGATCAGCTCGAGGTACCCTTTACCGTGTTTACCAAGAAAGCCATCTTCTTCAATCATCATTAATGTAAAAAGGGATGCAGGATTTCCCTTGGCAAATTCTTTAACAATATTATAATGCTGTTCGCCTTTAAGCTCAGTCCAGCGGTTGTAGTTGTTGGCCGCCTGTGTGACTGTTTCTGGGGTGGAATTGTTCAGCATTTCCTTCGCGACCCTCATACTGTCATTAAGTGCTTTTAACATATGCGCCTCCAGCTTGTAATAGCTAATGATCTCCATACCTTGTTTAGAGGAAGAACTTATCACAGGATATTTGGAGCTATTGTTAGCATCAAATTCTACCTCTTGGGCACCTTCATCCAGATAGATCCAAAATGAAAGATTACCTTTGGAACTTAACTCTAGTCTGCCGTAACTACTTTTCTTTAACCGGACCTTATATATTTGCGGTTCACTTTTAAGGCTTTTTACCAGGATAGCTTTGGCAGAGTTTGTTGATGGATAGACACTAACTACAGCATTGTAATCGAAGCCGGTCGCCTTAATAGTTAGGACGCTTTCCTTATCGCAAGAAGTCAAAAACAAGGGGATTAGAATGCAGATAATCAGCCGAGATGCGTTTTTCATATAGAGCGTATTTGGTTAGCATCCTAAATATAAGAAGATTTATTTTATTGCCAATCTTCTTTTTGCTTCTATTGTATATCTGTTCTGCTGAAGCGCTGCATCCAGCTTACGTACTGCCTGTTGATAATAAACCCTTTTGTCCTTTAAGTCTGGTGCTGTAGCGATTAGGTAAGCACTGACTGGAGATGTTTTGTGACGATCAATAAAAGCTTCCCTCGCTCGAAATATCTCTCCTTTAAAGAACCCATCGTCAAGTCCTTCATACTCATCCATAATTTTCCTGTAGTTGATCATGTCGTCTTTAGCTTGTGCAACCGTTGCTAAAAAGTTTAAACTATCAAGCTTCTTCTGAAACACCAAAGTGACCCTGGATATCACTGCGAGATAGCTTTGTAACTCTTTCGTTGCTTCGGAATTTGTATTTACATTAATTGGAAAAGGGTTAAGATTAGTCCGGGTAGGAATAGAAACATTTGAGATGTCTTTGATTGGACTAGTTATATGATAATCTGAGTTGGGGTCTAGATAAATTCTAGTTCTCGAAAATAAGGTATCTGGAGTACCCAATCGACTACCATTCTTTAAAATTTGCGCCTGGCGGTTTGGGTTTTTCCAACTTATTAAGAGGTTGTAAACTCCTTCATCCAATGCTTCTATCTTCATTTGAAATTTATGGTCTGCTACCGTAACACCAGCAATTTGATGAGAATTATCGTCTGGCCATAAGGTTACTACAGATTGATCTGGCAGGCCTAGTTCACCTGTGATTTTGTAAGTACCTTCTCGTATACAGCTATAAAATGTCACAGATAATAGTAAAAATATAATTGAGGTATAACACTTTCTCATAAGCATCATTATTTCTTGCTCTTGTTTAAGATCTTGTAAATATCTAATCTACGATCCTTTAAGTTCCTAACCGCACCAAAGTTGTGGAGCTCTTTCAAAAGATCTACATCTACATCTGCAATCAAAGTCATTTCTGTATTAGGCGTTGCCTCGGCCTTAATTCCATTACTTGGGAAAGAAAAGTCTGAAGGTGTGAATACGGCCGACTGGGCATATTGGATATCCATGTTGTGGACTTTGGGAAGGTTACCAACACTGCCGGCAATGGCGACATAACATTCATTTTCAATGGCTCTCGCCTGTGCACAACTCCTTACTCTGGTATAACCATTCTGTGTATCTGTCATGAAAGGAACAAACAGGATTTGCATTCCCTGCTCGGCTAGAAGTCTAGGTAACTCAGGGAACTCCACATCATAGCAAATTAGAATACCAATTCTACCGCAGTCTGTATCGTATGTAACAATAGAATCGCCGCCTACCATTCCCCATCCGCTTTTTTCTGCCGGGGTGATGTGAATCTTTCTATACATCTCAGAAGAGCCATCTCTTCTACATAAAAAGCCTGCATTATACAGCATCCCATTGTCCAGATAAGGCATACTTCCCGTTATAATATTGATGTTATAGCTAACGGCAAGTTCCATAAACTTATCACGTAATGGAATAGTGAAGTTCGCAATTTCACGCATGGCATCGGCACTGCCTAGGTGATTATAAGCAGACATTAGTGGTGCATTGAAAAACTCAGGGAACATGACGAAGTCACTTTGATAATCACTAATTACGTCAACAAAAAACTCAATCTGCTCCACAATGGATTCTAGACTTGGAAATGGCCTCATTTGCCATTGTACTAGTCCCAGTCTCACTACTGATTTTTTAGAATTGATATGTTTAGCTTCTTCGTTGTAATAAATATTATTCCATTCTAAAAGTGAGGCGTACTCAAGCGACTGTGTGTCACCTGGAAGATAGCCTTTTAGTATTTTTCTAACGTGGAAGTCGTTCGCCAGCTGAAATGATAGTGTTGGATCATGGATCTCTTTACCCTTAACTTTGAGCAGATATTCCTTAGGCGTAAGCTGACTTGCATAGTTTTTATACTCAGGTATTCTTCCTCCTGCAATGATGGCCCTTAAATTATGGCGTTCACAAATTTCCTTTCTTGCATCGTAGAGCCTTCTGCCGATACGCATCCCTCTAAAATCAGGATGTACGAAGAAGTCGATCCCGTAAAGCACATCTCCCTCCTCATCATGTGTAGAGAAAGTATAGTTGCCCGTAATTTGGCCGTAAGTGTGGTTGTCTCCAAAGAGCTCATAATCCACAATAAGTGACAAAGCACAGCCTGCAATTGCATCGTTTACCACAAGACAAATCTGACCTTCCGGAAAGATTTCTATCAATTTATTGATATGCTGCTCCCCCCAAACTGACGCTCCCTCCCATTCAGAATAAGCTTCAATCATGGAAGCTTTTAGCCCCAAATAGTCATCTTTTGTAAGTGTTCTTAACTCAATTTTTAAGTCGTCATGTTTATTTTCGTTATCCATATTAACTGCTACTCGATAGGTAAGGCCACAATATAATTAAATGTATCTTTAGAAATGAAGATTGCATTCTTTTCTGCCAAGCCGTACGACAAAACGTTCTTTGAGGATCACAATAAGGACTATGGATTTCAACTGGAATTCTGGGAAACACATCTTGGTCCGCATATCGTGAATGCGGTTGACCAAGGCACCGAAGTGGTCTGTGTATTCGTGAATGATAAATTAACTGTAGAGGTGATCGAAACCCTTGCAAATAAGGGAGTAAAGATCATAGCCTTGCGTTGTGCGGGCTTTAATAATGTGGATTTAGCTGCTGCTAAAAAGTTCAACATAAGAGTTTGTCGGGTACCTGCCTATTCTCCGGAAGCAGTTGCAGAGCATGCGACGGCGATGCTTTTAACTTTAAACCGGAAAACCCATAAAGCATACAACCGGGTTCGGGAACAGAACTTTTCTTTGAATGGTTTAATGGGCTTTAACCTCCATGGAAAAACAGTGGGGGTAATTGGAACTGGGAAAATAGGCAAAGCTTTCTGTAAGATCATGCTGGGATTTGGATGTAAGGTATTCGCCTACGACCCTTTTGAAGATGAGGGTCTGAAAAGCATTGGCGTTCAGTACAAGGAGTTCGATGAGTTGCTGCAATCTTCAGAGATCATCTCTCTACATTGTCCACTTAGCGCTGAGAATCATCACTTAATTTCTGCGAAATCATTAGAGTTGATGCGGAAGAATGTAACCATTATTAACACCAGCCGGGGAGGCTTACTAAATACACATGATGTAATTCAAGCTTTAAAGTCGGGTCAGATTGCGTATTTGGGAATAGATGTTTATGAACAGGAAGAAAAGTTGTTTTTCAAAGATCTTTCTGGAAGTATCATTGAAGATGACGACATACAAAGGCTAATGAGCTTTCCTAATGTTTTACTTACTGGTCATCAGGCTTTCTTTACGGAAGATGCGCTGGCGCAGATTGCTTCAATTACACTGAACAGTATAAGTGAAATAATTAATGGGATGGCGCCGAAAGATGCCGCTGTGATTTTGGTCTAAACCAGAGGATACTTAGCTGGGTATTCAACCTTGTTGTAAAAAAATCTGGTATTACATTTTTCTTACTATTAGTAGCTTGAAATTGCTCTTTCATTAATGCACTCACCGTTGTTAGGACGACAATCCTTAAAATGTTAATTGTTTATAACATCTTCATCTAATCGGCCGAATGTTATTCCTTTTTCCAAATGACCAACGGTCAACTTCTTTTTTTGAGTTTTAGATTTACTTGTAAATAATCTTATCAAAGCAGGTAATATTACGTCGCCTTCGGCACTGAAATAATTATCAGCAATAAAATTTGAAGCATCAACATTAAATATTTTTCCATAAGATATAATAAATTCAATAGCATCATCACCATATACTCCTAAATCATCTTCAATGAATGCCTCGTCTGTTAGATAAGGGCGGCAAAGACAGGGACAAGTAAGCCCCTTCCAGCCAACTGGCTAACTTTAAGCTGCCCGGGGCGTTATAAAACTATTTTGGCTGGATCCTGACGGGTATCCCAGAACACCAAAAGTTCTATTCGATTATCTTTTATTCTGTAGAACAGGCACACCTGCTTTTAACACTACGCATTTATGGGTGTCGCTTTCCTTTGAACGGGGATAGAGCAAGGGGTTTTTATAAATAAGGTCGATCACTTCTTCTGTCCGTTTTACAAAAGCTTCCAATTCTTTGTACGTCCACTTATCATTTAGATATTCCAATATCCGGTAATAGCTAATCTTGGCCGTAGGAGACCAAATAATGGAATAAACTGCCAAATTATCTGCCTAGAAAACGGCTCTTTATTTCGGTCATAACCTGTGCATGGGGAGTACCCTCGCCACGGTCCAGCTCTGACTTTGCCTTATGAATGGTCTGTTTTACCTCTACAGGGATTTCTGTCCAGAAATCGGCCTCCGATAGACCGATCAATGATTTTATTTCGTTCAGCAGATTATCATCAGTGCTCTGAATGATCTTTTCTACTATCTTATATTTTAGGGCAATATCCATCATTCACAATTTACATAAGTATAAAGGTAGTTATTCTACTTTTATTGCCCTCATCTCAACGGATAACATCTAACGTTCTTTTAAACTTACATAACGGTGCCCTGCCGTATATTGGGCCGTACGCAGGTCTTTTCCTTTAGCCATTCGACAATTACACTTTGGCGTATCTGAATGGCACTCTTTAGCTTTGGATTGATTTTTCGAAGGCCATGGCTCAGGTGAAGCAAACTGTTTTTTAGGCTTTCTAGATCGTTTATACCTGTAAAAAGCCTTTCTGTTCTATCTTGGAGTTTGGGACGTATCAGCAAATGGTATTCCTGAATACTCAGGATCTGATAGGACTGCAAGTTTAGATTTATTCCATTTTTTTTATCTGTAGCTGGTATTTGTAATTTACCCTCTCTTATCTTCGAATGTTCCCGACGCAGGGTTTTAAGTTCCTTTCTGGTCAAGCTCCGATACACCAAAAGTCCCAATATCACCACTGTTCATCTTCCGATGATCGGATCATAGAACCTTGCGCCGTAATCGTAATGCCTACCGCAATTTTCGGCTGGTATAAAAGAACGTTCCTTACGGTAAAATTAGTTTTTTGTTCAGGCTTTGCAAGCCTGTTGTTGGTGCATTTTTTTTGTTCCCTCCGGGACTTTTACATTCCTTTGGTGCCATCCTCCCCTCGTACCAATGGAAAGAGCTTCGGATGTGCCGGGGGAGCGAGCGGATCTTTCCATTGGTACGAGGCTGAGCTGGAGCACTTTCCCCTCCTACCGAGTGCTACCGCTGTTCCCCCGACCAGTCTTGAACTGAACCTATAGGCATCCAGCAACAAATTATCCATACCATGCTGCCGCAGGCTTCGCCACTGACTGACCGGAGGGAGGCGGCGGAGCGTCGGGCGGTGCGGCTATTTAAAATAATACACATTATAGCAACAGCTTTGGCCGTAGGAGGACTTCGTGCGGCTGTTCTATAATTCGTGTTATGTTTATTTAGCTTTAGGGCGGTTCCTTCAACCACCGAAGGGTCGGCCAAGCTAAGGGCAAAGGGGTCAGGGGGAAGCGAACCCTCAAGCGAGCTAGCTGTTCCTTTTGCCCGGGACCACTATTTCCTATCATTGTTGATTTTATAACCGATACTTTTTCGTTCCGGCACAAGCTGGTCTTTCTTCTCCAGCAGCTCATCCAGATATTGGAATACCACCTCCATGTTCTTGTCCTGGTTATCCAGTTTTTTTTTGATTTTCTCTACTTCCAGACGAAGTTCGGTATGTTTGCTCAACATCTGCCTAATACGGGTAAAGGTTCTGATGATCTGTATATTTACCTCTATGGCCGTTTCGCTGTTAAGCACGCTTGACAACATCGCCACGCCCTGTTCACTAAAGACATTTGGTGGCTTCCTTAAGCCCATCTTCTCTTTATTGGATATCACGTTCTGTGATTTCCAATCCGATAGTTCCTCACTAGTCATCTGGAACATAAAGTCGGCAGGAAAGCGTTTTTTATTCCGTTTTATAACTCCGGCTGAATTTGGGGTACTATTAATGAATACTGAAATTAATGCCTAGAAAAAAATCTCTAGTAAAGTGTTGCAATTCCAACTAAGTGTATATACAGCCTATTAGATAAACAGCAGAGCTTGGCTCAATGAACCAGGCTTTGCTCTTGTTCAGTCACAATTACGAGAGATACACGGCTATAATTTATATTATTTTGTAGATGATATAAATTAGTGAAATTGCCCCAATAACAACAAAAAAAAGCCAATATTTTTTAATGGTACTCCATCCATCATTATTTGAGAATTTTGCCATTAGGCCAATTGATAAAAACAAAAATGACGAGAGTAACTTGATGAACATTTCAAATTCCATAATCTACAGTTAAATTTGAGCTGGCAACGATTTAAAGATAAATCCTATACCAACCATAGTACACATAATAACACTACCCCATAAACCAATATAGGTAGAAAGTGTAGGGCCTTCCCAATTTTTTTTTTCTGAAGAAGGCTTTTCATTTCTAACATTTCGGTATATCAGATATGCCGCTATTAAAAAGCCAACGCCAATAAAAAAAAGTTTAAAATCCATACTATTTATCTTTGTCTTTGTCTCTTAGCTTATCGACCGTTTTATCTGTTTGTGATTTGACTCCACTTTCTATAAGCC
This sequence comes from Pedobacter sp. JCM 36344, assembly GCF_046546555.1. Lineage (NCBI taxonomy): Bacteria > Pseudomonadati > Bacteroidota > Sphingobacteriia > Sphingobacteriales > Sphingobacteriaceae > Pedobacter > Pedobacter sp. JCM 36344. The sequence continues at coordinate 9,727 of NZ_JBKHKK010000001.1, forward strand.
CCATCGCCTGTTTAACCCCTTCTTTAATTTGTGGCGAAAGACTTGGCGTTGGCCCTGGTATCATTTGATCTACCGCTTTATCTCCTATTCTTCCAATAACCTCATAGGTTGCTTCATTTGCTGAAGTAACTGCAGCATTTTTGCCACTACCTCCAACTAATTCTACAACTATTTCTAGACCCGCCCCAGCCAATGAAACTGCCTTACCTGCCGCCGCAAGTCCTGCTCCTGGTGCGGCGCCTACCCCAGCAATTGGCGCCCCGGCCACAGCTGCAATCCCTCCAACTACAACTGTTTTGTCACCTACATCTTGCATACCTTTCGCCACGCTTAAAAGAGTTTCCTTATTTTCTGCAGTCCATTTTTGAGTTGCGATCCCAGCTTTAGTAACCGCAGATGCAGTTTGATTATAAGCGCTCTTTGTGGTTGCTACGGATTTATCGTAAGTCTTGGAAACAGTAGATACAGTAGAAGTATATGCTTTCCTTAAATCAGCCATAGATGGCCAAGGCCACATTCCATCAGGGTCAATAAACCTAATTGGATTATTGAAAGCATAATTGTATGGAGACCACCGTCTCATTTGCTCAGCTAGAGGATCGATCACATTCCATCTACCGATGATCGGGTCATAAAACCTTGCTCCATAATCCAGCATTTTCAGTTCATCCTGCTTCTCTTTGCCATTGTACTGGTACCTGTTCTCCGATCCCAGAACCGAGCCGACCTGTACTGCCTTGCCAAAAGCATAGTATTCCTCTTCCTGGATCTTTCTTGCCGATCCCGCATTGATATCAAAGTACACCCTTCCATTACCCAGGTGATCAGCCAGCATATATTCATACAGGTAAACCGGATCCGTTCCACTGCCATTCCTGGTCACCCGGCCTTCAGCACTCTGTATAAATGCAAAGGCACCACCCTCATAATGGATACCTTGAATATAATCATTATTACTCAACGCTCCAAAAACCTTTCGAAGTTTACTGCCAGAGGCATCATATGTGTAAGTCAGCATATTGCCACCCTTCGTCATCGCTTTGGGTAGGCCCATGTGGTTGTAGGTAATACCGGAAATGTTGTTCGCTGTACTGCCAGAATTGGTCCTTGCCGTCATACTCCCGTTGCCGTTATAGCTATAGCTGGTCGTTCCAGCCAACTGGTACTCTGCAGAGGTATTCGCATTCCCATCTGCAATGCTGTTCAACTGATTGCTCCCTGTAGCATAGGTGTAACTCAACTGGTCGACAAAGGCGCTGGTCAGCTTGCGCTGCAGGGTAAGAATATTCCCCATCTTATCATAGCTCAGCTCCTCATTGTTGCCGGTGCTGGCTATGGCAGAAGTCAACCGGTTCAACCCGTCATAACCGTAATTGTAGTACTTGCTCCCTGTCCACTCCTGGCGCTCAATGTTCCCGTTGTACTGCGCGGTTGCCCCTGAAATTGCTTCATTGTATTTCAGTTCCTGGGTAAACAGCGTTGATGATTGTGAACTCAGCCATCCACGCTCGTTATAGACATAGCTCACCGGCTGAGCAAAGCTGCTCCCAAAATTGGTACTGTGCAGGCTTTTGTTCTTCAACTGGCCAACCTCATTGTAGACAAGCCTGGACAGCAACACTGAACTGTTCGCCGTGGTAGCACTGGTATTCCCTGTTTTTTGGTAAGTATCAACAGCCCTGCCCATGTGGTCATAACTGAAGTCGTTTTTAACATACAGACTCTACACCCCGGCCAGGCAATGCCTGCGCACACTGGATTTCAGCTCACCCGCAAAGTTATAACGATCTTCCCAAATCATCATATTTGCTGAAGGTCCATTGCTGGGGAGATACACCACGCTGTACCGAATCCTGGGTCATCACCAGCTGGTCCAGTTTGTTGTATACCATAAACTCCCAGCCTTTAACAGGAAGTTTCTTTTTTACCAGCCTTCGCCTCCTGTCATAACGGTAAGCATATACCAGACCCCTGAATGATGCATCGGTTTCAGCAAAACTTGTCGAACTGAACACCGGGGGCACCAAGTACCGAAGGTTGCCCAAGTCATCATAAACAGAATAGGTAGACAAAGCAACTCATGTGTTGTGCCTTCATTTCCTTATACCCAGTTCTCATCTACGCTGACTGTTTTACGCCGACTACTTGTGCCGACTACAACTAAACCACAACACAACTCTTAAAGGCGAACTAATTGATCCGGCATTCCGACATTTTAATTTTAGACCTTTCCCACTTTGCCTTTTGATGAAGCGTTCTGGTTGATATGTGGTTTATACTGAAACTTTTCGGATACCGCTTTGCTATGTGTTTTATGGCTGTTTGCTTCGGGCCGAGCCGAAGCAGACACGAAGCAGACCCGAAGCAGACACGAAGCCGAGACATTGCAGAGGCAACTAGTAATGAACCACTGAGGCTCTTCTTTGTAGTCCTGAAATAAGGAAATGTAGTAATATATAGTACCATGATTAGCAGCAGCATTGGTTGATTGCTGAAACGAACCTACAATACTGATATTAAAAAAAAGAAGGTTTTACACCTAAAATGGGTTAACTGAACACTTAAACTGGTAAGTGTGCACATAAATCCTTAAGTGTACAGCTAAAATGCTGACTGCGCAGTTAAGTATTAAGTGTTCAGTAGACCGGTATGTGAATTTAACGTTAAATCGTATGTTTTCTAAGCGCTATTCTGTCGATATTAAACAACTAGGCATTAAAAATCCACCATCAAAGAACATTGGGGAGTGTTGCAGCGTAAAGTCAACAGCCTGAAGTTGGATTAATTAAATAGCATCTGGAAACTTATCCGCAGGCAGGGCTTAAAAAGCGGTAAGGTCAGTTTTTGGTGCGCAGTGTGTAACTCTTGTTATTGCGGAAAAGTAATAGTGCCAAAATTAGGTACTGAAGAACGCTACCTGGTAGAAAGCATACATGAACCATTAATTACTGAAAACCTTACGGGGGATAATGTTCTGCTCGAAGTGTAACTACTTATTAATCGATAGCGCCTCTAAAGGTAGAAATCGATTATACTATTGTTTAAAATCATTAAATCATGCGAGTTATTGCTTGCGGATGCAATCACCACAAAAGACTATAAAGAAATCAAATTTACCGCTGAAAACACCATCCTCAAGCTCGAAGCCAGCATCAATGAATTTGTTAAAAAAACCGAGTCTGACTACAATAACTTAAGCCGGGCTCAAGTAAAAAGTAATGGGTGCAAGCGGTGAAAGCGCAACGACCAAAAAAGTAGAGTGCGGGACAACTACGTGTACCATGACATATCATTGTCCTGGTACAGGATGCGGATGTATGCCGTCCGGTTGGGATGAAAATGATAACCCCACTACACTAAACTGTGGCGCTATTGCAGGTTAATTGAATATCAAGCGGCTTGAAAAATGCCGCTTGATACATTTTTACTTTATTTGTTCCCTTGCGGGATTGACTGTCAAATATTTTAAGGTACCCTTTGGAGGAAATAAAGCCAACAAAAAATGCTAGATTAGAAAACCAGATTTGTGAACCTCGTTTATTATCTATACCAATTGTGTATAGAGGCAGAATCTATAAGCGTTAGTTCCACTTGGATATTATTAAATAGGTGTCTATCTGTTGCGGCGAAAATAGAGCACCGCGCAAAACTGGGATAAGCAATATGGCGCTGCTAAGATGGTTGTTTGATAATGCCTGTGATATCTTGTTTGGTTTAATACGAAAATGTCCAATCTACAGCAAATTGATGTGAAATGGCATGCTTAAGACAGTTAATATGTGTTAACACCGTTGTATGCCGGTATTTAACATTGTATACTTGAGAGTTTATCGGTTAAATAAACAATGTTATTGCATATTCATTAGGAGAATTATTTGCAAAAAAACTTTAATCGTAACTAACTATGTTAGGGGAAAAATTATTATTAATCATAATTCAATGAAATCGAAATTATGCATTGCGGCTTTGACAGTCGTTCTTATTACAGGTGTCGGAACTATCCAGGCTCAGCAACCGAGCATTGCAAAAGACTATGCATTTCATCAGAGGATAACGAAATTGAAGCAACAAATACAATCTAATCCTGACAGTCTTAAATTCCACAAAGAACTAATCGATTCCCTGCGCCGCAATACAGTAGCATTAGATGAACAATATACAAGATGGATTAAAGAGTTTCCAAAATCTGCGATTATCCCATATGCCATTGGCAGTTACTATGAAAGGATAGAAAGTTCGGAAGCAAAACGTTACTTGTTGATCGCAGTAGAAAATAACCCCAAATTATCCGAGGCTTGGTATTTACTATCCCGGGACGCTGAGCGGTGGGGCCTTCTCACTGAATCAAAAGAATACGTGCAGAAAGCTATTGACATTGCACCTAAGAACGTTGATTATCGGCTTGTACAATTCTTTTTTGAAAAAGACCCCAAAAAATTTATTAATCTTGGACTGAAGATAGTTGACGATTTCCCTCAAAGTGAAAGTTCCGCCCTTGCTTTATATTGGATCGGTGAAAAAACAAAGGATATTAAAAATAAAGTAAAATATCTAGGCTTGCTTGTTAAAACGTTTTCTCCCTCAAAATTTCAGGTATCTAATATTGCCGTTAAGCCATATTTTGACGCACTTTTACTCGACAATCTGAAAAATGCAATAGTACAGGCAAAAATAATGAGCAGGACGGGTGAGCTTCGAGAAACTTGGACAAATTACGTCAAACAAGCACAAACTATAGCTTTAGCAGACAGCCTAATCAAGTTAAATAAAGGTTCGGAAGCTTTGGTGGCTTTATTAGATGTGCGTCTTGGACAGTATCTGGGTTTTAATAAGGTATTAGAGTCGATGAAAGCGAATGCCTATAGCCTACAGGGAAAGCATAATGCTGCCTACTTATCTTTGATAAATGCATTCCTTCAGCACCCCTCTAAGGAAATAAATAATCTGATTTATCAATACGGGCAAAAGCTGAATAAAGATGAACACAAAATTAAAAAAGACATATGGAACAAGGTCGATTCCATAGCTCGCCCTGCTACACAATTTAGCTTAAAAAAAACGCTTGGTGTAGATACCGTTTCTCTTGCGGATTATAAAGGAAAGGTTGTGCTACTCACCTATTGGTATCCGGGTTGCGGCCCTTGTAGAGAAGAATTTCCCCATTTTGAGAATGTAATAAAAAAATTCAATCACAAAGATATAGCGTACTTAGCAATAAATATTGTTCCTGCCCAAAATGCCTATGTATCATCTTTTCTGGAAAAAACAGGATACAGCTTTCTTTCTTTGGATGACCCACGTCGGGTCAAACGTGACAAAGGCAACTTGGACAATAGAGGTTTTGCACCTGTGAATTTTCTGATTGATAAACAAGGTCGATTGGTTTTCTCGCAGTTTACTATAAATCAAAAAAATGAGGATGAACTGGAGCTCATGATTAAGATTTTATTGGAGGGAACGGCAGAATAAAGTAGTTGACATTTGGGGTTTGGCCTGCATATTTCACTAAAGGTGACACCTCATTTTGGTCCAAAGTGGCCGCAAAATGAATTGCCGAGTTGCTTTAAATACTGTCTTATCCTACTATCTTGTCACTAAACAAAGGCAACAAAGAGCAAAGACAAGACATCTCCATAAACAAAAAGGCCTGTAGATTATCTACAACGGCCTTGTAAAGTTTTTCAAAGACTTTCCCATATGGGAAACTTGATTTGTGCACTTGTAGGGATTCGAACCCCAAACCTTCTCATCCGTAGTGAGATGCTCTATCCAATTGAGCTACAAATGCATTTTTCCGTTTCATTAACGGATTGCAAAAGTAATACTTGGAAATCAATTTCACAATTTTTTCCGCAAATTATTCAAACCAGTCCGTTAACATTTTGTAGCCTAGGCTTCTATAACCTTTTTGATTGCATCGAAATCAGGCATATTACCCGCATCTTCCAGAACCTCGGCATAAAGAACTTTACCTTCTTCATCTAAAACGAAAGCAGCGCGCTTGGAAACACCTTTCAAATTAAAAACAAAATCTTCGTAAAAAGCACCAAATGCCTTAGAAACTTCTTTGTTGAAGTCAGACAGCAAAGGAAACTGGTAAGCTTGATCTTCCTTGAACTTCGCAAGCGTAAAAGGAGAATCCACCGAAATACCAATAACATCGGCATTCATACCCTCATAGAAACCAAAACTATCTCTCATTGTACAAAGTTGTGCCGTACAAACACCAGTGAAGGCCATAGGAAAGAACTGAATTACCAGCTTTCTTCCTTTATAATCTGCCAACGAAACTTCTTTCAATTCCGAACTGAATAATTTAAAATCAGGAGACTGATCTCCAACTTGTAAAGCCATATCTTTTTTTTAAGCAAATATAAACTTCAAATCCTAAAAAAAAAGGTTTTCCCCAAACCATAAAAAGAGAAACTGGTCGATATGGGTTTTACTAAGAAGTCATATCAAGCCCTCCTTCTGAGCTGCTCGTCGACTATTGCTAGCCCCTCCTTGAAGCTCCTCGGCTGGTATCCTAGCTCGTTTATCGCCTTGGCTAATATGAAGCCTGTCTTTACCGGTCGCTTCGCCGCTTGATTTAAACTCTCCGAACTTATTTCTTTTATCATGTGCTTATCAAGCTCCCAGTAATCGGCCACTTCCGCAACCAGTTCCGAAACACTCATCATGTCTTTTCCCGAGATGTTAAACACCCCCTGGGCATTTTTCTCAACAGCCAACAAGCAGCCATCTGCCAGGTCTTCCGCCAAGGTTGGCATTCTCCATTGATCATTCACAACGTTGATCAGTTTATTACTTTCTATGGCTCCTTTGGCCCATAAAACGATATTACTCCTGCTCATGTCGTTCACAATTCCGTAAACTAGAATCGTGCGGATGATTACCCAAGGGCCGGATGAGCGCTTAACGACTTCCTCTCCTGCTAATTTCGTCCGACCGTATTCACTTAGTGGATTTGGTGCTGCTTCCTCGTCATAAGGACCATCTGCGCCGTCAAAAATAAAATCTGTAGACAGGTGTACAAACTGGATGTTTTCTGAGGCAGCGATAGCAGTTAGGGTTTCAACGGCTACCACGTTTAGTTGCCGGGCAAGTTCAGGTTGCTCATGACTGGTGTCTACGTTAGTCATGGCGGCTGTATTAATAATCGCATCTGGTTTAACCTTTTTAACGACTTGCAGTACCTGAACAGGGTCAAGGATATCCATTTCTGCATAAGTGTATCCTTCCTTCACTGGATAACGATTGGCTCCTTTACAAGTAGCAATCAAATTGAACTGCTTTGTTTGTAAAATTCGCTCTGTAATTTTCTGGCCTAATAGTCCGTTACTACCTGTTACTAAGATGGTTTTCATAGCTTTAAATGATGGTATTTTTGTCGTGTCAAGATAGTATAAAATGCTTTCCCGAAGCTGTTGAAAAATCTTTATACATATATGTATAATTCTTGCTGAAAAATTTTAACTTTGCAAACCGAATTGCGGGCTGCTAAAATGGCCTTTAACAATTTGATATTTATAATTTTACCCAAAACAATATATGCCTAACATTGGAAAAATAGCACAGATTATAGGACCGGTAGTTGACGTGAGTTTTGCTGACGATGCTCATTTACCTAAGATTTTTTCTGCATTAGAGGTTACAAAAGAAAACGGACAAAAGGTCATTTTAGAAGTTCAACAACATCTTGGTGAAGACCGCGTACGTGCAATTTCAATGGATTCGACCGATGGTCTTGTTCGTGGAATGCAAGCAGTGGATACTGGCGCAGCTATACAAATGCCTGTTGGTGACCAAATTAAAGGTCGCTTATTCAATGTTGTGGGTGATGCTATCGACGGTATTAACGCGGTAGATAAAACTGGAGGCAGACCAATTCACAATGCTCCTCCTAGATTTGATGAACTATCTACTGAAACTGAAGTACTTTTTACAGGTATTAAAGTAATCGATTTACTAGAGCCTTATGCTAAAGGTGGTAAGATCGGTTTGTTCGGTGGTGCGGGTGTTGGTAAAACAGTTTTGATCATGGAATTGGTAAACAACATCGCAAAAGCATATGCTGGTTTATCTGTATTCGCTGGTGTTGGTGAGCGTACTCGTGAAGGTAATGACCTTTTACGTGAGTTTATCGAGTCTGGTGTAATTAACTATGGCGACGAGTTCCTTCATTCTATGGAAAAAGGCGGTTGGGACTTAAGTAAAGTTGATACTGAAAAATTAAAAGAATCAAAAGCAACATTGGTATTCGGTCAAATGAATGAGCCTCCTGGTGCACGTGCACGTGTGGCTTTATCAGGCTTGACTGTTGCTGAATATTTCCGTGATGGTGATGGCGAAGGTGCTGGAAAAGACATCCTTTTCTTCGTTGATAATATCTTCCGTTTCACTCAGGCTGGTTCTGAGGTATCTGCCCTTTTGGGTCGTATGCCTTCAGCAGTAGGTTACCAACCAACATTGGCTACCGAAATGGGTTTGATGCAAGAGCGTATCACTTCAACAAAACGTGGTTCAATTACTTCTGTACAGGCCGTTTACGTTCCTGCGGATGATTTGACTGACCCTGCTCCGGCTACAACATTTGCCCACTTAGATGCCACAACGGTATTGTCTCGTAAAATCGCAGAGCTTGGTATTTATCCTGCAGTGGATCCATTGGATTCAACTTCAAGGATTTTGTCTCCAGCTATCTTAGGTGACGAACACTACAACACTGCACAAAGAGTTAAAGAAACTTTACAACGTTATAAAGAATTGCAAGATATCATCGCCATCCTTGGTATGGACGAGTTATCTGAGGAAGATAAACTGATCGTTTCCCGCGCTCGTCGTGTTCAACGTTTCTTATCTCAGCCATTCCACGTTGCAGAGCAGTTTACTGGTTTGAAAGGTGTGCTCGTTGACATTAAAGATACTATCAAAGGGTTTAACATGATCATGGATGGTGAAGTTGATGAGTATCCTGAAGCAGCGTTTAACTTAGTTGGTAACATCGATGAAGCTATCGAAAAAGGTAAAAAACTATTAGCTGAAGTTAACTAATCATTACTATTAGCAATAAAGCATGACATTAGAAATATTAACACCGGATAAGAAAGTTTTTGAAGGCGAAGTAACTTCAGTTACAGTACCGGGAACAATGGGATCTTTTCAAATACTAAGAGACCACGCCCCTATTATTTCAACTTTAGAAGACGGTCCGGTAATTATCAAAACTAAAGAATCCGAAGAAACCTTCGTTATCAAAGGTGGTGTTGTAGAGGTTTTAAAAAACAAAATTATTGTCCTGGCTGAAGGGATTGTTTAATATTTAAAATCATAAAATTTATAAGACCCTTTGATTAATTTCAAGGGGCTTTTTGTTTTATTTCAATGCAATTTTTTATGCTTCATTTTGAAACTACCAATGACTTTTCTCAATTTTAGGAAGAATTAGAACAATTTTATGATGCTTGCATAATACCTATACCGAATACCGATTTCATATTCGGTATAGTAGCAGCCACTTTATCATATGAATATTTAGTTTTTAACAAAATATTATATTTATAATATAAAAATTAACAGTATATTATTTTTTTTACTTTATTTTCAATTGGCTATTGATACTTTAGGCAGCAAGCCCTAAATTGGTTTTTATAAAAATAATGACACTATAAAATTATGATCACAATTGCTAACGTCTTTTTCTTTGTCATTATTAACGTGATTCTTCTGCTAAACCAGGAGAAAAAGGCGCTGCTATAAAATATTCAACAAGAAAATATGAAGCGCCACCAAAAATGGCGCTTTTTTAATGATCAAAATAATTTAAACAATACCAAAGAAAATGGAATACTATAATTCAAATACCACAATCTATATAAACGGGAAGTTCGAAAAGGCAGTTGATTCAAAAACTGATCTGTACGGACAATCCCTACATTATGGATATGCTGTTTTTGAAGGTATTAGAGCTTATCGTACGCACAACGGTACGCGCATTTTTAAAGCTCGTGAACATTTCGAGCGCTTGAAAAGATCTGCTGAATTGGTCCATATCCCCTTCACCTGGGATATAGACGATTTGATCAAGCAGACCTATAAGTTGTTGGAGTTAAATAATGTTAAAGATGCTTACATCAGGCCATTGATTTATTGTCCGCCAGCCATGACCTTGGTCGCTGCACAAGAATCATCCATCATGATCTGCGCCTGGGAATGGGAAGCTTACTCCGGTAATAAACTGTTGAAAGTTGGGGTATCCAGCTATGAGCGACCAAATCCGAAATCCACTCCAGTTGAAGCCAAAGTAAGTGGCAACTATGTGAACTCTATCCTGGCAAGTACGGAAGCCAGAAGTAAAGGGTACGACGAAGCGCTGTTGCTAGATATGCATGGCAATATTGCAGAAGCTCCAGGCGCTAATATCTTCATTGAGAAAAAGGGAAGATTATACACTCCCCCCCTTGGAAATATTCTAGCAGGGATTACCCGCGCAACAATTATCAAATTATGTGGCGTTCTGGAAATCGACTTGATCGAAAAACACCTTACAGTTAAAGATTTGAAACATGCAGATAGTGCTTTTTTCTGCGGTACTGCAACAGAAATCATTGGACTAGCGTCCGTAGATGAGTATAAATTTCCATTGACCTGGACGGAGAGTGCTGGTTCAACACTGCAACGCGCCTACAAGTGCCTAGTTCTGGAGAAGCAGGATTACGAAGTGATCATTTAAATGAAAAAAGAATTAGAAAACAAAATAATATAATAGAGCAACCAACCTTATGTCACAGTCACCAGAAATCAACAGATACAGTAAAACTTTCACACAAGACCCCACGCAACCAGCGGCTCAAGCCATGTTATACGGAATTGGATTAACCAAAGCCGATATGGACAAAGCTCAGGTCGGCATTGCCAGCATGGGTTACGATGGAAATACTTGCAACATGCACTTAAATGATCTTGCGCAAATTGTTAAAGAAGGTGTCTGGGCTAATGATTTGGTGGGTCTAACCTTCGGCACCATTGGTGTAAGTGATGGGATGTCTAACGGTACCGACGGTATGCGCTACTCTTTGGTATCCAGGGATGTGATTGCAGATTCGATTGAAACCATTTGTGGCGGTCAATATTATGATGGTCTGATCACTATTCCAGGTTGTGATAAAAATATGCCGGGATCAATTATGGCAATGGGACGTTTAAATCGCCCCTCAATTATGGTTTATGGTGGCAGTATCCACTCCGGAAATTATAAAGGTCAGGCATTGAATATCGTTTCTGCATTTGAAGCGTTAGGACAAAAGCTTGCGGGTAATCTTGCAGAAGAAGATTTTCAAGGTGTAATTAAAAATGCTTGTCCGGGTGCCGGTGCCTGCGGTGGTATGTACACTGCCAATACAATGGCTTCTGCAATTGAGGCATTGGGAATGAGCTTACCTTATAGTTCTTCATACCCGGCGCTTAGCGAAGAAAAAAAGAAGGAATGTAAAGAGGCGGGAAAATACATCCGCATTCTGCTAGAAAAAAACATATTGCCATCAGATATCATGACTGAAAAAGCATTTCACAATGCGATTGTTACGGTTATGGTTTTAGGAGGATCAACTAATGCCGTGCTTCACTTAATTGCGATGGCTAAATCAGTTGGTTTGCCATTGACCCTGGCTGATTTCCAAAGAATCAGCGACAGCACTCCTGTTCTTGGTGATTTGAAACCAAGCGGATCTTACTTGATGGAGGATCTTCATGAAATTGGTGGGGTTCCTGCGGTATTGAAATACCTGATTAAAATAGGCTTGGTACATGGTGATTGTATCACCGTTACTGGAAAAACACTTGCAGAGAACGTTGCTGACGCGGTAGATTTGGATTTTGAAACACAGAAAATTATATTCCCGGTTACGGAACCAATTAAAAAAACCGGTCACCTTCAAATGTTGTACGGTAATTTAGCACCCTTGGGTTCTGTAGCCAAAATCAGCGGTAAAGAAGGCGAGAAATTTGTTGGCCCGGCACGCGTATTTGATGGAGAAAAAAACCTGATCGCTGGCATTCAAAGCGGCAAAGTGAAAAGTGGCGATGTGGTGGTGATTAGACAAGTTGGGCCGAAAGGAGCTCCCGGGATGCCCGAAATGCTCAAGCCTACTTCGGTAATTATTGGAGCAGGATTGGGTAAATCAGTAGCACTTATTACTGATGGCCGTTTCTCTGGTGGTACACATGGGTTTGTTGTGGGTCACATTACGCCAGAAGCATGGGAAGGTGGAAACATCGCCTTGGTTCATGATGATGACGTGATCACCATAGATGCGACTACGAATTCAATCAATGTTCACCTATCTGACGAGCAGTTAGCTACACGCAGGGAGGCTTGGACACAGTTGCCCCCACCCGTCACAAAAGGGGTATTGTACAAATACCTGAAACAAGTTAGTAACGCAAGTGAAGGCTGCGTAACAGATGCCTACACAGGATAATTTTTAAACGACTTTTACTAAAAAATACCACTATGGAAATAGCACAAGCAGAATTGACCACCCAGACTGAGCCGAAAACAACTGTTTCAGTAACGGGTTCTGTGGCTTTATTAGAAGGATTAATCGCAGAAGGAACAGAAGTTGTGTTCGGATATCCTGGGGGCGCCATCATGCCTATTTATGATGCATTATATGATTATAATGATAAACTACAACATATATTGGTTCGCCATGAGCAAGGTGCTACGCATGCTGCTCAGGGCTATGCCAGAACATCAGGTAAAGTTGGCGTAGTATTCGCAACCAGCGGTCCGGGTGCCACCAACCTGGTAACAGGATTGGCAGATGCACAGATCGACAGTACGCCTATGGTATGCATCACCGGACAAGTATTTGCTCATTTATTGGGTACTGATGCATTTCAGGAAACTGATGTAATCAACATTACCACTCCGGTGACTAAATGGAACTATCAGGTAACGGATGCCAGTGAGATCCCTGCTGCATTAGCTAAAGCGTTTTATATCGCCAGAACCGGCAGACCAGGCCCTGTATTGGTAGACATCACGAAGAATGCACAAATGCAATTGTTCGATTACGCGGGTTATGTTCCATGCGACCATATCCGGAGCTATCGTCCGAAACCTCATGTTCGTAAAGAATATGTTGAAGCGGCTGCTGAAATGATCAATGCTGCTAAAAAACCATTTATCTTGTTTGGTCAGGGCGTATTGCTAGGAAGTGCAGAGCAAGAGTTCAAAGCTTTTGTAGAAAAAAGCGGTATCCCTGCAGCATGGACTATCCTCGGTGCAGGTGCAATTCCAACTGATCACCCATTAAATGTTGGGATGTTGGGAATGCATGGAAACTACGGTCCAAATGTTCAAACGAACTCCTGCGACGTATTGATCGCTATCGGGATGAGATTTGATGACAGGGTAACCGGTCGCTTAGATAAATATGCAAAACAGGCTAAGGTAATCCATTTAGATATTGATCCTGCGGAGATAGACAAAAATGTGAAAGCTGATGTTCCTGTTTGGGGTGATTGTAAAGAAACGCTACCCTTGCTGACTGCGCTTGTAGAAGCAAAAGAGCATAAAGAATGGGTTGCCGAGTTTCGGGCATTCGATAAAATTGAGCAGGAAGAACTGATTCAAAAAGAGCTTCATCCTGAAGGAGATGAGTTGTCGATGGGGGAAGTAATCCATCAACTGAACGAGCTGACTAAAGGCGAGGCTGTTATTGTAAGCGATGTTGGTCAGCATCAAATGGTTGCTTGTCGTTACGCTTTGTTTAATAAGACAAGAAGTAACATTACCAGCGGCGGTTTAGGTACAATGGGATTCGGCTTACCTGCCGCAATCGGCGCTAAGTTTGGTACGCCAGACAGAACTGTAGTTGCCGTGATTGGTGATGGTGGATTTCAGATGACTTTGCAGGAACTCGGAACGATTATGCAATCTGGTGTTGATGTGAAGATCATGATTTTGAACAACCAGTTTTTGGGAATGGTTCGTCAGTGGCAGCAGTTGTTTAATGAGAGAAGGTATTCATTTGTTGACATTAAGAGTCCTGATTTCGTCAAGCTTGCGGAATCCTATTACATTAAAGGTAAAAGAGTAACAGAGCGGGCGGATTTGGTAAGTTCATTGGAAGAAATGCTGAATCACAAGGGCTCTTACTTATTAGAGGTGATGGTGGCGAAGGAGCACAATGTGTTTCCAATGGTACCACAAGGATGTAGTGTAAGTGAAATCAGACTTAAATAATTAAAGACAATGAGTAATTCTAATATAGAGAACAACCAGCAGCAGGAATTTACAATTACTGTTTATACGGAGAATCAGATCGGATTATTGAACCGCATCGCTATTATATTTTCAAGAAGAAAGATTAATATTGAAAGCCTGAATGTATCCCCATCTGAGATTGAGCACATCCACAGGTTTAACATTGTGATTACCGAAACGGAAGAAGTTGTGCGTAAATTAGCTCGGCAGATTGAGAAACAAGTGGAGGTGTTGAAGGTATACTACAACACGAACGAGGATATCATCTGGCAGGAACTGGCACTGTATAAGGTGCCTACCGATACAATTGCGGAGAAGGTATCGGTAGAGCGGTTGTTGCGTGAGAATGGCGCAAGAGCGGTGGTGATACGTAAAGATTACACGGTATTCGAGACTACCGGCCATAGAGAAGAGACAGATAAACTTATAGAAGTATTGCAACCGTATGGCTTGATTGAATTTGTTCGCAGCGCAAGGGTAGCCATTATCAAGGATAGCGAAGGTTTCAATGCGAAGCTGAGAGAGTTTGAGAGAGAGAAACCAGGTCAAGACGTGATAGAAAACGAGTATTTGGACAGCGAGAAGAACGTATTCACAATGTAGGCACTCGTTATATTAACTAAAATTTAAACACAACCATAAAATCAAAAACAAATAGAACGATGTCAAATTATTTTAACACACTACCTCTTAGAGAAAAACTTAACCAATTAGGTGTCTGCGACTTCATGGACAGTTCTGAATTTTTAGACGGCATTGATGCCCTTAAAGGAAAGAAACTGGTAGTGGTAGGTTGCGGAGCTCAAGGATTGAACCAGGGTTTAAACCTGAGAGATAGTGGTTTAAATGTTTCTTATGCCTTGCGTAAAGAGGCTATCGAAGGAAAAAGAGATTCCTATAAAAATGCTACAGAAAACAACTTTACGGTCGGAACATATGAAGAACTGATTCCTGATGCTGATGTAGTGATCAACCTTACTCCTGATAAACAACATACTGCCGTAGTAAACGCAATTATGCCCCTAATGAAAAAAGGTGCTACGCTGTTGTACTCTCATGGTTTTAACATCGTGGAAGAAGGCATGCAGGTTCGTAAAGATATCACGGTAATCATGGTAGCTCCAAAATGTCCGGGTAGTGAGGTTAGAGCAGAATATGTTCGTGGCTTTGGCGTACCAACCCTAATCGCTGTTCACCCGGAGAATGATCCGGAAGGAAAGGGTTTATTGCAAGCAAAAGCGTATTGCGTAGGTACTGGTGGCCATAAGGCTGGTGTATTGAAATCATCTTTCGTGGCTGAGGTAAAATCAGACTTAATGGGCGAGCAAACTATACTTTGCGGTTTGTTGCAAACAGGTTCGATCCTTTCTTTCGATAAGATGGTAGAAAAGGGAATTGATGCAGGTTACGCTTCTAAATTGGTTCAATATGGTGTTGAAGTAATCACCGAGGCATTAAAGCAAGGCGGCATCACTGCCATGATGGACAGGTTAAGCAATGTTGCGAAGATTAAAGCGTTTGAGATTTCAGAGGAGCTTAAAGACATCATGCGCCCATTGTTCCAGAAGCATCAGGATGACATTATGAGCGGTGAATTTAGTCGAATTATGATGGAAGACTGGGCCAACGGTGACAAAAACCTATTGGGATGGCGTGCAGAAACTGGCGAAACAGCCTTTGAAAAGACTCCGGCAGGGAATGTTAAAATAGGTGAGCAAGAGTATTTCGACAATTATACCTTGATGGTTGCTTTTGTTAGAGCTGGTGTGGAGTTGGCATTCGAAACTATGGTACAGGCTGGAATTAAACCAGAATCTGCTTACTATGAGTCTTTACATGAAACCCCACTTATCGCAAATACGATTGCACGTAAGAAATTGTTCGAAATGAACCGCGTAATTTCTGATACTGCTGAATATGGTTGCTACTTGTTCGATCAGGCTTGTAAACCTTTGTTAGCTGATTTCATGAAAAAAGTTGATACCGATTTAGTTGGTAAAAACTTTAACGAAGGCAAAGATGCTGCGGTTGATAACAGGGCACTTATAGAAGTAAACGAAGCGATTCGTTCTCATGAAGTGGAAGTTATCGGTGCTACTTTGAGAAAAGCAATGACTGCAATGAAAGCTATAAAAACAGCATAAGTAAGGAAGTATGTCCAAGCCCGTCGTCCATATCACCAACCTAAACCTATGGTACCGTCAGAAAGCGGTATTGCAGGATCTGAACTGGACTATTTATCCGTCGGAGAATTGGTTGGTATGCGGAGCAAGTGGAAGTGGCAAAACATCATTAGCAAAAGCCGTTGCAGGATTGATTAAGGCAAATGGCAAAATAGAGATTAATTTTAACCCGAAGGCTTCCCTGCCTCCGGTTATACATTATACGGCCAACTGGTACCAGTTTAAGGATTTGGAAGGCCAGTCCAACTTTTATTACCAGCAGCGTTACAATAAGCAATCGACCGAAGTTACTGCTACGGTGCGCGCAGAATTGCAAGGCTATGGCGAAAAGCTAGGGCTCGACTTTGAAGAAGCTTTGGCGATCGTTAATCAACTTTGTTTTTCTGATCTCGTAAATTCAACCCTGATCCAGTTATCAAGCGGTGAGCACAAAAAGTTACAGCTGATAAAAGGGATATGGCTTGCCCCACAATTACTGATCCTTGATCAGCCATACAATGGTTTGGATAAACAATCCAGAGAAAACCTGAATAGGCTGTTGGAAGATTTAGCTAAAAAAGGTACGCAATTGATCCTGATCAGCAATGATGTAGAAATACCAGCTTGTATCAACCGCTTTGCGGAGATCAGCAACGGAAAGCTAATGGAAATTTCTGATGAGGAACGTATTTCTGAACGTGATGAAGAGTTAACCGCTAAAGCTGTTCCCGACTTTTTAAGGGAAAGCCCCATCCCTACTTTTTCAGGAAGCGTGATCAAAATGACCGGTGTATCTATCAGTTATGGAGATAAGCAGGTGTTGAAAAATATCAACTGGGTGGTAGAGCGAGGGGAAAAATGGTTGTTACAAGGGCTAAATGGCTCTGGAAAATCAACCTTATTAAGCTTAGTTTGCGGTGATCATCCTCAGGCATATTCTAACGATTTCAGTCTCTTTGGTTTTAAACGTGGTACAGGAGAAAGTATCTGGGACATTAAAACGCGTATTGGTCTGATATCACCTGAGCTACATTGGTACTTTGACGCTTCGGCAACAGTATGGCAAAGTGTCGCATCCGGCTTCTACGACAGCTCAGGTTTGTTTTGCGAACCAGGTTCCACCAGACATGGTCAGGTTAACGAACTCCTGGAATATTTCGGTTTGCTGGAGCAAAGCAAGGTGCTGATGACAGAGCTGCCCTTGGGCAAGCAACGACTGGCACTCTTGGCCAGAACTATTATTAAAAACCCGGAACTGTTGATACTGGATGAACCTTGTCAGGGTCTGGATCAGCAACAGACAAAACACTTTAACAAACTGGTAGACGGACTTTGTAAGAATGGAACCACCTTAATTTATGTAGGTCATTTTGAAGCGCAACTACCGGAATGCATTGAAAAAAGAATATTATTAGAAAATGGCGCAGTTAAATCTGTAGAAAGTTTATTGGAAGCCGTATAATACTATGAAGAAGAATATATTTATTGCACAGAATCATATACAAACTAAACACTAAGAATTATGCTACACGATCCAAATAGAGTTTATGTGTTTGACACCACGCTTCGTGATGGAGAACAGGTACCCGGATGTCAGTTATCAACGTCAGAAAAAGTTGAGATCGCAAAGGAACTGGAGGCACTTGGTGTTGACGTTATTGAAGCAGGATTCCCTATATCTAGTCCGGGCGACTTCCAGAGTGTTGTTGAGCTTTCCAAAGCTGTTTCTGAACCCATTATCTGTGCGCTAACACGTGCAAATAAAGGAGATATTGATTCGGCAGTTGCCGCTTTACAGTATGCAAAAAGACCTCGTATCCATACTGGTATAGGATCGTCTGATATGCACATTAAACATAAATTCAACAGCACGAGAGAAGAAATTCTGGAGCGCGCGGTTGAAGCTGTTAAGTATGCGAAAAAATCTGTAGAGGACATCGAGTTTTACGCAGAGGATGCAGGAAGAGCAGACGTGCATTATTTGGCCCAAATGGTTGAAGCAGTTATTGCGGCGGGTGCAACTGTAGTAAACATACCAGATACCAATGGTTATTGCTTGCCTGACCAATATGGCAGCAAGATAAAATTTCTTAAAGAAAATGTAAAAAACATTGATCAGGCCATCATATCTGTGCATTGTCACAACGACCTTGGTTTGGCTACTGCAAACTCTATAGCGGGCTTGCAAAATGGTGCCCGCCAAATTGAAGGTACTATCAACGGTATTGGCGAGCGTGCCGGTAATACTTCTATTGAAGAGGTAGTAATGATCCTTAAAACACATCAGGTTCTGGGTTTGTATACCAATATCAATTCTAAGAACTTCTATGAGCTGAGCCGTATGGTAAGCTCGCAGATGCGTATGCCTGTGCAACCTAACAAAGCAATCGTGGGTAGCAATGCATTTGCACATAGCTCTGGTATACACCAGGATGGTTTCCTTAAGAACCGCGAAAACTATGAGATCATCAGACCTGAAGATGTAGGTTTCCCTGACGCCAGCATTGTGCTTACTGCACGCAGCGGCAGGCATGCTTTAAAATTCCATCTGGAGCGTTTGGGCTTTAACCTGAGCAAAGCGGAATTGAGCGAAGTTTACTACCGCTTTTTAACCCTTGCAGACCAAAAAATAGATATTAATGATAACGACCTGTTAGCAATGATGGGAAAGCAACTATTGGCATAACCGGTTTTTGCAAATAACAAATATAATCAAACAAAAAATGAGCAAGACATTATTTGATAAGGTGTGGGACACTCACGTAGTACGTAAGATAGAAGGTGGACCTGATGTGCTTTTTATTGATCGCCATCTTATTCACGAAGTAACCAGCCCAGTAGCTTTTTTAGGGTTGAAAAGCAGAGGAATTAAAGTGCTTTACCCGGAGCGCACTTTTGCTACGGCTGATCACAACACGCCAACCATCAATCAGCATTTGCCAGTTGAAGATCCGCTTTCTGCAAACCAACTGAAAGCATTGGAATCAAACTCAAATGAGTATGGAATCAGCCACTGGGGCTTAGGTCACCAGAAAAATGGTATCGTACACGTCGTTGGCCCGGAATATGGTATAACGCAACCTGGAGCAACGATAGTTTGTGGAGATTCACATACTTCTACCCATGGTGCATTTGGGGCTATTGCCTTTGGAATAGGTACTTCTGAAGTGGAAATGGTACTTTCCACGCAATGTATCATGCAGCCGAAGCCAAAAAAAATGCGCATTAATGTAAATGGAAAATTAGGATTAGCTGTTACTCCAAAAGATGTGGCTTTGTTTATCATATCACAACTATCTACTTCGGGAGCCACTGGTTACTTTGTAGAATACGCAGGTGATGTTTTTGAAAACATGACCATGGAAGGCCGTATGACTGTATGTAACTTAAGCATCGAGATGGGTGCGCGAGGTGGTATGATCGCTCCTGACGAGACAACTATTGAGTATGTTAAAGGAAGAGAGTTTAGTCCGAAAGGCGAGGCTTGGGACAGGGCTTTGGCGTACTACAGAACTTTGAAAACTGATCCGGATGCTGTTTTTGATAAAGAGCTTACGTTTGATGGTTCTTCCATTGAGCCAATGATCACTTATGGTACAAACCCGGGTATGGGTATGGGCATTTCTAAAGCTATCCCTGATGCGGAACATGCAGAAGGTGGTGCGACTACTTATGCTAAATCTTTAGGCTACATGGGTTTCTCAGAAGGTGATTCTATGATCGGCAAGAAAGTTGATTTTGTATTTGTGGGAAGTTGTACAAATGGTAGAATTGAAGATTTCAGGGCTTTTACTGACCTTGTGAAGGGTAAACATAAAGCTGAAGACGTTACGGTATGGTTGGTTCCTGGATCTCACATCGTGGAAAGCCAGATCAAAGAAGAAGGTTTATTAGACATCTTAACTGATGCAGGCTTTACGTTACGTCAGCCTGGTTGTTCTGCTTGTCTGGCAATGAACGATGATAAAATCCCTGCAGGTAAGTATGCGGTTAGCACTTCGAACAGAAATTTTGAAGGGCGACAAGGTCCGGGTTCCAGAACGATGCTGGCTAGTCCGCTTGTTGCTGCCGCAGCGGCAATTACCGGGGTCGTTACAGATCCAAGAACGTTAATGCAGGATTTAGAAGTTGCTGGCGTTTAGAATACCTTCAAAAGAACTTTGTAGCATACAAAAACAAACATTAAAATGGCTTACGATAAATTTAATATATTAACCAGTACCGCAGTTCCATTACCGATTGAAAATGTGGATACCGATCAACTGATCCCTGCCCGTTTCTTAAAAGCGACGGAGCGTGTGGGATTTGGAGACAATTTATTCCGCGACTGGAGATACAATGGCGACAATACCCCTAAAGCTGACTTTGTATTGAACAATCCGATTTACAACGGTAAGATTTTGGTTGGAGGTAAGAACTTCGGATCTGGATCATCGAGAGAACATGCTGCCTGGGCGGTTTATGATTATGGCTTCAGATGTGTAGTATCCAGCTTTTTTGCAGATATTTTCAGGAACAATTGCCTAAACATTGGTGTACTGCCAGTTCAGGTTAGTCCGGAGTTTGCTGAAAAGATCTTTGAGGCAATCTTTGCGGATCCAAACACGGAACTGGAAGTAAATTTGCCAGAACAAACGATCATGCTGTTGGCGACCGGAGAAAAAGAAACCTTTGAGATCAGTCCTTATAAAAAACACAACATCCTTAATGGGTTTGACGATATCGATTACTTGCAAAGCATCAAACCTGAAATAGAGGAATTTGCTGCTCAGCTTCCTCTTTAACAGCGCCGTAAATGGAAAGAAGGAAAATAGAGATAATGGACACTACGCTTCGCGATGGAGAACAAACATCGGGAGTGTCTTTTTCTATCTCAGAAAAGTTAACCATTACCCAGCTATTACTGGAAGAGTTGCATGTTGACCGGGTAGAAATTGCTTCGGCAAGGGTATCTGAAGGCGAGTTCAAAGCGGTAAAATCTGTATTGAGCTGGGCGCATGATCACGGGTATGCAGATCGGATTGAGGTGCTCTCTTTCGTTGATAACGGTGTTTCTATTGATTGGATGGTGAGTGCAGGTGTTCAGGTACAAAACCTGCTAACGAAGGGTTCGTTAAACCACTTAACACATCAGTTGAAGAAAACTCCCGAGCAACATTTCTCGGAGATCCAACAAGTGATCGAGCTTGCAGCCAGCCACAGCATTGCTACTAATGTTTATTTGGAGGATTGGAGTAATGGCATGCGCAATTCACCGGAGTATGTTATACAATTTCTGGATTTCCTGGTAACACAACCTGTAAAAAGAATCATGCTACCAGATACACTAGGAATTTTAACACCGCACGAAAGCTATAAGTTCGTAAAAGAGCTGACCTTAAAATATCCAAGTATTCATTTCGATTTCCATGCCCATAACGATTACGATCTCGGAACGGCAAACGTACTGGAAGCCGTAAAAGCTGGCATCAGCGGTCTGCATTTAACGGTAAATGGTATGGGTGAACGCGCAGGTAACGCTGCGCTGGCAAGTGCCGTTGCGGTAATCCATGACTTCGCTCCGGATGTGGAGGTTCAGATCAATGAATCTGCGATCTATAAAGTGAGTAAACTGGTGGAAACATTTTCCGGTGTTAGAATCCCTTCCAACAAACCCGTTGTGGGAGACCATGTATTCACGCAAACTGCCGGAATACATGCTGATGGAGACAATAAAAATAACCTGTATTTCAATGACTTACTACCTGAGCGATTCGGAAGGAAACGCAGTTATGCATTGGGAAAAACATCGGGCAAAGCTAATATTGAGAAAAATTTACAGGAACTTGGATTAAAGTTGAACGATGCCGATTTAAAGAAGGTTACCCAACGTGTAATTGAGCTGGGCGATAAGAAGGAAACGGTAACCAAGGAAGATTTGCCTTATATCATCTCCGATGTGTTGGACTCTAACCTTTACGAAGAAAAGGTAGTGGTGGAATCTTATGCGTTGATGAATGCCATGGGCTTACGACCTTCA
This sequence comes from Pedobacter sp. JCM 36344, assembly GCF_046546555.1. NCBI lineage: Bacteria > Pseudomonadati > Bacteroidota > Sphingobacteriia > Sphingobacteriales > Sphingobacteriaceae > Pedobacter > Pedobacter sp. JCM 36344. The sequence continues at coordinate 32,180 of NZ_JBKHKK010000001.1, forward strand.
GCAACCATCTCAGTATTGATTGAGGGGGTTAAATTTGAAGAGCACGCGCAAGGCGATGGACAGTTTGATGCATTCATGAATGCGCTTACCACCGTTTATAAGGAGAATGGCCGCAATTTGCCTAGCCTAATAGATTATGTGGTGAGGATTCCTCCCGGAAGTAATTCTGATGCACTTTGCGAAACCATTATTACCTGGGAGATCGACCTGAAGGTATTTATAACCAGAGGGCTGGATTCTGATCAGACCGTTTCGGCGATAAAAGCTACTCAGAAAATGCTGAACATCATTTAATAAAAAAGAAAGCTGCTTGCAGCAATAACCATAAACATTCAAAACATATGAAATTAAATATAGCCCTGTTGGCAGGTGACGGAATAGGCCCTGAAGTTATAGACCAAGCCGTAAAAGTAGCTGATGCCGTTGCAAAGAAATTTAATCATGAAATTACCTGGACAGCTGCTTTGACCGGTGCTGCTGCGATTGATGCCGTTGGCGAACCTTATCCTGACGCTACACACGAAATTTGTATGGCTGCGGATGCAGTGCTTTTTGGTGCAATAGGTCACCCGAAATATGATAACGATCCAAAGGCAACGGTTAGACCTGAGCAGGGCCTTTTAAAAATGCGTAAAAAACTTGGTCTTTTCGCTAACGTTCGTCCAACGTTTACCTTCCCATCTTTAATTGACAATTCGCCTTTGAAAAGAGAGCGTATTGAAGGTACTGACCTGATCATCCTTCGGGAATTGACAGGTGGCATCTATTTTGGAGAAAGAGGTAGAAAAGATGACGGAAATACTGCCTTTGATACTTGTACTTACACAAGAGCAGAAGTTCAGCGCTTAGCTAAACTAGGATTTGAAATGGCGATGACAAGAAGCAAAAGACTTTGCTGTGTAGATAAAGCGAACGTGCTGGAGACCTCACGTCTTTGGAGAGAAACCGTTCAGGACATGGAAAAAGATTATCCTGAGGTTTCGGTAAGTTATGAGTTTGTTGATGCAGTCGCGATGCGCCTGGTGCAATGGCCAAATACTTATGATGTAATGATTACTGAGAATCTTTTTGGTGATATTCTGACGGATGAAGCTTCTGTAATTTCAGGTTCTATGGGATTGATGCCATCTGCTTCAATCGGCGTTCATACCTCCTTATTTGAGCCTATACATGGTTCTTATCCACAAGCAGCCGGTAAAGATATTGCCAATCCATTGGCTACGGTTCTTTCTGCAGCCATGATGTTTGAAGATGCTTTTGGTTTAATAGAAGAAGCAGAGTTAATCAGGTCTGTAGTCAACAAATCTTTGGAAGAGGGTATTGTAACTGAAGATCTTTCAGGTACAAACAAAGCATATAAAACCAGTGAAGTTGGTGATTGGCTGGTAAACAACATATAACCATCCTTGATTTGTAGGTAACGACATGATATTATTTGAATATTTGATGTAACTGTTTGGCAATTTTGTGGCAGTAGTTTTGCTTTAGATTTGTTACACACAAATCAAATCTCAAACAAAATGAAAAAGCTCCTTTTTTTACTCCTTTGTACCACCACGCTGGGCTTGGTGTCGTGCAAAAAAGACACAATTATTCAGGAAACGCCGAACAGAACTTACAATGTCAACATTCAACCGAATCAATGGGTTTTAAGCCAGGATGGACTGACATACACTTATGTGTGGAGAAGGTCGGAGATTGATAAGATTACTGTTGATGATGAGGGTGTACTTGTATATTTATCTCATCCTTTAAACAGTAGTAACTACATTCAATTACCCTATGTTTTCGACGTCGATGCATACAGTTATGAATTGTTTAATGGCGGGATAAACATAGATATTCAGAGTTCAGATTTACAAGCTCCTGCGCCAAGAAAACCTAATGTAGTTGTAACAGCAAAATTGGTTGTACTGCCTTCTAAATACGTTCCTTAGGCAAAAATTAATCATATTCTAAAAAACGACCAATGCTCGCTTGAACATGGTCGTTTTTTTTATGCGCGCCCCTATTCAACTGAATTGCTCTAATTTCAACACCGTTTCTTTCCAGCAATAGTTCTTCGTAGAATCCTTTATAATAAATATCAAGGACCTCAAACCGTCTGCTGTTCCAACTACTTTTCAATTCGACCCATTCCGGATAAAACATTATCTTTTGATGATCCGTTGTGATGCCTAGTTTTAGCGCATCTCCCTGGCAAACAACCACGGCATTGCCTAAAATCTGAGCGGTATAAATGTGCCCAGGATTATTGTAGATGTTTTGAGGTGCTCCTTTCTGCAACAGCTTTCCATCTTTTAAAATCAGCAATTCATTCGAAAGGAAAAGTCCGTCTGCCGGGTCATGCGACACCAGAATCACAGTAACTCCAGTCTCAGAAGCAATCCTTTTAATATCTGCTCGCAATTGATTTTTTAACAAGGCGTCTACCTGGCTAAAAGGTTCATCAAGTAACAAAACGGAAGTATCGCTGACCAGTGCCTTCGCAATCGCTACGCGTTGTTGCTCTCCACCGCTCAGTTCAGTAATCTTTTTATCTCTTAAATGATCAATGTGAAGGCGTTTCATCATCTCGACCGTTTTTTCTTGCTTAGCCTGTACGTTAGTATTAGACAACATCGAAGCAATATTATCATATACCTTCGCATAGATATTTAAAGAGAAATCCTGAGTGACCATTTTCATCTCTTTGCTCCCTGGAATTAGCTGTTCATGAGGACCAAGGACTCTTTTCCCATTAAACAAAACTTCGCCTGAATCCGCCTTTAAAAGCCCGTAGATGCATTTTAGAAGTGTCGACTTCCCGCTTCCACTTTCTCCTATAATAGCGACTATGCTTCCTCTTTTGATGTCAAAACTAATGTTTTGAACGCCGGATACCTGAGCCGATTGATGCTGTTTGGTCAGGTCCCTAACGCTGATGATTTGATCTTCCACGATGTAAAGATAAATCATTTTGAATTAAAAAGTCCCGCAGGTACGAGCTGCAGGACTTTGGTTTTATTTGTGTGTTTTGTGTGTGTCTTTTTTCAGCTTAGTTCAACCCTAACGTAATCCCGAAGGCTAAGTTTTTGATACCTTTTTGAGCTGAACTTGCAAACATATCGTTCGCATAGTATTTAGTAAAGATTCCAAGACCTCCGTACCCAATTCTAACAGTACCGCCGTAACGGAAGGGCTCAAAGTTATAGTCATCTTTAAACTTCTCCTTTCCCCTCTCGTTACTTACCTGTTTTACTTTTCCATTTAAAAGGAAGGCAACTTCGGGACCTATTACGAAATAGAAACGTTTGCCATTATCGTTTTCTTTGGTGCGCAGTTCAAAGTTCAAAGGAATATGGACATAGCTGCTGGACAATCTGTTTTTAGAAAACTGAATATTTTCATTTACATAAGTTAGAACAGGGCTGTTTTTCTGGATGGTGATGTCTTTTTTCAAGCGTATCATAGTCCAGTCGAAACCACCGGCAACGTAAACTTTAAAGTTGCTGTTGAATCTGTAGCCGATCTGTAGCACATCAAATGACACGGTACTTGTTTTGGCGGCCTTATAATCAAGGAAATCATTGGTTGGTGAAAGCGTAAAGTTGCCATTATCGATCAGCTTCGAGAAGCCAAGGTCAAACCTGGTAAATGTGATGCCACCTACAAATCTTCCCTTATTTTCGTTTGCACGCTGTGTGCTGTCTTTCTTTGCCCGCTCAGTATCACTAACACCTATGATAAGACTGAATTTCGAACCACGTTTAGTCGTCGTGGTAGTCGTCGTGGTTTTTACAGTAACCACAGTATCTGTTTGTGAGAATGCCGTCGGAGCTGAAGCAATGGCAAGTCCGCTTGCCATGATTGCTGAAAATAAAAAATGTTTCATTGTGGTGTGGTTTATGCTTTGTGCAGTTATTTGTCTCTTTTGTTAAATCTTAGGAAGCCAATGTTGATCGCTACTACAGAGGAGTTATCGTCTTCGTCTGTATTGAATTGTATCAGTTTCTTGTCTCTCTTATCAACCTTATTGACCACTATATTTATTAGATCGCCAACATTTCTGATTCCTTTATGCTCAGGTTGTTCTACTTCAGCTATAGCTTTTACTTCTTGCGGAGTTTCTACTCTAGCTATCATTACATCATTTTCAGGAGCCTCTTGCGATGCCTGAGCAGTGATAGCTGACGCGTCATGAATTTCCTTATTAATAGGATGGGCACTTACAGCAATTGGTTGCATCGCTTCGAAATCCTTTTTTACATCGCTCTCATTTAAGCGTGGGGCGATTATTAATGGGGTGCTTTCCTTTTGTTTTTCTTCCACAATAACCTCTTCTACCGCTTTTGAAGGTGCCATAGTTGCTGTATTGGGATTGCTTGCCACAAAATCTACAGATCCACGAAGTCTGATCGGCTGATCCTTAGGCAGTAACAGGCCGACCATAACCGCGATAATCACAACAGCCGCTGCCATCCAGTATGCCGGTAGCATAACTCTTTTCTTAGGTGACAATTCCCTTTCGATATTACTCCACAAGTTTGCTGATGGTGTAATCTCTGCCTCCTCAAATTGATCTTTAAATAACTGATCAAAATCTTTATCCTGCATATGTGCCATAATTAATGCTCTCCATTTTGGTAATTTGTTCCTTTAATATTCCTCTGGCTCTCGATAATTGAGATTTACTTGCGCCTTCAGAAATGCCTAATGTTTCCGCGATCTCCTTGTGGGAATACCCCTCAATTGCATACATGTTAAACACCACACGATAGCCATCTGCCAAGTTTTGAATCAGTTTCAATAGATCCTGTATGCCCAGGCGACTAAAATCAAAGCCGGTTGAAGGCTGTTCGTAGGCATCTTCTATCGGAACAACATTCATCGACCGAATATTCTTACGATAGCTTTCAATTGCAGTATTAACCATGATTCTTCTGATCCATCCTTCAAACGCACCGTCGCCACGGTACTCCTTAACTTTTTGAAAGACCTTAATGTAGCCCAATTGAAGTACATCCTCGGCCTCCATATGGTCTTTTGCGTAGCGCATACAAACTGCAAGCATCTTAGATGAAGTCTGCATATACAATGCCTCCTGCATCTTTCGGTTGCCTGCTTTGCAGCCCTCCAGTAAATCGTCTATGTTATGTTTAATCAACTTCATTGTGTGTTTGGTATAGTGTAGATGAAGTAACTACAGAAAAGGTTGCATGAAGAAATAACTATTTTATTTCTCGTGCTTTTTGCGGTAATGCTTGTAGATTTTTACCGCCGTCATAATAACAGCCGAGAAGATGATCAACCCAATTAGGCCGTAGATCCAATCTACAGCATTCTTTAATACTACAGTGAATACAATGGCCACCAACAATATCGTGGCTACCTCATTCCATAGCCTTAAATGAAAAGAACTGATGGTACATTTTCCATCTTTGAGTTGCCCCATTATTCGCTGACAAATAAAATGATAGATCAGCAGTAAAATAACAAAGCCTATTTTGACCCTGAACCAGTTGGTATCTAATAGGTATGGCCGGATACAAACCATCGTCACACCAGCAAGTACGGTGAGTGCCATTGCTGGTGTGGTGATAATGTTCCAAAGCTTTGCCTCGATTTTTTCGTATTCCTTTTTCAGGATATTACGTTCCACCTCCGGACGATCGTTCGCCTCGGTATGGTAAATAAACAAACGAACACTATAAAACAACCCCGCCATCCAGCTTACCACGAATATGATATGAACAGAAAGGACGTAGTTATAGTACTGGTCCATATTAGTATCTAAATTCCTTTACAACTTCAATCGCGTACTTTACATTCTCGAAAGGAATATCCGGCATAATACCATGGCCGAGGTTGAAGATGAAGCCCTCTGTTCCACGCATATGCTCAAATAAGCGATAAATCTCTTTTTTGATCACAGATTGGTCTGCATACAGAATATGTGGATCAAGATTTCCCTGAACTGCAATACCTGCAGGTAGTGCGTTCTTAATGTTTAAAAGGTCTGCATTCCAATCAACCGAGATCACATCAGGCTGAGCCTCCGCCATCATAGGTGCAAATACAGAACTTCCTTTACAAAAGGATATGACCGGAATATCTTTCCTGTTAAGATTGGCAATAATCTGCTGAATATAACGGTGAGAAAACTCCTGATAATCATTCCAAGACAAAGCAAGCGCCCAGCTATCAAAGATCTGAACTGCATTTACTCCCGCAGCAATTTGTAGGTTTAAGTAATCGGCAGTAACTTTTGCAATTTTAGCCAATAACTTATGGGCAATCTCGGGATGGTTGTGCAACAATAGTTTGGTGAGTTTAAAATCCTTTGACGATCCCCCTTCTACCAAATAACTCATTACGGTAAATGGTGCACCAGCGAATCCAATCAAAGGAATGCTACCGTTCAAGCGCTGCTGAATTACTTTTATCGCATCCGCTACATACTGTAGACGATCTAATACGTCAACCTCCAGTGCATCAACATCTGCGAGCGTACGAACTGGATTAGCGAACTTCGGACCAACTCCTTGCGTAAAGCTTAGATCACCACCCATTGCTTCTCCAGTTACCAGAATATCGCAGAATAGTATCGCTGCATCAATACCTAAAAGATCCACAGGAAGCATTGTTACATCCGCAGCAATCTCCGGTGTTTTGCACATTTCGAGGAAAGAATATTTATTCTTAATTTCCCAGTATTGAGGCATGAAGCGTCCGGCTTGTCTCATCATCCATACTGGTGGGCGCTCTGTCTTCTTTGAAAATGCTGCATCTAAAAATAACGTGTTCATCTGTGTTCGAGTTCTTATAAGCCGTTGGCTTCTATTTCTATTTTAGTAATTATCTCTTTTGCTTTGGGCGTCACTGCCAGTTCTTTTGCGCGCTGAATGTAGGCCGTGCTCCGCGCTTTATCTTTTTTCCTTAATGCAAGATTGGCAAGGTGAATGAGTACAAAAGCTTTATCATTAGTACCACCTAATGGGAAGCGGCTGGCAATCTGAAAATGATGCTCTGCCTGATCAAACTCACCGTTCTTTAAAGCTATATTAGCTTTCATGAATTCATAATATCCACGGCGTTTTTTAGCTAAACGGTCGGGATTAGGTACTTCCAAAAGGATACGCTCCGTTCTTTCATAGTTTCCCTGCTGGTAATACTTAGATGCAAGAACAATCGAGCTATGCTTAAAATGGCTCCAAAGCACAAACGCAGCTAGTAACCCTCCAAAGGCCGCAAGCTGTGTTTGATTATAATAAAGGCATACGATGGCTGCAATAACGAATATCGCCATCAACGCATACCTGCCTTTGGCATTATACATTAATGAATATCCGTGAATTTATAACCCACGCCTCTAATGGAATGAAAATATACCGGGTTCTTTTGATCCGGTTCAAAATACTTACGGAAGGTTAAAATAAAGTTATCGATAGTTCTTGTTGAAGGATAAACGTCGTAATTCCAAACTGTTTCCAGAATCTGCTCACGAGAAACTGCTTCGTTTTTACGTTCGATTAATAGTTTCAACAACATGGTCTCCTTTTTAGTCAAAGGAACGATAACACCATCATCCTGCTTTAATTCAAAAGAGTTGAAGTAGATGGTTTTATCACCAATTTTATAAGAGTTTAATTCTTTCAAATCATCAGCTTTCATGCTTCTTTTGACAAGAATTCCAACCCTTAAGATCAGTTCTTCCAAATTAAAAGGCTTGACAAGGTAGTCGTCAGCACCTTTCTTTAAGCCCATAACACGATCTTCACTGGTGTTTTTAGCAGTAAGGAAAAGGATAGGAACTTCTGTGTTTTCTAAACGTATGGTTTCACATACCTGAAAACCGTCCATTTCTGGAAGCATGACATCTAAAATGATTAGATTGAAACGCTCCTCTTTGAAAACTTTCAAAGCCATTTTGCCGTCTTTAACAGCATGAACCTTGTAACCCTCTAGTTCAAGGTTTAATTTTATGGCATCCAATAAGTGATCTTCATCTTCAACCAATAGTATTCTGAGTTTCTGTTGCATAATTAACTAAATGTAATTTCAAAAATAGCACCCTGAGGTATGTTGTCTCTAACACTGATATCAGCGTCGTGTTTTTGTAATACTTCTTTAACAATAAACAGGCCTAAACCTGTTCCTTTAGCTTTCCTGACATTTTCGTCACCCACCCGATAAAACTTATCGAATATAAGCATCTTCTCCCCATCAGGAATACCAGGACCTTTATCTGATACTGTTAAAAAAGGATGGCCATCTTTGTTTTTCAACTCCACACTAACTTCTGCACAGGGGCCAGAATATTTCACTGCATTCTCTACCAGATTTGTTACCACAGATGACAGCGTAAACGGATCGCCTGTAACTTTTATACCCGGTTGTATTTTCGGACTAATCACCTGCTCACAACCACAAGAGTGGATTTGAAGCCTATCAGTAATTTTGCCCACCATTTCAGAAAAGTCAAACTCCTCTTTGGGAAAAGAGTATGACCTGTTTTCAATCTTTGTTGCTAATAACATGTTTTCTACCAGATCATCCAATCGCTCAATATCTTTCAAAGAATTGTTAAGCAAGGACATTTGTCTGACTTTATCTAAATCACGTTTAACAATAGTTTGTAGGGAAAGCTTGATTGCCGCTAAAGGAGATTTTAGCTCATGAGTTACAGATAACAGGAAGTTCTGTTGCTGCTCACGAAGTTTGTCTTCTTTCTTGATTGATCTGTGCAGGAAGTATGCACCTATACCCAGTAAAAATAGGAAGACGGAGCCCTCTCCCATTATCATCGCCATTCTTGAAGGCTGTAGCTTTACTACAAGCGTTCCCCAAGAGATTAATTGCACCACAGAATACAAGAGAAGAAAGTAGAATATGACTATAGATTTTTTCAATGGGTGAGCTATTTACATTTAAATATAACTATTATTTACTTAGTTCTGAATACGACGTCAAGACTCTCAAAAATTGCCCGCTTTGCTTTCTCCAACTCGATCTTGGTATGGGCTGCAGAAACGAAGCCTACCTCGTAACCCGATGGCCCAAGATAGATTCCTCGGTTAAGCAATTCTCTGTGCATGATCTTGAATCTCTCCATACTTGCAGGGTCAATATCTTCCGCAGTTTGAATCTTTTCCTTGTTCGTAAAAGCGAACCAGAAGATAGACCCTACGTGGAATACTTTAAATTTATAGCTCCTTGCTGTAGCAAACCGTTGTATACTCTCTGAAAATTCGGTTGCCTTAGCATTAAGGTCTTTATAGAAACCAGACTTCAATAATTCCGTAAGTTGTGCAATACCGGCAGCCATTGCCACTGGATTTCCCGACAACGTACCTGCTTGATAAACATTCCCATCGGGAGAGATGTGGCCCATAATTTCCGTAGATGCACCGTACATTCCAACAGGTAAACCACCACCTATAATTTTGCCGTAGGTTACTATGTCAGGCTTAATGCCATAATGTCCTGCTGCTCCTTCAAATCCCAATCTGAAACCAGTGATGACTTCGTCAAAAATCAATAAAGCTTGATTTTCTTTACAGATTCTCTCCAGAGATTTAATAAACTCAACATCTTGCATAAGCAGTCCGTTGTTAGCTGGGATACCTTCTATAATTACTGCCGCAACCTGATCCTTAAACTGTGCAAATGCCTGCTCAATAGCAGAAATATCATTTAGTGGAATTACGATCGTTTCATCGGCGAAGGACTTAGGGACACCTGCAGAAGAGGTTTCACCAAACGTAACCAGACCAGATCCTGCTTTAACCAGCAAAGAATCGGTATGGCCATGATAACAACCTTCAAACTTGATGATCTTATCTCTTCCTGTATAGCCTCGGGCTAACCTAATGGCCGACATCACTGCCTCTGTACCAGAACTCGTAAAACGAATCTTTTCTACAAATCTATTGTTACTGATAATTAGCTCCGCAAGTTCATTCTCTAAGGCTGTAGGTGCGCCGAAGCTCATCCCGTTCTGCATTACTTCAGTTACCTTTTCACGAACCTTCGCACTATTATGACCCAGAATTAAAGGACCCCAACTACCACAGAAATCGATAAATTGATTGCCGTCAGCATCCCACACGTAACAACCATCACCTTTTTGGATAAAAAGTGGTGTACCATATACAGATTTAAAAGCCCTAACCGGTGAATTTACCCCCCCAGGGAAATAGTTTTTTGCTTTCGCATATAGTTCAGCGGACTTTTCTCTCGAAATATCAGGCTTACTCCCTGTATTTACAGGAACCTCACCTTCAGTACCAGAAAACATTTTTTTTAAAGACTCTAACATAATTACATCCAATTCTTTTCTACGATATCCCTGATATGGTAAGTCGTAATGATACTGGCTCCGGCTCTTGCAAATGCATGCATTGTTTCCATTACCACTTTTTGTTCGTCAATCCAACCCTTCTCTGCCGCTGCCTTTATCATGGAGTACTCTCCTGATACATTGTAACATGCGATAGGCAAATCTGTTTGTTGTTTTAATTTGTGAATGATGTCCAGGTAAGCCAAAGCCGGCTTAACCATCAGTACATCCGCACCTTCAGCTTCATCCAGCATTGCCTCTCTCACTGCCTCATTTGGATTTCTAAAATCCATCTGATAGGCTTTACGGTCGCCTTTGCTTGGCGCGCAATCCGCTGCTTCTCTGAAAGGCCCGTAATAAGCAGATGCAAATTTGGTAGCGTGAGACATAATTGCCGTGTTTTCAAAACCAGCACCATCAAGTACACTCCTCATAGAAGCTACCCTTCCATCCATCATATCTGATGGAGCAAGCATATCTGCTCCCGCCTGGGCATGTGTAAGACCCATTCTGGCAATGACTTCTACCGTTGCATCGTTCTGCACATAATCGTTTTTCAGTATTCCGCAGTGACCATGAGAAGTGTAAGAACATACACACACATCCGTCACTACATATAAGTCATCACCGAAGTTCTTTTTTAATAAACGTACAGCGGAAGGAACGAGAGAATGGTCGTGGTAAGCAGATGCCGCATTTTCACTCTTCTCATCGCCAACACCAAACAGCATAATTTTATTTACCCCGAGCTGCAGTCCCTTTTCTACATCTTTCAACAAGGTGTCTTCAGAAAAATGATTGATACCAGGCATGGCATCGATAGCGTGAATTACATTTTTTCCTGGAACTACAAAATATGGGTAAATGAACATGTCTTTAGAAAGCCTGGTTTCTGCAACCATTTCTCTAACCAAAGGGTTCTTTCTTAATCTGCGGGGTCTCTGCAACATCTCTCTCTATTTATCGCATTATTTAATATCTATACCGAAAACAGCTTCCGACAAGCCAATCTCGTCAGGCGAGTATGGCAAGCAATAAGTTACACCCATCTCGTCGAACTTCTTGCCAGTTGAATTTCCAATAGCAATAACCTGCTGACCATGCTCGAGTAGGTTGGTTGCGAAATACGCATCTACATTACTCGGACTTGTGAAGATGAGCACATCTGCCGATGTGCGGTCAATGTTTTCTTCTACAACAGTCTCGTAGATTGGTAGATCAATGATTTTAGTATCTTCTTTGAGTGACTTTTGGATGCTTAGCAATGAATCCAGGGCTCTGGGAAAGAGTACGGTCTGACCACCAACCAAGGCAGCAAAATCATCAGCAACCTCCTTAATATCGCCACTTTCTCCAACGTAATCTGCAAGTTCACCGTATTTACGCAAGGCATCCTCACTACCTCTTCCAACAACACCGAACTTCATCCTTTTCGACAACGTTGGTTTTAGCTTAAAGAAGTACTCTACTGCATTTCTACTACTGAAGAAAATCCAGTCTATATTTTTAAGGTAGAATGGATCAAGTACATTTACAATTGGAAATGTCCTGATCAACGATCTGCCTTCAATCTCTATATTATTTTTTTCAAGTGCTTTTCTGAAATAGCTATGCTCACCAATTTCTCTAGAAATAAAAACCTTTGATGGACGCTTTCTGTCTTTCGAAAATTTAGCTACGATTCGCTCAGCCAAACCCTCCAGGGTAGGCACACGAAAGAACAGACGGTCAGGGAAATCTTCGGCAGTTTCAGCCTTAGAAGTCCAAACTTCATACTGCCCATTCTCCTTCTTACAATAACAGCCCAATGGCATGTGACAACCACCTTCGAACAAGTTAAGCACTTTACGTTCTACCGCAATTTGTTCAACGGTTTCTGAGTGATTTATTTGCTGTAAGGCCTCAAACAACTCGTGATCATTGTCTCTGATCTGAACAGCAAGGGCACCCTGAGCAGGCGCGGGAACAAGTTCAGTAGTGTCAACAACTTCAATATGAAATTCTGAAAGGTCAATCTGAAGGCGGTTTACACCAGCTTTAGCGATCATAATCGCATCATAGTTCTCATCCCTTAACTTCCCGATACGTGTTGGAACATTACCACGAAGATCTTCGATATTGAGATCTGGCCTTAATGCGAGTAGCTGCGCTGTGCGCCTGTTGGAAGAAGTACCGACCATTGCACCGTGCTTTAAGGATAACCTTTTGGTTACGTCGACACAGTCCTTAAGAATCAACAATAACTCTGAAGGATCTTCTCTTTCCGTTACAGCGGCAATTGTTAATCCTGCCGGATGCACCGTTGGAAGGTCCTTATGTGAATGAACAGCGATGTCGATCGTAGCGCCAAGAAGTTCTTCTTCCAGCTCTTTGGTAAAAAAACCCTTGCCTTCTAGCTTGTCTAACCTAAGATTTAAGATTTTATCGCCCTGGGTTTTAATGATCTTAATATCGGCTTCAATACCAATTGATGCAAGCTTGTCTTTAATAAAGTTGGCTTGCCATAAAGCCAGGTCGCTACCTCTTGTACCAATAGTAAGTCTTTTCACGCTGATGCTAATTTTTCCGCAAATTTAGCTATTCTTTACCAATATCTCTTTGGCCATGACCATTGGAACGCTGATACATTTCTTTTCCATGTAATTCATTACACGTTCAAGGATTAGTCTGGAACTTTCGTCCATCCCATTGATTTCATCGGCAAAGATAGCATTGATAGCAGTGTGCTTAATTTCCTTGATCTTCTGAGGAACGCCACTCATGGCAATCTCGATCTTGCGCTGACGTAAAACCAGTTCGAAGTCTTTGATATTTTCCTCTATGATGTGCTCCGCATTTACCAGTTCATCGTAACGTTCCTGAATATTTTTACGGGCAATTTCTTTTAATGACTCTACCTCAATGTAGTGTACGGAGAAGTTGTCGAGAATTTCAGGAGCGGTGTCATTTGGAATAGCCAAATCTACAATTACCTTTTTACCGGTATCTCCATTTAATAATTTTTTATAGATCTCTTCTGTAATTATCGGTTCAGTAGCTCCGGTACAGGTGATGATCACATCAAATCCTCCTGAAAAGTTTTCAAGTTCTGTTAGCGGATATGCCGTGCCGTTAAGCTCCTTTGCAAGGTGCTCTGCATTTTCTACAGTGCGGTTGAAAATAGAAAAGTTAGAATATTTATGCTTTTTAAGATATTGCGCGATGTTTCTATTGGTTTCTCCTGCCCCAATGATGAGCAATCTTGAGTTGGCGCACATCTTCAAATCACGAAGCTTGCGATAGGCCAATGAAACTATAGAAACTGGGTTTTTGGAGATATTGGTATTGGTGTAAACCTCCTTAGCAGTTTTAACCACCCTATTCATGATCATTCTCATGTAATCTCCGGTGAAGCCGGCAACGCGACAAGCTTCATACGCCCGACGCAACTGTGCTAAAATCTCCTTCTCACCTACAACAAGACTTTCTAAGGAGCAAGAAGTACGAAGCAAGTGATTAAATGCTTCCACCTGCTCATAAACAGACACGTTTGCAATGAACTGATCCATGTACTCTTCAGGTAGACCCATGTTGAGTACAGTAAGAAAACGATGAATAAATTCTCTATTGATTTCGCTGGCACAAGTGAAAACAAATTCAACGCGGTTACAAGTTCCTACATAGAATATTTCTTTAACACCCAGTTCTGACTGAATATTTCTCAACCTGTCGTCAAGTGTCTGCTCACAGATAACCAGTTTCCCTAAAGACTTTAGGTCAATTTGTTTATGGGTGAAAGCAATGATCTTTAAATATTCCAATTGTTACTACGTATTTATTTTTAGTGTAACAAAAGTAATAACACGACGTTGCACCACTGTCATTAGGCTGTAATTAAGAACTATTTAGAAAGATTTTAAATAAAGGAGATGCTGTGTTTTTAATCAAATAGTTAGCTAAACAAGCCTTAACCAAATTTGTTATATTGCTAATCCAAGAAGAAAAACACATGATACGCAAAGAAGAATTTGAAATATCTGGTGCGGAAGGAAAGGTGATGTTTGGCGACTACACCTTCAACGATGAAGCTTCCAACCTACGCACAATAATATTTATTCACGGCTTTAAGGGGTTTAAAGACTGGGGAGCACACAACCTGATGGCTAATTTTTTTGCTAAGAACAACTATCGGTATCTCAAGTTTAACCTATCTCACAGCGGGGTAACAGCCGATAAGCCAAACGATGTCACCGACCTAGAAAGCTTTGCCGCTAATACCATAAGCAAAGAATTATTTGACATCGATCAGGTGACAGACTATACCAGTAAACAATTCCCTGGTACTGAAATTTCGTTAGTCGGACATAGTAGAGGCGGTGGATTAGCCATTTTGGAGGCTGCAAAAGATAAGCGCGTAAAAAAATTGGTTACCTGGTCGTCCATCGCCGATTTCTCCAGTCTTTGGAAAAAGGAGCAGGAGGAAGACTGGCTGAGTACTGGCAGAATATATGTGGAAAATGCCAGGACAAAGGAGAAGATGCCTTTAGATAAAAGTCTTCTGGAAGATTTTAATGAACACGAGGAAGCCTATAACATTTTAAAAGCAGCTAAAAAGATTGACGTTCCATGGCTAATTTTACATGGTGATAATGATGTCAACGTAGACTTTAGCGTGGCTCAGGAGCTTGCGCAAAAACAGTTAAAGGCACAAATTCAAAGGGTAGAGGGTGCCAACCATGTTTACGGGGCTTCACATCCGTACACCGCTGAAACATTGCCAAATCATTTAGAACGGGTAGCAGACAAGACCCTCGCTTTTCTTAATGCAAATAATAATTGAGTAACCGGCATTGGATAGGTTATCTATCATGAAAACGATTTTTACTTTATTAGCAACTTTTCTTATCCTGACGTTTAGCAGTTTGATCAACAAGCAGAATATCACTCCTTTAGATGGAAGTTGGAAGCTCCGAGATTTTAACTTGATGAAAATTTCTATACGGAGACAATAGTCGATGCTGTCAATAAGCCAATGATTGGAAAAACGTATAAGATAAAATATCAAATAAAAGATAGCCTATTGATTATGAGTGACACTTATGATACTCCAGGTGGGAAGGTTAGCTATTCTGAAACTTGGGTTAAAGTTGATCCAAAAATCGTGGCGTTAGTAGCTGAATCTTCATCATCTAATTATTGAGATAATTCCAATGCTGATCTAAGTTCTCTTTTATTGATATTTGGATATGGATTTAAATACAGCAAAGGTTATACTTACAGGCGGGACATCAGGTATTGGATACGAAACTGCAAAACTATTGCGCGCAAAAGGCGCGCAGGTTGTAATTTGCGGACGAGATGCTATCACTGTAGATAAGGTTGCAAAAGAACTGGATGTTTTCGGCATCAGAGCAGACGTTGCTAACGAATCTGATCTCGAAAACTTATTTGAATTTGCTTTGGAAAAGATGGGTGGATTAAATGTGTTGATCAACAATGCGGGCCTTGGATTTATGGGTTCATTAGTAGAAACCTCAACTGAAGATTTTACAAGGATCTGGGAGGTTAATACCAAAAGCGCTTTCATCTGTGGTAAACTGGCCGCGAAACATTTCATCGAACAAAATAGGGGCAACATTATTAATATATCCTCTATGGGTGCTGTAAAAGGGTTTGCTAATGGTTCTGCTTATGTGTCAAGCAAATCGGCAATGACGGGACTTACTATGTGCTGGCAGGCTGAATTACGCAAATATAATGTGAAGGTCATTCAGGTAAACCCAAGTGAAGTAATCACGCCTTTTGCGGATAAGCTAGGCTATATATCTGCAGATATAAAAAATAAACTTAAGGGATTCGAAATCGCAGAAGTCATAGTTTCTACGTTAGGAATGAGTGATATCGGTTTTATTCCGGAGATAAATATATGGGCTACCAACCCTTAAACACGCAGCCTGGAATATTCCTTTCTATCCCTTAAAAGCCGCCAATGTATTATCAAGGGTTTTATATCTCTTCATCCAGAGCGAACACAGTAGGAATATTTGAAATATCACAATGCAGATAACGATGCCCCTGAGTAGGAATTTCTCACTATTTGAAGTCGATGTTATGGCTAAGAAAAGTCAAAAGGGCGGACGCAAAAACTATCCTTATGAAAAGAGATTGAACGTAAGATCTACAGATATTCCAACGGTGGCCTTTTTTTTCTAAAGGAAGCAATAAATGATGCCTTGATGAATAGCTATCATGTTTAAAAATTCCTGCTCTGCCATTGAATTGATCATTGATATATTTACACAATAAGTAGCAGGTATTACCGATTTATTACATCTTCAAGTATTCATTCTTGTAATCGGAGGGTTTCTTAAACATGACCTCTTTAAATTGCTTATTAAAGTTGGACAGGGTATTGAACCCGCAATCATAAGATATTGTAGAAATAGGCAGATCAGTCTCCATAAGAAGTTTACAAGCGTGCTTGACTCTGAGCTCGGTAATGAATCTTGAAAATGTTTTATTGTTTCTGATACTGAAATACCGGCTAAAGGACGTTGGCGTCATGTAAAGCATAGCTGAAAGCTCAGGTAATGAAATCTTCTTGCGGAAATTTTTTAAAGCGTATTCATAAACTTTATTCATCCTATCGGTCTCATTTTCGTTGAATGGTCCCGTGTACTTGGTGTTGGAAATATAGTTATATTCTTTTGTCTGTGAAACTACCAGAAGAATTTTTAGCAGCTGGATCAAGCTCTCGAGACCATTCATTAAAAGAAGATCCTGCATCATAGAAATGATTACCTGTTTGCGCTCCCCATAAAATTCCAAACCTCTGGATGAACGTTTAAAAAACTTTTTGAGGAGCACCAGTTCTTCCTTTTCCATCATGTGATCGCCCAAAAAGTTCTCCTGCAGATAGATAACTATTCCTTTAATTGACTGATTACTGTTCTTTTTGAAATAGAGGTCATCGCTCCGCCAAAGGTGGGGAATATCGGCTCCGGTAAACACCAGTTCACCCGCATGGAACGACTTGATACTGTCGCCAATGAACCGGGTACCAGTTCCTTCCAGCACCACAAACAGTTGATATTCTGAATGAGCATGCCAAGTAGGATCGAAATGCCTTTCCTCCAATTCTTTAACCACAAACATCTGAGTTTCTGGAATAGCAGACTTATGAATGGCTACCTTCATAAACTATATAATTGCATGCATTTAAGTAAAAATACCATTTATTATGACATAATACAGTTAGTATTGGATAAAAAAGTGAAAGGTTATCTCTTCTTAATTGTAGAGATTAGATATCCTGTTTAAATGAATAACCAAATAATACACTCCATGAAAAAATACCTGGCGCTTGCTGCCATTATACTTGTTTCTATACTGAGTTTCAAAGGAACTTTTGTTTCAGATAACAAATCAAACAGATTAGAAATTCTACTTCTTGGACATGATAGTAAACATCATTTTTCAGAGAAATTCGCGGAAATTGTTTCTCAGGCTTTATTTAAAGATGGAATTAATATTTCTTACACCACGGATCCTAATGATTTGAATGAAGCAAATTTAGCCAAATACGACGGATTGATGATCTATGCAAATTATGATACAATCAATCCTGCTCAGGAAAAAGCATTGTTAAATTACGTGAAAAGTGGTAAAGGATTTATTCCAGTTCATTGCGCCTCATTCTGTTTCCAGAATTCACCTGGATATATAAATATGGTCGGTGGTCAGTTCAAGGAACATAAAACAGATACTTTTTCCGCAACAATAGTTGACGCAAAACATCCGGTTATGAAAGGAGTAAATGCCTTCAGCACCTGGGATGAAACTTATGTTCATCAAAAAATAGCTAAAGATATCCACGTACTCACTGAACGGGTTGAAGGAACGCATCATGAACCCTACACTTGGGTTAAGAATTATGGAAAAGGGAAGGTTTTCTATACTGCGTACGGACACGATGAGCGTAGCTGGACGAATCCGGACTTCTTGAAAATGCTAAAAAATGGCATAATTTGGTCGGTAAATGATGCTGCCAAAAAAGACTGGAATAAGCTTGCGAAACCGACACCGGACTATTCAGATGCAAAACTTCCTAACTATGAAAAAAGACCTGGAGGATTTCAGTTACAAGCACCATTAACCGCCGAAGAATCTCAATTGCTTACTCAGATTCCTGTGGATTTTAAATTGGAGCTATTTGCATCAGAACCTGATATTACCAAACCTATTGCCATGGCATGGGACGAAAGGGGGCGCCTATGGATCGTCGAGACCGTCGACTATCCGAACACGGTACGAGATGTTAAAGGTGAAGGTCAGGATCGCATCAAGATTTGTGAAGATACGAATGGCGACGGAAAAGCAGATAAGTTTACTGTCTTTGCAGACAAGTTCAATATTCCAACCAGCATTACTTTCGCAAATGGTGGGGTAATTATAGCCCAGGCTCCTGATTTTATCTTTTTAAAGGATACTGACGGCGACGATAAGGCAGATGTTAGAGAGAAATTGATCACCGGATGGGGCACATTTGATACGCACGCCGGTCCATCTAGCTTAAAATACGGTCTAGACAATAAAATTTGGGGTACAGTGGGTTATTCCGGCTTTAACGGTAAAGTTGGAGATCAGCAATTTAAGTTTAGTCAGGGTATTTACAGCTTTTCACCAGCAGGTAAAAACATGGAATTTTTGGGCGGAACCAGCAACAATACCTGGGGAATTGGATTCTCTGAAAATAATGACGTTTTCATATCTACTGCAAACAATACACATAGTGCCTTTTTAGGAATACCCTTCTCCTACTTGTCGAAAATTGGAAAACCGGCTGATCAGTCTGTTGAAAAGATAGATGGGCACTATGCGATGCATGTAGTTACTAAGAATCTACGCCAGGTTGACGTTCACAACGGCTTTACAGCCGCTGCTGGCCATAATTTGTACACAGCGAGAAACTTTCCAAAAAAATATTGGAACCGCATTGGCTTTGTCAATGAACCAACAGGACGCGTAGTTCATGAGGCTATTTTGGAAGCTAAAGGATCAGGTTTCAGAGAAAAAGACGGCTGGAACTTTATCGCCAGTGCAGATGAGTGGTTCGGACCCGTGCAAACAGAAGTTGGCCCGGACGGGGCAGTTTGGGTTTTAGACTGGTATAATTTCATCATACAGCACAATCCCACTCCAGAGGGCTTTGAAAATGGAAAGGGTAACGCTTACATCAATCCTTTGAGAGATAGAACGCATGGAAGGATATATAAAATAGTTTATAAAAATGCTGTCGCTTCAAAGATCAAATCGCTGAATAAAAAAGATCCAAAGTCATTGATTTCAGGTTTGGAAAGTGACAATATGTTCTGGCGAACTACTGCTCAACGTTTGATAGTGGAAGGCGGCGACAAACAGATCGCAACTTCCCTGTATAAACTTATTCGTGACAAAAAGGTTGATGAGCTTGGCATAAATGCTCCCGCTATACATGCCCTATGGACATTAAAGGGCCTGGGTTTATTTGAAGGTGCAAATACAGAAGCGTTTCTTGTTGCTGTTGACGCATTAAGCCATCCATCAGCAGGGGTCAGGAAGGCCGCCTTACAGGTCTTACCAAATAATTCTGCTTCATTAGCAGCAATATTGAAAGCTGGTTTA
Organism: Pedobacter sp. JCM 36344; assembly: GCF_046546555.1. NCBI lineage: Bacteria > Pseudomonadati > Bacteroidota > Sphingobacteriia > Sphingobacteriales > Sphingobacteriaceae > Pedobacter > Pedobacter sp. JCM 36344. The sequence continues at coordinate 52,143 of NZ_JBKHKK010000001.1, forward strand.
TTGAATGATTCAAATTTAAATACCAGACTTGCTGCGGTGCTTAAGATTTCGGAATTACCTGTTTCTACAGCTTTGGTTTCAGATTTACAAGCGGCAGAAAAACTGTCTGAAAATAGTTCAGACAAATGGTTAGGTACTGCATTTACTATCGCGCTTAAAAGACACATGCCTGTATCCGCTGTAGAAATAATTACGGAGAAAACAACAGGCTCATTGCCTGCGGTTGCTAAAGTGGACAAGGTGATCACAATTAGTCCGATTGTAAACGCAATGAAGTATGACCTGAAAACATTTACTGTAAAAGCTGGAACTACGGTTGAGGTAGTATTTAAAAATATCGATTTTATGCAACACAACTTATTGATTCTTCAAAAAGGAAGCATGGATAAAGTTGGTGCGGCGGCCGATAAACTGGCTCAGGATCCTAAAGGAGCGGCAGCACAATATGTTCCAAATATGCCGGAAGTTTTGTTCCATACGGGATTAGTGAATCCTGAAGGGTCCGAGACATTAAGATTTAAAGTTCCTGCTTCAACAGGAAACTATCCTTACATCTGCTCATTCCCAGGTCACTGGAGAATAATGAATGGTATGATGAAAGTAATACCTTAACTATTTAGAAATATTAACCAACTATAAACCTAATTTAATTCAGTATGTCAGAATCAAAAGTTGACATGAAACTCTTTTACGCGTGTTTCATCTCTCTGGTAACAACAGCATTTGGCTTTATCCTAAGGGCACTTATCTTGCCACAATGGGGAGTTGATTTTAACCTTACTCAAACGCAACTTGGTGAAATTGCAGGGGTTGGCTTATGGCCATTCGCGATAAGCATTGTACTATTCAGTCTAGTGATCGATAAAATTGGTTACAAAACCGCAATGATATTTGCAATCGTATGTCACATCGCTTCTGCGGCCCTCACGATTTTTGCAACCGGCTACTGGATGCTCTACATAGGTTCTTTTATTGTTGCAATTGGTAACGGAACAGTAGAAGCTGTTGCGAATCCTGTGGTAGCGACAATGTTCCCTAAGCAAAAGATCAAATGGTTAAGTATTCTACATGCCGGTTGGGCAGGTGGATTGGTTTTAGGTGGAATAATGGCATTAACACTTGGCGTAAATACCCCATGGGAATATAAAATCGCACTGATTCTGATACCTACATTGATCTATGGATTTATGACAATTTCTCTAAAATTCCCTCTAAACGAACGTGTTCAGGCAGGTGTTTCTTACAAAGAAATGCTCCAGGAAGTTGGAGCCGGAGGCGCACTAATCATTGTAGCACTAATTATTTTCCAACTTGGAACTGTGTTTGGATGGTCTACCACTATCAGCGTAATTATAACCTTACTCATTACCGCGGGATTTGGCTATTATACAAGAAGTTTTGGCCGACCTCTATTTATCATCTTGCTACTAGTGATGATTCCTCTTGCAACCACAGAGTTGGGGACCGACAGCTGGATCACTGATTTGATGGCACCAGAGATGACTAAAATTGGCTTACAGGCTGGCTGGGTCTTAGTTTACACTTCTGCCATCATGTTTGTGCTTAGGTTTTTTGCTGGTCCATTGAGTCATAAGATTTCTTCGCTAGGCTTGCTAGCCCTATGTTCTGGGGTAGCAGTAATTGGTTTGTACATGCTATCTGCATCGACTGGAATCATGATTTTGGTGGCTGCAACAATTTATGGTTTAGCTAAATCATTCTTCTGGCCAACAATGCTAGGCCTTGTATCAGAACAATTTCCAAAAGGTGGTGCGTTGACACTTAATATAACTGGAGGTTTAGGTATGATCGCTGCAGGTGTAATCGGCGCAGGTATTTTGGGCTTTATTCAGGATAAATCTGTCGATCAAAAAATTGCAGGTTACGACCAATCAAATAATACAGCTATCCACAGCACCTATGTAACAGAACAAAAGACAAGTTTATTTGGTGAATATAAGGCATTGGATCAAGCAAAACTCGCGACCGCCACACCGGCTGATCGAGAGACTGTCACCACGATTCGCGACACCGCTAAAAAGGAAGCCTTGAGTTACATCGTTATTTTTCCGCTGATTATGCTGGTTAGCTATATACTCCTCATTTTCTATTTCAAGTCTCAAGGGGGCTACAAGGTCGTAGAGTTACAAAATAATCAACCATTAGTTTAAATTTCGGAGATACTAAATAATTTAGATATGTCGTTACAATTGAAATTCGGGGTCAGCACCTGGTTGTGGACCTCCCCTTTTCAAACCTCTTCTATAGATGAGCTCTTTTCGAAGGTTGCCGGCATGGGCTATGAATATATTGAGATCGCAGTAGAGGATCCTGCATTGATAGACGGCAATGCTGTAAAAGCTGCTCTTAAGCAATATAATCTAAAGGCAGTTGTTTGTGGCGCTTTCGGTCCAACAAGGGATCTCACTAGCGAAGACCCTGCTGTTCATCAAAACTGCTTTCAATATATAGAGGCTTGTCTGGATTTCTGTCAGATCTGGGATACAAAGTTCTTCGCAGGGCCAATTTATTCGGCTGTTGGCAAAGCTAGGATGGTATCACCAGAACAGAGGGAAAAGGAATGGCAGCTAGCCGTTCAAAACCTAAGAATAGTTTGTGAGATGGCTGCAAATCGCGGCCTGGAGATAGCCTTGGAACCTTTGAACCGTTTCGAATCTGATTTGATAAATACCGCGAAGGATGTGTTGCGATTGGTCAGGGACATCAATCATCCAGCGGCAAAGATTATACTTGATGGTTTTCATATGAACATTGAGGAGCCAGACATAATAGCAGCAATAAAACTAGCCGGTAATCTGTTAATACACTTTCAGGTGTCAGAAAACTATCGGGGTACACCAGGTACCGGACAAACAAACTGGGCTGCTTACAAAGAAGGGCTCGAAGCTATCAACTACAACGGTGTGGTATCAATTGAAAGTTTTACCCCAAAGAATCAGGAGCTTGCTGCAGCAGTGTGTATCTGGCATCCACTTGCAGAAAGTCAGGATGCTTTTGCAAGCGAAGGAATTGCATTTTTGAAGAAAACATTTAGCTAAGTGAAAATTATAATATTATGGAGAAACAGAAAATAAATATTGCAATAGTAGGATTAGGGTTTGGGGCAGAATTCATTCCAATTTATCAGCGTCACCCTAACGCAAATATGTACGCGATTTGTCAACGCGATCCTGAAAAAATGAACTCCATAGGTGATGCCTTCGGAATCGAAAAAAGGTATAGTGATTATGATGAATTACTTAAGGATCCTGATGTTGATGCTGTACACATTAATACGCCAATACAAAACCACGCAGAACAATCTATAAAAGCACTAAGAGCAGGAAAACATGTTGCTTGCACTGTTCCTATGGCAACTACAGTTGAAGAATGCCGTCAAATAGTGGAAGCAGTTCACGAAACCGGACTCACTTATATGATGATGGAGACGGTGATATATAGTCGTGAATTCCTCTTTGTAAAAGAACTTTACGAGAACGGAGAATTGGGGAAAATTCAGTTTCTACGTGCTTCTCATCAGCAGGAAATGGCTGGTTGGCCTGGATACTGGGAAGGATTGCCTCCCATGCATTACGCAACCCATTGCGTTGGGCCAGTTCTTGCAATCGCAAAAGCGGATGCAGAGTATGTTTCTTGCTTTGGATCAGGCCGCATTGATGAACCGTTAATCGAGAAATACGGATCGCCCTTTGCCGTTGAAAGTTGCCACATCAAATTCAAAGATTCAGATCTTGCAGCAGAAGTGACACGCTCACTATTTAATACTGCGAGACAGTATCGAGAGAGTTTTGACGTCTACGGTTCCAAAAAAACTTTTGAATGGACACTGGTTGAGCACGAGGACTCAGTTATACATAATGGTGAGGTACCTGAAAAGGTAAAAATTCCGGACTATGCGCATCTATTGCCGGAAGAAATACAATCCTTCACAACTGGTGGTGTTTACGACGCTGATAGCAATCAACATCTTTCTTTCATCCAGGGATCTGGGCATGGAGGATCACACCCACATCTTGTAAATGAGTTCCTAAATGCTTTGGTCAATAAACGAGCTCCGTTTCCCGATGCCAAACAGTCGGCAAATATCACTTGTGTAGGAATTCTTGCCCATGAATCTGCTATGGATGGGGGGAAAAAAATAGCATTACCAGCCTTCACTTTTAGTTAGAATGAAAAGGATTTAAGGTCTTGAAAACCTTTGGGGTAGATCAGTGGTTGGTTACAGAGTTGAAAACGTTGGCTGCCAAAATAAATTTGACTCTTAGAGATAGTTAAAGCATACCATTTATTGTTCTCAATACTGCATCTTCACCAGGTCTTTTGGCATCTTCACTCACGGCATCTCCGTTTTGATCAAAAAGAATATACCTGGGTATTGTTTTTACCTTGTACCTTTCTGATAATGCAGCCGAGTATTGTTGATCAAAAAAATAGTTTTCACCTGCCATCTGCTTACTGCAAATCAGTTTTTTCCAGCGATTTTCACTAGGTGAGTTAATGCATAAATAAACAAAGACCACGTCTTTACCCTGTAATTTATTACGAAGCTTTTTAGAATTCGACATCTCAGCAAGGCAAGGTCCACACCATGTCGCCCAAATATCTACGTAAACTATAGCGCCCTTATGTTTCTGCAAAATACTTCGCATTGGATCTTCCGGATTCAAATCAACCGTTGAGTTTAGAACAGCTGTTTTTGGCAGTTTGCTATTTTTCAATAAAATCATTCCGGCATCCATACGCTGCCCATATGAATTTGCAGAAAAGAATAGAATAAGGAAACACCACATTTTCATGAAACAGAGAATAAATTGATTAGTGGTCGAAAGATACTGATTATTAGGAAACTATTTTCTTCATCATTCCCTTGAAAATAAACGAGTGAAAAGGTAGTACAGCATACCAATAGAGCCTTCCTGAAATTCCGACAGGACGAAATGTAGCCGTTTGATGAAATATATTTTGATCGTCAATTTTAAACTCCAGCCATGCTTCTCCAGGCAATTTCATCTCTGCATATAGCAACAGACGTTTTTCTTGTTTGTCAGCAAGTATAACTCTCCAGAAATCAATTACTCTTCCTGGGAAGAGCTGATTTATATTTGTTCTGCCCCGCTGTAAACCAACACCGCCAAATAGTTTATCTAGAAAACCACGAACCCCCCACAACCAATCGGCGTAGTACCAGCCCTTTTCACCACCAATAGACCAGATATTTTCCAAAGCAGTTTCCACATTATTCACTTTGGCAGTTCTTCGGTCTTTAAAGCAACCTTCTTCGGGGACTTCAACAAGGTTAGAAAGCCCCTTTTCATAGAATTGATAATTCACGGCGTCACGCCAGCTAGAAATCACCTGGTTTTGCTCAATCTTACCAAAAGCTAGTTTAAGCGCTTCTTCGTAAGGCATAGGTTCGATTTCCAGCTTTGTATTAAGGTCATTTGGCTCTGCGACAACATCTACCTTCATACTTTCAACCAAATTACAGGCAAGAGAATAAGAGGTTGACGTCACAAAATATAGCCAATAAGAGGATATTTTTGGAGTCATTACAGGAACAATTATAATCTTTCTCTTTAATCCCCGGGCCTTCGCAAATCGCATCAACATTTCTTTATAACTAAGTACTTCTGGTCCGGCAATATCATAGCTTTTGTTAAAGGAGAAGTCTTTTAGCAATACGCCATTTAAAAATGCAAGCACATCTCTGATCGCAATAGGTTGGCATTTTGTATGTAACCATTTAGGCGCAATCATTATTGGTAGCTTTTCCACCAGATCTCGAATGATCTCAAAGCTCGCGCTTCCAGATCCTACGATAATGCCGGCCTTTAGCGTAGTCAATGCATACACATCAGATTTTAAGGTCTGGTCTACAGCTTGTCTTGAGCTCAAGTGTTTAGACAACTCTTGACTATTAACAATTCCGCTTAAGAAAATTACCTGTTTCACTCTGGTGTCCTCCATCCGGGTTTTAAAGTTTTCTGCGGTCTTTTTCTCCAGCTTAGCAAAATCCTTCAGACCTCCAGACATGGAGTGAAGCAGATAATATGCGACATCAATATCCTCCGGGATAGCTTTGAGGGTCTCTTCTTTCAGAAAATCAATCTCAATGACCTCCAAATTATAACCTTTGTACTTTTCTGTATCAAAGCGGATTTTTTCCCGAACACAGCAAATCACATGGTGCCCATTCTCCAGTAATACTGGCAATAACCTTTGTGCAATGTATCCGGTAGCGCCGGTGAGTAGTATCTTCATTTGTAACTTTATAATCATAACAGATAAACACCCATTTTGATTTATGGGCATTGCACTAACTTTACCTACTCAATATATACATTTTGATTTTTACAAAACACCTTAAACCCAAAAATCAGCGCGTGTCTACCCTGCTCGCCTTTGCATTAATTCCATTGTCTGGTTTTGCAACAGATGTTTACATTCCATCATTACCGAGTATGGCTGCAGATTTACGGCTGAGCGACATTCAGGTGCAACTAACTTTAAGCCTATTCCTTATCAGTTATGGAGTTGCGCAACTTTTCGTAGGCAGTTTACTAGATGCCTTTGGTCGGTACAGAATTAACATCGTTAGCTTAATCGTGTTTGCGCTGGCAAGCGTTATAGTGGCAAATACGGGCAATATCTACATGATCTATGCCATGCGGATCATTCATGGAATAACTGTAGGAGCAATAGTTGTTTCCAAACGCGCCTATTTCGTTGATGTCTACAGCGGCGCTCAATTGAAAAATTACTTGAGCATGTTCTCAATAATATGGGCTACAGCACCTATTGTAGCACCCTTTGCTGGAGGGTATCTTCAAACCTATTTTGGCTGGCAGGCAAACTTTTACTTCCTAACAGGGTTCGCCCTGCTGATTTTGGTACTTGAGCTCGTTTTCAGCGGAGAAACGATCAAGCAGAAAATGGCTTTCAACCTAAAGACAATTTCTGCAATTTATACAGGAATGATTAAAACAAGCAGTTTCACCTTAGGTATCGTAATGCTTGGACTCTCCTATAGTATGGTGATGATTTATAACATGACTGGTCCCTTCATTATTGAGCAACAACTTGGCTTAACTCCCATCGTAGCAGGTTACAGCTCACTAATTCTTGGCGGCGCAGTTATGCTTGGTGGGATATTTGGGAAAGCGACCATCAATCAACCTTTCAATAAGAAACTATTTTTAAATCTTGGCTTGCAGGCGCTATTTGGCATTCTAATGTTGGGAAGTACAGGCTTCGTTTCGAATTTGTACTCGATGATCTGCTTCGCATTTGTTATTCACGCCACTTCCGGTTACACCTTCAATAGTTTTTTTACTTACTGCTTAAGTCGATTTCCAACCAATGCCGGAATTGCCGGGGGGCTTACAGGAGGGATTAACTACGTTATTGTCTCGTTTTTGAGTTACATCATTATCGCCCTCGTCCCGGCGAAAAATGAGACCAATCTCTCGTACAGCTACCTAATCTTGATCGCGTTATCGCTCCTGGTCATGTGGGTAGTCTCAAGAATACCCGTTAAAAGAAACTAAACTTACTTACAGTTGTTTTCACTTAAAATCACGAGTTATGAATACTGAGAATGAAAATATTTCCCCATCAAGCGAAAGCACCAAACAGGCTGTCGATAATGAATTGATACTATCTGCGCAATCTTACCCTACATCATCGGAAAAGCCTATCAATGAGGAAGTGAATCGTGGGTACAATTCTGCGGATGATACCGGCAATACCAATGACGATCTGGAACTTGATTTGAGTGATGATCCTGAGACGGATTTGGATGAAGGGGATCTGGAGGCATTAAATGGACAGGATATCGATGAAGACGAAACTATGTCATAAAGTTCATGACTAGCTATATGAAATACTGGCCGATTACACTGTCATTTCTACCAGCACAAGCAATGGCTTTGTATCCTTTCATGCTTTTCAAAACTAAGAACATCCAAGCGGACGAACGCATCATCAGACATGAACAAATTCATTTCAGACAACAACTTGAAATGTTGATCATCTTCTTCTATATAGTTTACCTTCTAAATTACCTAAGCAACCTTGCCCGATTTAAAAATCATAATAAGGCATATTATCACATTTCCTTTGAAAGAGAGGCCTACAAGAACGATAATGACCGCTTATACCTGAAAAAACGAAAATCATTTGCTTGGATAAAAATGATATAAATAAAGGCAACCCGATGGATTACCTTTATTATTTTCAGGCCCAATTAGTGATTAGGCATCAATCTTCGCGTACTTAGCGTTTCTCTCTATGAAATCTCTGCGTGGAGCGACATCATCACCCATCAACATTGAGAATGTATGGTCACATTCAGCAGCATTTTCGATGGTAGCTTGCATCAATGTTCTGGTAGCAGGATTCAACGTGGTGTCCCATAGCTGCTCAGCATTCATCTCTCCCAAACCTTTGTACCTTTGAATGTGAACGCTTTCTTCTTTACCCGCACCTTTTAAACGTTGAACTGCTGCATCACGTTGAGCGTCATTCCAGCAATATTCAAACTCTTTACCCTTTTTAACCTGATAAAGGGGTGGTGCCGCGATGTAAACGTAACCAGCCTCAATTAAAGCCTTCATGTATCTAAAGAAGAAGGTTAAGATCAAAGTAGTAATGTGTGATCCGTCAATATCCGCATCCGTCATGATTACAACCTTATGGTAACGGAGCTTCTGAATATTTAATGCTTTATCATCTTCTGGAGTTCCAATACTTACACCCAACGCTGTAAACATGTTCTTAATCTCATCGTTCTCATAGATCTTATGTTCCATCGCCTTTTCAACGTTTAGAATCTTTCCTTTCAAAGGCAGGATTGCCTGGAAGTTACGGTCACGTCCTTGCTTTGCTGTACCACCAGCCGAATCTCCCTCGACAAGGTACAACTCACATTTCTCTGGATCACTGTCTGAACAATCGGCAAGTTTACCTGGTAGGCCAGAACCGCCCATTACACTTTTACGTTGCACCATTTCGCGAGCCTTCCGAGCAGCAGCACGAGCAGTTGCAGCAAGAATTACTTTATTAACGATAGACCTCGCTTCTCTTGGATATTCCTCCAGATAAATACCTAGAGCCTCACCAACAGCTATATCAACCGCACCCATCACTTCTGTATTTCCTAACTTGGTTTTAGTCTGGCCTTCAAACTGTGGCTCTTGAACTTTCACGGAAATGACTGCCGTTAATCCTTCTCTAAAATCATCACCGGTAATCTCAAACTTTACATTTTTAAGTAAGCCTGATTTATCCGCATAAGCCTTTAATGTTCTGGTTAAACCTCTTCTAAATCCGGCGATATGAGTACCACCTTCATGTGTGTTGATGTTGTTCACATAAGAGTGAACATTCTCAGCATAGCTGTCGTTGTACTGCAACGCAAGTTCTACTGGTATCCCATTTTTTATTCCTTCCAAATAGATAGGCTCAGAGATCAATGAAGGTCTATTACCATCAAGAAACTGCACAAACTCCCTTAAACCTCCCTGTGAATGGAATTCTTCAACTAAAAATTCACCCTGATCGTTGACCTCACGCTCATCTGTAAGGGTAAGTTTAATACCCTTGTTTAAAAATGAAAGTTCACGTAATCTTGAAGCAAGCGTATCAAAACGATACTCAACAGTTTGAGTAAAGATCGTGTCATCCGGAGTAAAAGTCACGATGGTACCTCTCTTATCGGTTGTACCTATCTCTTTAACTTCGTAAAGTGGCTTACCAATATTATATTCCTGAACCCATATCTTACCTTCACGGTGAACCTCCGCCTTAAGGTGGGTTGACAATGCGTTAACACAACTCACACCCACTCCATGCAACCCCCCAGAAACCTTGTACGTGTCCTTATCGAACTTACCACCCGCGTGAAGTACCGTCATTACGATCTCCAATGCAGACTTTTGCTCTTTCGTATTAATTCCTGTTGGAATACCACGACCGTTATCTTCAACCCTTATGGAATTATCTTTAAGAATGTTAACATCTATTGTATCTGCGTGACCGGCAAGAGCCTCATCGATTGAGTTATCAACCACCTCATAAACCAGGTGGTGTAATCCCTTAACGCCAGTGTCGCCTATATACATAGAAGGGCGCTTACGCACCGCTTCTAAACCTTCTAATACCTGTATATTATCTGCCGAATAATTTGACTTTGAATCCTGTTCTTCGCTCATAAATTTTATTGAAACAATTAACTTCAAAAATAACCATTTATGGTTAATTTACCCATAAATGTTAATAACTATTTGGACTCAAAAGCAGTGAAAAAACAGTTAAAAACAGAGTTGTTTAGGATACTAAATTTGAAATTTTATATTTGCTGGAGTTTATCTAAATTTGAAAACTAACCAACAACAAAAAAACTTTAGAAAAATAAATAAAAAACCATAGCGGAAGCCTTAAAGGGCTCGTAATTTTAAACAACAAATGAAAATAACAACCAAATTAAGCAGTATCGCTACTGCTGCAGCCATCATATCTGTTATGTCTGCTTGTCAAAACAAAAATGCTGCTTCTTCAACTGCCGGAAAAACCGACAAGACAGCAGCAGTATCTGAAAGTGAAAAAATTGTTTATGTAAACTCTGATTCCCTACTTACAAAATATCAGTACTTCAAAGATGTTCAGGTAAAACTTCAGGGAAAAGCAAAAACTGCACAGCAAGATATGGCTTCAAAAGCACAGGCATATCAACGTGAGGTAGCTCAATATCAGTCTCAGGCAAATACGCTTCCTGCGGATCAGAGAGCGGCTACCGAAGAGAGATTAGGTCGCAAGCAACAAGAATTGCAAGCGTATCAGCAAAATGCTGGAGCTGCACTTCAAACTGAGCAGGCTGCTGAAAATGAAAAGCTTTACGATAAAATTGCTGACTATTTGAAAACTTACGCCAAGAAAAAAGGCTTTAAAATGGTTTTGAGTTATTCAAAAGCAAATCCTACAATTCTTTTTGCTGATGAAAGTCTAAACGTTACTAGTGAAGTGATCATCGGTCTTAACGAAACCTACAAAAAATAGTAGCTAATCTTAATCTATAACGAAAGCCTGGCACGTTCCGGGCTTTCGTCGTTTATATCCTTTTAGAGAAAAAACAGAATCTTTTGAAACAAGAAGAAAACATTAAAATAGAACTGGAATTCTGGAAACGGGAGATGCTTAAAAAGCCTTCAATGACCAATAGCTACATCCCGGATAAGATTCACAACGTAGTCACCTTTTTAAGTAGCCAGGGCGGATCAAAGGTTTTTGTCCACTTGCAGAATTGGGATGAGAAACAGGAGCTATTGCCCAACAACTATTTGTCGGGGCTGCTGTAGGGGCGGTCAACAATTATCAAGGATTAGTCCTCCTGGCTCATTCCTTCAATCAAATCGTCCGTTTCACGACGATCTTTCTTGGTAGGCCTTCCCGTACCTCTATCGCGTTTAAGAGTCGGTGCATGAAACACAGATTTGTACGCATGGGTCTCTTCCACAGGCGTAATATCATTGTACTTTGTTACCGCAATCTTAGACTCTGCTCTGTTGTAAAGCAATTCAACAACCTCAATCACCTTCTTTTCAATGCCTTTTGATACCTGATAAACATCCCCAGGTTTGACAATTGCCGAAGGTTTTAGGTTCTGTCCATTGAACTTCACCCTTCCTGCTTTGCAGGCTTCTGTGGCAAGGCTTCTAGTTTTGAATAACCTAATCGCCCATAAGTATTTATCGATGCGTAGTTTTTCTTGCTCAGTCATAAAAAATCAAAAATACACAACAAAAACAACGCTCAATACATAAAATTCGTTTATTTTGTCAGAAATTAAAAGATTAAGATGATATCAGAATTAAAAAAGTTAGTAGAAGCCGCTTGGGAAGACAGAACTTTATTAGAATATAATGAATATTGCGAAGCAATTGAAACCGTAATCATGCGGCTAGATAAAGGTGAATTGCGTGTTGCAGAGCCCGTGCTAAACTCATGGGGTATAAATGAATGGATTAAAAAGGCGGTAATACTTTATTTCCCTATCAGACAAATGAAAATTACCGAAGTAGGCCCGTTTGTTTATCACGACAAAATGAAGCTCAAAACTAACTATAAAGAACTTGGTGTGCGTGTTGTGCCTGGAGCAAGTGCTCGTTACGGTGCATACCTCGCGAAAGGAGTGATTTTGATGCCGTCCTACGTGAATATTGGTGCTTACGTAGATGAAGGCACAATGGTTGATACCTGGGCAACTGTTGGATCATGTGCACAAATTGGCAAACATGTTCATTTGAGTGGTGGTGTTGGTATCGGCGGTGTTTTAGAGCCCATTCAGGCTGCCCCTGTTATCATTGAAGACAATTGCTTCTTAGGATCCAGAGCAATCGTTGTTGAAGGGGTTAAGGTGGAAACAGAAGCGGTGCTAGGCGCTAACGTTGTACTTACCGCATCTACAAAAATCATTGACGTAACTGGATCCACTCCGAAAGAATACAAAGGTATAGTTCCTGCGCGTTCTGTTGTGATTCCAGGAAGCTACACTAAATCGTTCCCAGCTGGAAATTACCAGGTTCCATGCGCACTAATCATCGGTCAACGGAAGGAATCAACAGATAAAAAGACATCTTTGAACGACGCGTTGAGAGAAAATAATGTAGCGGTATAATTAAATGAACATTGGTTTTGATGGAAAAAGAGCAGCAAATAATTTAACTGGCTTAGGCAATTACAGCCGATCATTAATTACACAACTCGTTCAGTTTTTCCCTCAAAACCAATACTTCGTCTATACACCTAAAATTAAAGAGGCTCGTCAGATCAAACATTTCTTTAATCTCAACAACGTGCTTGGCGTGCTCCCCTCCTCATCTAAGTTTCTTTGGAGAACATTGAGAATTAAAAACCAGCTCTTAGCCGATCAAATTGACGTCTACCATGGTCTAAGTCATGAAATCCCTTTTGGAATACAGAAAACCGCGATCGCCTCAATAGTCACAATTCACGACTTAATATTTCTCAAGTTTCCGCATTATTTCGGCCGTATAGATCGGTTTATCTACAGGCTTAAATGTAAGTATGCTTGTACCCACGCAGATAAAATTGTGGCGATCAGTGAGCAAACCAAAAAGGACATTATCTCTTTTTTTAACATCGATGAAGAAAAGATAGAAGTGGTATATCAGGGTTGCGACGAGAGTTTTAAAATTCAAGCTAAAGATATTTTAAAGCAGCAAGTAAAAGAAAAGTTTGTCTTGCCTGATCAATATATCCTCAACGTTGGCACAATCGAAACGAGAAAGAATCTTTTAACGTTAGTTAAAGCATTACCCGACGTTTCAATAGGTTATATGCTTGTAGTTGTGGGTAAAGAAACGCCCTACAAAAAATTGATACTTGATGAAATTGAAAAATTATCTTTGAGACATAGGGTAATTTTCCTTGAGGATGTACCCTTTACAGAGTTACCCTCAATCTATCAAATGGCTTCCGCATTCGTCTATCCATCATTTTATGAAGGCTTTGGCATCCCCATTATTGAAGCGCTTTATTCCGAAGTCCCTGTCATCGCGGCAACTGGCTCTTGTTTAGAAGAAGCTGGAGGAGCCGGAAGCCTTTATGTAAACCCGGAAGACTACGCTGAACTTTCTAGAACGATAAACAGGGTTCTGGAAGATTCATCTCTCCAAATTCAAATGAAACTAGCGGGCCTAGCATATGCTCAGCGGTTTAATGATAAGCGGATTGCGAACGAAATGATGAAGGTTTATCAGGATGCTCATAATCATAAGCTCAATACCTACAGAAGATGAGAACAGAAATAGAAAAAGCGCTTAATACGCTGAAGAGTGGCGGTGTCATTTTGTATCCTACAGATACAGTTTGGGGACTTGGATGTGATGCCACAAACGAAGAAGCCGTAGCTAAGGTCAACTCAATTAAGGGTAGAGCCTCTGATAAGAGCTTTATCATCTTACTAGACAATGACAGTAAAATTCAAAGCTATATTACTGAAGTTCCTGACGTTGCTTATGATTTAATTGAATATGCAGAGAATCCACTTACCATCATTTTTTCAGGAGCTAAAAATCTTGCAAAAAGTGTAATTAATGCAGATGGAACGGTAGGCGTCCGCGTGGTTAAACATGACTTCTGTCAGCAACTACTTCAAAGATTTCGCAAACCAATTACATCCACCTCAGCAAATATTAGTGGCGACCCTACTCCCCAAATCTTTGATGAGATCAGCGATAAAATCAAAGATGCCGTGGATTATATTGTTGATTGGGAGCAAGAAATAAGTACACCAAAAAAACCGTCTACAATAATGAAATTAGCTCCCGGAGGGCAATTCTCGTTTATTAGAAGGTAAGTTTTTAGTACTTTTGCATCCATTGATGGAAAAACACTTACAACATCCTGTTTTTAAGATTCTTGCAGATATAGCAACCTTCCATAATATTGAAGCTTATGTGATAGGCGGATATGTCAGAGATATCTTTCTTGAAAGGCCATCGAAGGATATAGATATTGTTGTACTAGGAAACGGAATTGAATTCGCAGAACTTGCCGGACAAGCGCTCAAATCTAAAGTCGCCGTCTTCAAAAACTTCGGCACTGCAATGTTAAAATATAAAGAACTGGAACTTGAGTTTGTCGGAGCAAGGAAAGAAAGCTACCGCTCTGATTCCCGCAAACCAATTGTTGAAAACGGAACTATACAAGATGATCAGCTACGGAGAGATTTCACTATCAATGCATTAGCGATATCTCTTAATAAGGAAAACTACGGCGCTCTTGTAGACCCTTTTAATGGTCAGATAGACCTCCAGAACAAGCTAATTAGAACTCCGTTGAATCCAGAGGTAACGTTTTCGGATGATCCTCTACGTATCCTTCGGGCTATTCGATTTGCATCACAACTAAACTTTAGCATAGATGAAGCAGCGCTTCAGGCGATATCAAAGCAAAAAGAACGAATCAGCATTGTCTCGAAAGAACGTGTTACCGATGAACTCAATAAAATCATCAGATCTCCCCTGCCATCAATTGGCTTCAAATATCTATTCAATACTGGTCTATTGCACCTCATCTTCCCCCAAATGGCCGCCCTGTACGGCGTGGAAATTATCAACGGAAAAGGTCATAAAGATAATTTTTACCATACACTGCAAGTGCTTGACAATATTTGTAAGGTTACAGACGACTTGTGGCTAAGGTGGGCAGCAATTTTACATGATATTGCAAAGCCTCCAACAAAACGCTTCGAAGATGGACATGGCTGGACCTTTCATGGTCACGAAGACAAAGGTGCTAGGATGGTTCCCCAAATCTTCGCCCAACTAAAACTACCGCTAAACGATAAGATGAAATACGTGCAAAAACTTGTGCAACTGCATCTTAGACCGATTGTTCTAGCGCAGGAAGTAGTTTCAGATTCGGCAGTGCGCAGACTATTATTCGACGCAGGAGAGGACATTGAAAGTTTAATGATGCTTTGCAATGCGGATGTAACCACTAAGAATGAATACAAGATCAAGAAATACAGAAACAATTTTGAGCTGGTAAAGCAGAAACTCAAAGATGTGGAAGAACGAGATAAGATTAGAAATTGGCAACCTCCAATAAGCGGAAACGACATTATGACCATCTTTGGATTGAGCGCAGGTAAAGAAGTAGGCCTTATAAAGAACGCAATCAGAGAAGCAATTTTAGAAGGTGAAATCACTAATAATTATGATGAAGCTTTGGCGTTTATGATGAAAAAGGCTGATGAACTCGGCCTAAACCCGTCAATGCCGTAATTCAATTCTACAAAGTATATTATATTTTTTTAATTTTACAGCTGGAAAACAAGCACAAATGGCAATTTACAGATTCAAAATAAGTTTCGAGGATTTCGATGAAGTGGTTAGAGAGATAGACATCAAATCAACTCAAACCTTTGAAGACCTACACAAAGCGATCCATCGCTCCACAGGTTACACTCCTGAAAAATCATCGTCATTTTACGTAAGTACAGACAATTGGATCAAGGGTGACGAGATTGCTTACCTACCAACGCAACGGAAAACTGACAGAAAGGTCTCTCTGATGGAGGCTTCCAAACTGAGTAATTTTATTGAAGACCCACATCAGAAATTTTACTATATATATAATTTTGAGAGACCATTTGATTTCCATGTAGAATTAATAAAGATCATTCTTGCAACTGATCCAAATATCGAATATCCCTATCTAGTGAAAAGTCTGGGGGAGGCCCCTAAAATAATCGATAAGAATAATCTTGGTGGTGTTGCGGTATCTGCCAACCCTGTTTCCACAGAGTTTGACTTCCTCAATGAATTGAATTTTGTCCCTGAAGATACAGAGGAGCTAGAAGCCATGGGCGGCAGGGGTATCAATGCTGGAGAGAAAGTTGAAGAGAGCGAAGAGCAAGAAACTCAGGACTCAGATGAATTCGCAGATAACGATAGCTACGAAGACGAAGAATATAAAGAAGATTATTAATTGCATATGGCGTCTGTGAAAACCCTTGTTGTCATAGTAGGTCCGACAGCAATCGGGAAAACCGCCATGGCCATTAAATTGGCACAGCATTTTCACACGGAAATTATTTCTGCAGACTCGAGGCAGTTTTTCAAAGAGATGGAAATTGGTACAGCAAAACCATCGATTGAAGAACTCAAGGCTGCAACCCATCACTTTATCAATTCCCACAGCATTCAAACCCTTTTCAGCACGGGTGATTTCGAATTGCAAGCGCTGGAAACAATACAAAATCTTTTTCGAAAACACAACGTTGCAATTATGGTGGGTGGTTCGGGACTCTATATAGACGCTGTATGTAATGGTTTGGATAAACTCCCGGATATAGATCTTAACGTTAGAGAATCCCTAAATGAAAGGTTCCAAAAAGAGGGCATCCCTTTTATTCAGGCCTCATTAAAGGAATATGATCCGGAATACTTTGAAAAGGTAGATCAGTCAAATCCTCAGCGCATGATTCGAGGTGTAGAATTCTTTCTCTCCACAGGTCTAAAGCTTTCCTCTTTTTTGACCAGTAGTAAAAAGCAAAGGCCATTTACAATTATCAAGATTGGCCTCAATATGGATAGATCGCTTTTATATGCAAGGATTAACAATCGGGTTGACCAGATGATTGAGGCAGGACTTCTGGAGGAAGTCAAAGCGCTCAGGCCGTTCCGAAAATACAATGCCTTAAATACTGTCGGATATTCTGAGATATTCGATTATATGGACGGAAGCGTCAGCTTGAAAGAAGCTGTTGATAAAATTAAGCAGAATACGCGAAGATTTGCCAAACGTCAGCTTACCTGGTTTAGAAGAGATGAAACGACAACTTGGTTTGAACCCAATCAAACACAAGAGGTAATCGAATACTTGAAAGATAAGGTCTAAGCCTGAGCGGCCGGACCACCGAAGTTCATTGGAAAACCTGGAGGCTCCTCTTGAGTTTTGATGCGCCCATTAACCGCCTCGTACTTCTCAATATTATCCTCCATAGCACCAAGCAAACGTTTTGCATGCTCCGGCGTCAATATAATCCTTGACTTCACACGAGCTTTTGGCACGCCAGGCATTACTCTGATAAAGTCAACTACAAACTCCGTATTAGAATGTGTAATGATTGCCAGGTTTGAAAATATCCCTTCAGCGATTTCCTCGGAAAGCTCAATATTCAATTGATTCTCCTGATTCTGTTCTTCCATCTCACAAAACTAAGGCTTTAATTATAATTGTACTAATGAAATGCACACAAAACCAGATTACAAAAAAATCCCCCAACTTTACAGAAGGGGGATTTAAAAAATGTATTAAAATATTATGCTTCTACTTCTTCTTGTTTCGAAGCCAATAATTTGTCATACTCTTCTTGTGAACCTACAATGATTCGCTCGTAGCCGCGTACACCAGTACCTGAAGGTATTAAGTGTCCAACAATTACGTTTTCTTTCAATCCAAGCATATTGTCACGTTTACCAGCAATCGCTGCTTCGTTCAATACTTTTGTAGTCTCTTGGAATGATGCAGCAGAGATAAACGATTTCGTACCTAATGATGCACGCGTAATACCTTGAAGGATTGAACTCGCAGTTGCAGGCCTTGCATCACGAACCTCAATTTGCTTCAAATCTTTACGTTTCAATTGAGAATTCTCATCTCTTAGTTTACGTAAGGAAAGAATCTGACCAGGTTTCACTGTGTTTGAATCACCAGCTTCTACAACAACTTTTTTATCATAGATCTCATCATTCTCAATCATAAAGTCCCAACGATCTACAGAGTTATTCTCTAAGAAAATGGTATCTCCTGGATCTTCAATATGAACTTTTTGCATCATCTGGTGAACAATAACCTCAAAGTGCTTATCGTTGATCTTCACACCTTGTAAACGATATACCTCTTGGATACCATTTACTAGATATTCTTGAACAGCGGCAGGACCTTTAATAGCTAATATATCAGCAGGTGATATCGATCCATCAGACAATGGCATACCAGCTTTCACAAAGTCATTATCCTGTACAAGGATATGTTTAGACAATGGAACCAAGTATTTTTTAATCTCACCATCTTTAGATTCAATGGTCATCTCACGATTACCACGTTTCACACCACCAAGTGTCACCACACCATCAATCTCTGTTACTACAGCAGGGTTAGATGGATTACGTGCCTCGAATAACTCAGTTACACGTGGCAAACCACCCGTAATATCCCTTGTTTTTCCTGTAGCTCGTGGTATCTTAACTAGGATCTGTCCAGTTTGAACTGCATCCCCTTCGTCGATCGCAATGTGCGCTCCTACCGGGATGTTGTAGTTTCTGATCAATTCACCTTTTTTGTCAACAACCCGTACCGATGGGTTTTTAGTTTTATCACGTGTATCGATAATAACTTTCTCACGGTGACCAGTTTGTTCATCTGACTCTTCACGGAAAGTAACACCTTCCACGATCGCATCAAATTCAATCTTACCAGCAAACTCAGAGATAATTACAGCGTTATATGGATCCCATGAACAAATTCTATCTCCTTTAATTATTTTAGAACCGTCAGTTACATATAAGAATGATCCGTAAGGAATGTTGTTGGTCATGATAACCTTTCCAGTTCCCTCTTCAACAATCTTAAACTCACCAGAACGTCCCAATACGATTTCTGTATTACCACCTTCAGTTTTTGTTGATACCGTACGAACATTCTCGAATTCGATAACACCGTCAAACTTAGCAATGATTTGAGATTCTGCAGCAATGTTTGATGCAGTACCACCCACGTGAAATGTACGTAATGTTAACTGTGTACCCGGCTCTCCGATCGACTGTGCAGCAATTACACCAACAGCCTCTCCTCTTTGAACACGTTTACCAGTTGCAAGATTACGTCCGTAACAAAGCGCACACACACCTCTTTGATTCTCACATGTCAATACAGAACGAATTTCCACACCTTCAAGAGGTGATTCTTCAATTGCCTTCGCAATATCCTCATCAATATCTTGTCCGGCTCCTACCAATAATGCTCCATCCAAAGGATTAAATACATCATGGAGAGAGATACGTCCTAATAACCTGTCATATAATGGCTCAACAATATCCTCGTTATCTTTTAAGGCTGTAGTATACATACCTCTCAAAGTACCGCAATCAGGTGAGTTAACAATCATATCCTGCGCAACATCATGCAAACGACGAGTCAAGTAACCAGCATCCGCAGTTTTTAACGCCGTATCCGCCAAACCTTTACGCGCACCGTGGGTAGAAATAAAGTACTCCAATACCGACAAACCTTCTTTAAAGTTTGATAGAATCGGATTTTCAATAATCTCACCACCTGAACCAGATTTCTGAGGCTTAGCCATCAAACCACGCATTCCGCAAAGCTGACGAATTTGCTCCTTAGAACCACGTGCTCCAGAATCAAGCATCATATAAACCGAGTTGAATCCTTGATTATCGTTAGATAACTGGTTCATTACAAAAGAGGTAAGTCTATTGTTAATACGTGTCCAGATATCGATGATTTGGTTGTAACGCTCGTTGTTGGTAATGAATCCCATGTTATAGTTATTCCTTACCTCTTCAACCTCTGCAGATGCTTGCACCAATAGTGTTTGTTTCTCTACTGGAATATTAACATCCTGTAAGTTGAACGACAAACCACCTCTAAACGCCATTTGGAAACCTAATTCCTTAATGTCATCCAAGAATCTAGCCGCACGCGCCATACCAGTGATTTTTACTACATCACCAATGATGTCTCTCAACGATTTTTTAGTCAGCAATTCATTGATGTAACCAACCTCTTCCGGAACCATTTGATTAAATAGTACGCGTCCAACAGTTGTCTCGATCAATTTATTTACAATAACACCATCATCGCCTTTAGCATTAACCTTCACCTTAATGAAAGCATGTAAGTCGATTTGTTTCTCATTGTAAGCAATGATAACTTCTTCAGGGGAATAGAAACTTGCATCTTGTCCTTTAACTACACGTCCTTCGTCAGTTCTACGGCCTTTAGTAATGTAATAAAGACCCAAAACCATATCCTGAGATGGTACAGTGATCGGAGTACCGTTCGCCGGATTTAAGATATTGTGAGCTGCAAGCATTAAAACTTGAGCCTCCAATATAGCAGCATGACCAAGTGGTAAATGTACCGCCATCTGGTCACCGTCAAAATCCGCGTTAAATGCTGTACACACTAAAGGGTGCAATTGAATAGCTTTACCTTCCACCAATTTAGGTTGGAAAGACTGGATACCCAATCTGTGCAATGTAGGTGCACGATTCAATAGTACAGGGTGCCCTTTCAATACGTTCTCCAGGATATCCCAAACTAAAGGATCTTTTCTATCAACAATTTTCTTTGCAGATTTAACAGTTTTAACTATGCCACGCTCAATCATCTTACGGATGATAAATGGCTTGAATAGCTCAGCTGCCATATCTTTAGGTAAACCACATTCATGTAATTTAAGGCTAGGCCCAACAACAATTACAGAACGAGCAGAATAATCTACACGTTTACCCAATAGATTCTGACGGAAACGCCCTTGTTTACCTTTCAAGATGTCTGAAAGTGATTTCAATGCACGGTTACCTTCAGTTTTTACAGCATTTACTTTACGCGAGTTATCGAACAACGAATCTACAGCTTCCTGCAACATACGTTTCTCGTTACGCAAAATAACCTCGGGTGCTTTAATCTCAATCAAACGTTTCAAACGGTTGTTACGGATAATCACACGACGGTATAAATCATTTAAATCTGAAGTCGCAAAACGACCACCTTCCAATGGAACCAACGGACGTAACTCTGGTGGAATAACCGGAACGATCTTAATGATCATCCACTCCGGATTATTCTCAATACGTGTTCTTGATCCTCGGAAAGCCTCAACAACCTGAAGACGCTTTAACGCCTCATTTTTACGCTGCTGAGAAGTCTCGTTCGCTGCCTGGTGACGCAGATTATAAGATAAACTATCTAAATCAATACGTCTTAATAAGTCTTCTAAAGCTTCAGCACCCATTTTGGCGATGAATTTATTAGGATCTTTATCGTCTAAATATTGATTCTCCTTAGGTAATTTATCAAGGATATCTAAGTATTCTTCCTCAGTAAGGAAGTCCATATACTGAATACCTTCGTCAGACATTGTTCCCGATTGTATTACTACATAACGTTCGTAATAAATGATCAGATCTAACCTTTTTGTAGGTAGACCCAAAAGATATCCAATTTTATTTGGCAATGAACGGAAATACCAGATGTGTGCTACAGGAACCACCAAATTGATGTGTCCCATACGCTCTCTACGTACTTTCTTTTCAGTTACTTCAACACCGCAACGGTCACAAACAATACCCTTGTAACGGATACGCTTGTACTTACCGCAGTGACATTCGTAATCTTTAACCGGACCAAAAATACGCTCACAGAACAAACCATCACGTTCAGGTTTGTAAGTACGGTAATTGATAGTCTCAGGTTTTAACACCTCACCACTTGAGCGCTCTAAAATAGCTTCAGGCGACGCCAAACTAATGGTAATCGAGGTGAAATTGCTTTTTAATTTATTATCCTTTTTGTAAGACATAGCTCTTTTGTGTTTAGTCTAACGTAATATCCAAACCTAATCCGCGCAACTCATGTACCAATACATTGAATGATTCTGGTACACCTGGCGTTGGAAGGTTCTCACCTTTCACGATTGCCTCGTAAGTTTTGGCTCTACCGATAACATCATCTGATTTCACAGTTAAGATCTCCTGTAGAATATTGGCAGCACCAAATGCTTCCAATGCCCAAACTTCCATCTCACCAAAACGCTGACCACCAAACTGGGCTTTACCACCCAACGGTTGTTGTGTAATCAATGAATATGGTCCGATCGAACGAGCGTGCATCTTATCATCAACCATGTGTCCAAGTTTCAACATATAGATAATACCTACAGTTGTTGGTTGATCGAATTTCTCACCCGTTAAACCGTTATTCAAATAGGTTCTTCCAGAAGCTGGTAATCCTGCTTTAGCGATCCAATCTTCCACTTCATTGTGCTTAGCACCGTCAAAAATCGGAGTTGCAAACTTAACACCCAATTCTTTACCGGCCCATGCCAATACCGTTTCGTAGATCTGTCCAAGGTTCATACGTGAAGGTACACCCAATGGGTTCAACACAATATCAACAGGAGTTCCATCTTCTAAGAATGGCATATCTTCATCACGAACGATACGGGCTACAATACCCTTGTTACCGTGACGACCAGCCATCTTATCACCCACTTTCAATTTACGTTTTTTAGCAACATAAACTTTTGCCATTTGAACAATACCAGATGGCAATTCATCACCAACAGAAATCGCAAACTTATCACGCTTGTACGCACCTAGCTCTTCGTTTACACGAATGCCATAATTGTGAATCAATAGTTTTATTTGATCATTCTTGTCTTCATCAGTAGTCCATTTGTATGGATTGATGTGGGCGAATTCTAAATCTTGTAAGCTCTTTTGAGTAAACTTAGCTCCTTTAGGGAACAACAATTCCTTGTAAACATTAAATACACCCTGTGATGTTTTACCATTTACAATCTGGAACAATTTGTCTACCAGCTCATTCTTAAGATTTGTAGTTGCTAAATTGTATCTCTTATCTAACTTCTCTATCGCTACCTTCTCTTCAGCTTTGGTAGTTTTCTTAGCTCTTGAGAACAACTTAGTATCAATTACCACACCCTTGATTGATGGAGGTGTTTTCAAGGACGCATCTTTCACATCTCCCGCTTTATCTCCAAAGATCGCACGTAGTAATTTCTCTTCCGGTGAAGGATCAGATTCACCTTTCGGTGTGATCTTACCAATAAGGATGTCACCTTCTTTAACTTCAGCACCTACACGGATGATACCGTTTTCATCTAAATCTTTAGTAGCTTCCTCAGAAACATTAGGGATATCTGGTGTTAATTCCTCTTCCCCACGTTTTGTATCACGTACTTCTAATTCAAACTCTTCAATGTGCAATGAAGTGAAGATATCTTCTCTAACAATACGCTCGTTAATTACGATCGCATCCTCAAAGTTATATCCTTGCCAAGGCATGAAAGCAACCTTTAAGTTTCTTCCTAACGCCAACTCACCATTTTCAGTTGCATAACCTTCACATAAAACTTGTCCTTTAACAACTTTCTGACCTTTCTTAACGATCGGTTTCAAGTTGATACAAGTATTCTGGTTGGTTTTCTTGAACTTGATTAGTTTATAAGTTTTGCTATCACCTTCAAAAGAAACTAAACGATCGTCGTCGTTTCTGATATATTTAATAGTAATCTCATTAGCATCAACATACTCTACAGTACCGTCACCTTCCGCATTGATCAATGTTCTTGAATCACGTGCAACGCGACCTTCCAAACCTGTTCCAACAATAGGAGCTTCCGGACGCAACAAAGGCACCGCCTGACGTTGCATGTTTGATCCCATCAAGGCCCTGTTCGCATCATCATGCTCAAGGAAAGGAATCAATGAAGCAGCAATCGAAGTAATCTGATTAGGAGCCACGTCCATTAAGTCTAATTTCTCAGGCTCAATAATCGGGAAGTCACCCTCATAACGTGCCTTAACACGAGGAGTAGTGAAGTTACCTTTATCATCATACTCAGCATTTGCCTGAGCAATTGTTTTTCCATCCTCATCTTCAGCAGATAAGTATATAACTGGCTCATTAACTGAAACCACACCATTATCAACCTTTTTGTAAGGTGTTTCGATGAAACCTAAGTTATTGATCTTAGCATGTACACATAGTGAAGATATCAAACCAATGTTTGGTCCCTCTGGTGTTTCAATTGTACATAAACGACCGTAGTGAGTGTAGTGAACGTCACGTACCTCAAAACCTGCTCTTTCACGCGATAGACCACCTGGACCTAAAGCCGATAGACGGCGTTTGTGAGTAATCTCTGCTAATGGATTCGTTTGATCCATAAACTGAGACAACTGGTTTGTACCAAAGAAAGAGTTAATAACCGACGATAAAGTACGGGCATTAATCAAATCAGTAGGTGTAAATACCTCGTTGTCACGGATGTTCATACGCTCACGAATAGTACGCGCCATACGAGCCAAACCAACACCAAATTGAGCGTACAATTGTTCACCTACTGTACGAACACGACGATTCGACAAGTGATCAATATCATCCACTTCTTCTTTAGAGTTGATCAGTTTGATCAGATACTTAACAATCGCAATGATATCTGCTTTTGTTAACACTTTCACGTGATCAGGGGTATCCATTTTCAACTTACGGTTGATACGGTATCTACCCACATCACCTAAGTCATAACGCTTATCCGAGAAGAACAAACGCTCAATGATACCTCTTGCAGTTTCCTCATCAGGCGGTTCTGCGTTACGCAAAGCACGATAGATGTTTTCAACAGCCTCCTTTTCAGAGTTCGAAGTATCTTTCTGTAAAGTATTATATATAATAGTATAATCAGCTTGGCTAGCACCATCATCTTTAGATAAGATAATAGTTTTAACGCCAGCATCAATAATCATATCAATGTGGTCATCTTCTAAAACAGTATCCCTGTCTAAAATCACTTCGTTACGATCGATAGAAACTACCTCACCGGTATCTTCATCAACAAAATCTTCAGTCCATTTTCTTAGAACCCTTGCAGCAAGCTTACGACCGATAAATTTCTTCAACCCTGATTTGCTAACCTTAACCTCATCGGCAAGATCAAACAACTCAAGAATGTCTTTATCAGAGTCGTAACCAATAGCACGCAATAATGTAGTAACCGGGAATTTTTTCTTACGATCGATATATGCATACATGACGTTGTTCACATCAGTCGCAAACTCGATCCAAGATCCTTTGAAAGGAATAACACGGGCAGAATAAAGCTTAGTTCCATTCGTGTGACGGCTTTGACCGAAGAACACTCCTGGAGACCTGTGTAATTGAGAAACAATAACACGCTCTGCACCGTTAATCACAAACGTACCCTTAGGAGTCATATATGGTATGGTTCCTAAATACACATCTTGAATGATGGTTTCAAAATCTTCATGTTCCGCGTCATTACAAGAAAGCTTAAGCTTCGCCTTTAACGGAACACTATAAGTCAATCCACGGTCAATACACTCAGGTATATCATAACGCGGTGGATCAATAAAATAATCAAGGAACTCCAAAACAAAAATATTCCTGGAATCAGTGATTGGGAAATTCTCAGCAAATACCTTAAACAAACCCTCAGTGTGACGGTTGTCAGAAGTTGTTTCTATCTGAAAAAATTCTCTGAATGATTGCAACTGCACATCTAGAAAATCTGGATAATCTATGATATGCTTACTTCGTGCAAAATTTACTCTTTGGTCGACTTTATTTGCCAATGGACTAAAGTTAATTTACTTTAAGAATAAACTATTTGTTTGGTTAGCCGTTAAACAATTTCATCAACCAAACAAGATGAAAAGTTTATAAACAGGTATAGACTCCGACTATAAAGTCGGAGTCTATGATTAAAATTGATGGGAAATTAAGTGATTACTTAATTTCAACTACAGCTCCAGCTTCTTCTAATTGCTTTTTCAAAGCTTCAGCTTCGTCTTTAGTAACACCAGATTTCAATTCCTTTGGTGCACCGTCAACTAAATCTTTTGCTTCTTTCAAACCTAAACCAGTTAGATCTTTTACCAATTTAACAACTGCTAATTTAGCACCGCCAGCTTCTTTTAATATTACATCAAAAGTAGTTTTTTCTTCAACTGCAGGAGCAGCATCAGCAGCAGGGCCAGCAACAGCAACTGCAGCAGCAGCTGGTTCAATACCATACTCGTCTTTAAGGATTTGAGCTAATTCGTTAACTTCTTTAACTGTCAAGTTTACCAATTGCTCAGCAAACGCTTTTAAATCTGCCATTTTATAGATTTTTAAAAATTTACGTAAAATAATTTATTTAAATATGAAACTTATAAGGCGTTTCCTTAACCTTCTCTCTCTTGTAGAGTTTTAACAATTCCTGCAATTTTGCTACCGCTTGACTTCAACGCTGAAATAACGTTTTTAGCTGGCGATTGTAATAAGCCAATGATATCTCCAATAAGCTCTTCTCTTGATTTCAAACTTACTAATGAATCTAAATGGTTATCACCAACATATATAGATGAATCAATATATGCTGCCTTAAGTACTGGTTTATCAGATCCCTTTCTCAACGCTTTGATCAGTTTTGCCGGAGCATTACCTGAAGTTGAAAATAATAATGCTGACTGACCTTTAAGGGCTGCAAAGATCTCTGATGAATCACCTTCTAATCCTTCGATCGCTTTTCTGATCAATGAATTTTTAGCAACCTGCATCTCAATCCCGCTTTCGAAACATTTGCGACGGATATTATTAATCTTAGCAACAGATAAGCTAGAAGTATCAGCAATATAAAAATTGCCGAACTCTTGCATTTTCTCTTGAAGAGCTGAAACTAGTTCGTGTTTTTCTTCTCTGTTCATAATAATTAGATCCCCGTTACTGATTTAGCTTCGATTGCAATTCCAGGACTCATTGTTGAAGACACGTGAATGCTCTTAAAATAAGTTCCTTTTGCAGCAGATGGTTTTAGCTTAGAAATAACTTGAAGTACTTCTAAAGCGTTTTCATATATTTTTTCTGCAGGGAATGATACTTTTCCCACTGAAGCGTGTATAATGCCACTTTTGTCAACTTTAAAATCGATCTTTCCGCCTTTTACGTCAGTTACTGCTTTACCAACATCGTTGGTTACAGTACCTGATTTAGGATTTGGCATAAGGTTACGTGGACCTAAAACGCGGCCCAGTTTACCTACTTTTGCCATACAAGCAGGAGTAGTGATAATAATGTCAACATCAGTCCATCCACCTTCAATCTTGGACACATATTCGTCTAAACCCACGAAATCTGCACCTGCTGCTTTAGCCTCTTCTTCCTTATCAGGATTACAAAGAACTAATACACGTACAGTTTTACCTGTACCGTGAGGTAAAGTTGCGATACCACGCACCATTTGATTGGCTTTACGTGGGTCTACACCTAAACTAACGTCGATGTCAACCGAAGCGTCAAATTTAGTGGTAGTTATCTCTTTTACCAAGACAGCCGCATCCTTTAAAGAATACGTTTTACCAGATTCTAGTTTAGCATGTGCCTTTTTTTGATTTTTTGTTAATTTAGCCACTGTTGTAAACTGTTTTTTGTTAATTAATTTGTCCAAGGTGCGTCACCGCTAACGGTGATTCCCATACTGCGTGCTGTACCGGCAACCATACTCATTGCCGATTCGATAGTGAAAGCATTTAAATCAGTCATCTTATCTTCAGCAATTGACTTAACCTGATCCCAAGTCACCGAACCAACTTTCTTACGGTTGGGCTCAGCAGAACCACTCGCTAATTTAGTAGCATCTTTTAACTGGATAGCTACAGGAGGAGTTTTGATGATGAATTCGAAAGACTTGTCAGCATAAACAGTAATTACAACTGGTAATACTTTACCGGGCTTATCTTGGGTACGAGCATTGAATTGTTTGCAAAACTCCATGATGTTAACCCCTTTAGCACCTAACGCAGGTCCTACCGGTGGCGATGGATTTGCAGCTCCGCCCTTGATTTGTAATTTAACAAGTGCACTGACTTCTTTTGCCATTTTCTGTTTTTGTTAATTTGTAATACTCAATGTTAAATGTTGGAAGCAATGTAACAATTAAGGTTCTTTATTCTACTCTTTATCTACTTGCATATAATTAAGCTCTAAAGGAGTCTTACGTCCGAAGATCTTAACCATAACTTTTAATTTCTTTTTCTCTTCATTAACCTCTTCGATAACGCCGTTGAAACCGTTAAACGGTCCATCCATTACTTTAACGTTCTCTCCAACATAATAGGCAATGTTCATGGTTTCGCTTTGTTGGCTCATCTCATCAACTTTACCTAAAATACGGTTAACTTCTGCTTGGCGCATCGGAACAGGATTACCACCCTTATCTCCTAAAAAGCCAATCACACTGTTAACATTTTTAATAATATGTTCTAGTTCTCCATCTAAAACAGCTTCAATCAAAACATATCCAGGATAGAAATTGCGCTCTTTTGCAATCTTCTTACCATCCTTCATCTGGTAATACTTCTCCATAGGAATCAATACCTGTGGAACCAAATGAGAAAATCCTAAACGGCTAATTTCAGAATCGATATATTGTTTAACCTTTTTCTCTTTTCCGCTAACCGCCCTAACTACATACCATTTTAACTGATCGTTCATTGAGCTATATTAATTAGAAAGTGATTTATAAAAAGTATCTAACATAAGTGTAGATCCCTTATCCATTGCAAATACAACTAATGCAATGATAAGTGAAGCTACCAAAACCAGCACCGCAGAATTTTGTAATTCTCCCCATGTAGGCCAGGTAACCTTCTGGGTCATTTCCTCATACGATTCTTTAATAAATTGAACTACTGAAGCCATAATTATATTTTTGCACGGGAACAAGGATTCGAACCCTGATCAAAGGTTTTGGAGACCTCTATTCTACCGTTGAACTATTCCCGTGTGTAATCTAATGTCTATTTTAAAAACAGATTCTAATTAAGAAGCAAAGTACTCAGGCTGATAAAGCCTAAGTACTTCGCTTTTACTTTATAAAACTTTTCAACACCCCCTAAGGGCTGTAAAAACTATTTTAAAATCTCAGTTACCTGACCAGCTCCTACTGTTCTACCACCCTCACGGATAGCGAAACGAAGACCTTTTTCCATTGCGATTGCGTTGATCAATTTAACTGTGATCGTAACGTTATCACCTGGCATAACCATTTCAGTTCCTTCAGCTAGTGAAATCTCACCAGTAACATCTGTAGTACGGAAATAGAATTGTGGACGGTATTTGTTAAAGAATGGAGTATGACGACCACCTTCTGCTTTTGACAATACATAGATCTCAGCCTTGAAATCAGTGTGAGGAGTTACAGAACCTGGTTTACAGATAACCATACCACGACGGATATCAGTTTTCTCAATACCACGCAACAATAGACCTACGTTATCTCCTGCTTCACCATAATCAAGGATCTTACGGAACATCTCAACACCTGTTACAGTTGATTTAAGATTTTCAGCACCCATACCCAAGATCTCAACCGGATCTCCAGAGTTGATTACACCACGCTCAATACGACCAGTTGCAACAGTACCACGACCAGTGATCGAAAATACATCTTCAACAGGCATTAAGAATGGAAGCTCAGTTAAACGTGGAGGAATTGGAATGTAGCTATCTACAGCATCCATTAATTCCATGATTTTTCCAACCCATTTAGGATCTCCGTTCAAGCCACCTAAAGCTGAACCTTGAATAACAGGAATATCATCACCAGGGAAATCATAGAATGATAACAATTCACGAATCTCCATCTCTACTAATTCTAGTAATTCAGGATCATCTACCATATCCACTTTGTTCATGAAAACTACTAACGTTGGTACACCAACCTGACGAGCCAATAGAATGTGCTCACGAGTTTGTGGCATTGGACCATCTGTAGCAGCTACAACGATAATCGCTCCATCCATTTGCGCAGCACCAGTAACCATGTTTTTCACGTAATCCGCGTGACCTGGACAGTCAACGTGAGCATAGTGGCGACTAGCAGTTGAATACTCAACGTGTGCTGTATTAATAGTGATACCTCTTTCTTTTTCCTCTGGAGCAGAGTCAATTGATTCAAATGAACGCGCCTCAGATAAACCAGCATCAGATAACACTTTAGTGATAGCTGCTGTTAAGGTTGTTTTACCGTGGTCAACGTGACCGATAGTGCCGATGTTTAAGTGCGGCTTGCTGCGGTCAAACTTTTCTTTTGCCATGTTTTTATACTTATTAGTAGGTTAACTTTTTATTAATTTATTGTTTTGATACAATTTTCAATACAAAAAACCTTGTTCTTTCCGAGTTTAACCAGACTTAACAAAGCATCATTTATTATTTGAGCCAAAGATGGGACTTGAACCCATGACCTCTTCCTTACCAAGGAAGTGCTCTACCGCTGAGCTACTTCGGCTAATCTCAGCTTACAATCCTTAAATAGCCGATTGCTCACCTATTTTATTATGAGCGAAAGACGAGGTTCGAACTCGCGACCTATAGCTTGGAAGGCTATCGCTCTACCAACTGAGCTACTTTCGCTTCTTTAATGTGGGGGGAGAAGGATTCGAACCTTCGAAGTCTTGCGACAACAGAGTTACAGTCTGTTCCATTTGGCCACTCTGGTATCCCCCCAAAAAAAAGAGCCTCCTATCGGGATCGAACCAATGACCTACTGATTACAAGTCAGTTGCTCTACCAGCTGAGCTAAGGAGGCTTATATCATACATTTACTACAATTGCAAGTAAAGTATTTCTATAATATTAATCTTTCACAGAACATCCCGTTTTTATTAGAGCAACGCCCTCTCTGAAACGGAATGCAAATCTACAAGAATTTACTTCCTACACAAAATTATTTTCAAAAAAAATTGGCGGAAGCTATCCCGCCAATCCTTTAGCTTAAACCGCCTGAAATATATCACTAGTAATCAGATACTTCACCCGCATTCACAATTGCCTTGTGCTCATTGGCCTTTACTCTAGTCTTATCTTTATGTTTGGTAATCTGTTTTCTTAAGGATTCGATTGCCAAATCTGTCGCTTCTTCAAATGTTTTGCACTGTTCTTTTGCAAACATAGTCAAACCAGGAACGATTAATTTTATCTCGCTGATCTTGTTTGCCTCATCATCAACATTTTCTAATTTCAAATAAACCTCTCCACTAATGATTTGATCAATGAATTGATCAAGTTTATCAACTTTCTTCTGGATAAAATCTAACAACTTGTGGTCTGCAGTGAAATGGATCGATTGAACTGTAATTTTCATATTTACCTCCTTGTTTTATGCCTTTGGATGGGCTTGTTTATATATTGATTTTAGTTTTTCGACTGAATTGTGCGTGTATACCTGTGTGGCAGCTAAACTAGCATGTCCTAATAGTTCTTTAATGGCATTCAAATCTGCCCCTCTGTTTAATAAACTGGTCGCATAGGAATGACGCAGTACATGTGGGCTTTTTTTCTCTTGTGTAGAAACAAAAGAAAGATATTTTTGAACAATCCTATAAATCATTTTAGGGTAAGCATCCGCTCCTTTATCTGTAACGAATAACACCCCGGTTTTGTTATTAAAATTTTGAAGCAATTTAAGCGCTAGGTATGCTTTTAGCTGATTAACAAGGCATTTAGTTATAGGAATAATTCTTTCCTTATTTCTTTTGCCCAAAACTTTAATCGTTTCGTCGTAGAAATTAACATCACTATCTTTTAATGTCAATAGTTCTGCTAGCCGGATGCCAGCACCGAAAAGCAATTCAATAACCGTCTTATCTCTTATCGATGGGAAGCTATCATCAAAAAACACATCTGAATCCAGTAGCTCATCAAGCTTATTGTCGGCAACAAATACAGGTAAACGTGCCGGAACCTTGGGAGATCTAACCTGAGCAAATGGGTTTGCCGATACCACACCAGCCCGCATGCAATATTTATAATAACTCCTTACAGTAGAGAGTTTCCTCCTAACGGAGTTTTCTGAAACTTTTAGATCATCCAAAAGGTATAGGATGAACTCTCTTGCCATTTGGTAGGTTACCTCCTTCAGATCAGTCTCGAACTTTAGCCACGCGAAGTCTTTGAATTGAAGAAGATCTGTTCCATAAGATTGAACGGTGTGTTTTGAATAACGTTTCTCGTGCTGTAAATAAATAAGAAATTGTTCAACTGCCATGAATAGAAATTGCGGTGCTCGTTAAGGTCAATATACAAAAAATATACCGAACAAGTTATTCTTTCAAAACAAAAAAGCGCCGCCGGATTTTTTCCGGCGGCGCTTTATATGTGTAAACTTAAGATACTAAACAGAAGCCTCAAGGTTCATATTTTGTATGTAAACTGCGTGTTTAATTTCCGTACGACGAGCAACAGATTTTTTCTCGTATGCTTGGCGACTGCGCAATTCTCTTAATACACCCGTTTTCTCAAATTTCTTTTTGAAACGTTTCAGGGCTTTATCAAGTGATTCGCCGTCTTTAATATTAATGATGATCATAACGTTAAAATACCTCCTTTCGTTGTTTTTAGGACTGCAAAGATACAGGTTTGATTTGATTATCAAAACATTAATCCAAAGAAATGTTTATACTTGTAATCTCCGCACTGTATTACAGTAAAAAACTTTTAATATCAGCTAAGAACGTGCTATATCATCAGTCGGGTTGTGCTTTACCTCAGGCCGCCCTCCTGCCGCAGTGAGGCCGCGGTGAGGCCGCCTTCTTGCTAAGAAAAAGGCGGCCTCACCGCGTAAACACCCCGGGTACAAGGCGCCAACACCCAAAGCACAACCCGAATCAGCCCTTATCTGTTGGCAGGCGCAATTAGACCCTATCCGTTCAACACTTCTCTCGCAATAACTATCTTTTGAATTTCAGAAGTTCCTTCACCTATAGTACACAATTTGCTATCCCTATAAAATTTCTCCACAGGGAAGTCTTTAGTGTAACCATAGCCCCCAAAAATCTGTACAGCTTCAGTAGCTACTCGTACCGAGACTTCTGATGCGAAATACTTTGCCATTGCAGATTCTTTAGTCATTGGCAATTTACGGTTTTTTAGATCGGCAGCCTGTCTGATCAATAATTCTGCAGCCTCAATCTCTGTAGCCATATCGGCTAGCTTAAAACTAATGCCTTGAAAATTAGCGATAGGTTGACCAAATTGATGTCGTTCTTTGGCATAAGCCAATGCAGCTTCGTAAGCACCTTTGGCTATACCCAGAGCTAAAGCAGCAATAGAAATTCTGCCACCATCTAATACCTTCATGGCTTGTTTAAATCCCTCGCCCTCTTGTCCCAATAAATTCTCTTTAGGAACCCGGCAATTGTCAAAAATCATTTCTGTAGTCTCAGAAGCACGCATTCCAAGTTTGTTCTCTTTTTTTCCGGCGGAGAATCCCGGTGTTCCCCGCTCTACTACAATTGCAGAAATGCCTTTTGAACTTCCTTTCTCTCCTGTTCTTACCATAACTACGGCCACATCACCACTCTTTCCATGGGTAATCCAGTTCTTCGAACCATTTATCACGTATTCATCACCATCTAGAACAGCGGTAGTCATCATTCTTAATGCATCAGAACCTGTGTTAGCTTCTGTCAGGCCCCAAGCACCTATCCACTCCGCAGTTGCTAGCTTTGGCAACCACTGTTGCTTCTGAGCATCATTTGCGAAAGTCATAATATGGCCCGTGCATAAGGAATTGTGCGCGGCTAATGAGAGTCCGATAGAGCCGCAAACCTTAGCAATGCCAACTATTACGTCTACATATTCCTGATATCCCAGTCCTGAACCACCATATTCTTCAGGCACCAACACACCCATTAAACCAAGCGCGCCAAGTTCCTTAAATACTTCAATCGGAAAATGTTGAACCTCATCCCATTCCATCACATGCGGACGAATACTTTTCTCCGCAAAATCGCTAACCATCGCACGGATCATCTGCTGATCCTCTGAGATACTGAAGCTATATCCTTCAGAATTATTTATAATTTCTAACATATTACTTGCTTGAATTGAGTCAATTATAACAAATTATGCACCAAGAAAGGCAATAGTATATTCGCTTGAAAGTAGAACGAAACGGTATTTAGTTCAGAATCCCTATATCCCTGTTTTAAGCTATTAAAAATGCTTAGAAACTTTTTAATTTTTTATAGATTTAGGCCACCAAACAACGCTAAGATTTAATTTTCATGAGACCATTCACCTTGTACCAGATCTATCAACAGTTCAACAGAGACTTGATAGGCAAAGATTCCTATAGAGGAGTTACCCTAACATATGCCTGGCTGGCAAACCAATTTGGGCACTTTTCTCTGGGCTTTATCCCCACCGTTGTCCTCCATTTCTTTCTTAGCTCAACAAATTCTAACATCGTAAAGTTTCTTTCATTCATTCGAATCAATTCGCCTGTTGCAAATGCCGAATACTGGTCGGCCTTTGTAGTTTGGGGAGGCTGGATTCTTTTTGAGACTTACAATTTCTTAAAACCATTGATTTGGAAGGAGTCTTCCAGAAAGGAAGCGTTAAGTAATGGTAGGTATATCTTTCAGCCTGCCTGGTACAACGTGACCTTTGATACTTTGACAGATCTTGTATATTTTGGAATAGGGGCGCTTGCGGCGAGTCTGATCTGCAATTATCACTTTGAAATGTTACTTGGTCTTGGTGGGCTAACATTGCTTGTCGCTTATCCCGCCTATTACTGGTATACCACCAAAATGTTGCTTCAAAACGCAGAATATCCTTTTCAGTTGCGTTTAAGCCAATGGAACAATTCCATAAAAGACGCCAACGTCACTTACATCCTCGAATTCTTAAAGCAAAAACAGAAAGGAAAGCATATTCTAATCTTTGGATCAAAGGGTACTGGAAAAACGACATTGGCTGTTGCACTCGCCACCGAGGCTTCCATTAAAAGCAGTTGCTGCAGCTATGTAACTGCGGTAAAACTGTTAAGTATGTTTTATGATCCACCAGAAAGGGAGTACGAAAGATCTCTTTGGGACTGGAGAAAATGTGACCTTTTAGTAATTGACGACATAAACCCCGGGAAACCGGTTCGCAGCGATATCATCAGTACCGGGCTGTTCTATGAAATCTTGAACAATTTAGACAACGGCCCCAATAACATTGAAAATATTAGGGATAAAAATATAGTATGGGTGATGGGAAGTGATGACCCAACCAGCAAGCTGGAAGAGAAATGGAAACTCTTGCTCAACCAGATCGGAGTTGACGATTCCAATATTAAAGTAATTGACCTTGAAGAAGTCTAGCTAAGGAAGAATAAAGTTGTCATACGCAAAACTTACTAAATGAGTTAAACTTTTTACTTCAAATCGTTTGTATAAAGGGATGATTCTTTTTTCGATTGCTGAGTGCGACACCTTAAGCTCGTGTGCAATTTCCTTGAATGAATACCCATTTGCCACAAGCGATAACGCTTCTTTTTCTTTATTCGAAATAGCCAGGTGACTGAATAAAGCCTTACTAAGCTCCTCTTCAAACTTATTCCTTTCCGGACCGTAAAGGGCATAACGCATAACCCGGCCAAAAATAAGACTTCTGTTGATCTGAAAACGCCCTATAATAGATTCAACACACCCGTTTTCTGAACGAAAAACCCCTACTCTTGCGATGACAGGCACAAGGCTTCCATCTTTATGAATTTTTTTAAGCTCGATAGCGAAGCTGTATTGTTCCAAATTCTCGGTCTTGTTATGGATAAACCTTAACGCCTTATCATTAAGATCACGTGAAAATGGAGCAAACTCAGGTGCCGACATACTTACAATAGCAATCATATTGATCTCCTCATCCTGATAACCAACCACTTCTTCCCAACCCCAGGCAAAAATCATTCGGTTTTCTTTGAAAGAATAGATGTAGATAGCCTCTTCAGGAAATTTAGGAATTGTTTGTTTGAAGTATTGCGCCTGCTCACTTTCTAAGTCTGCCGGCACTGTAGTAATGAAATTCTTTAAATAATCTCCAAAATTTTCTTTTGACATTACGCTACTTGTAAAGGATCTAATATTAAAAACATGCGTGTTTTCTCAGTTGATTGAAGTTTCCGCAAAAGCTAAATTTGCCAACAAGATATTAAAAATTATTAATTAAATGCCTACAATGACAACCAAACCAACAAAAACTATCACCACTCAACTCTGCATTTTTATCTTAAAAATGGTCGCTTTGGCGATGATAGCCATTTTTCTTTACCTCGCCGCCGGATAAGCGGAGCGTAGATTAGTAAGAGGCCAGTGAAAATACCTTTTCGGAGTAAGGCTTTAGCCTGTCCTTTCCATTTAAAAAATCAAGGGAAATTATAAAGGAGTAACCAACCAGCTCCGCCCGCAATTGTTGGATAAGCTTTGTTGCAGCTACTACAGTTCCGCCAGTCGCCAAAAGATCATCGTGAATGAGTACGCGTTGTCCCTTCAGTAATGCATCCTCATGGCATTCAATTATTGCAGACCCATACTCTAGGTGATAGGATTCCTGAATGGTTTTGTATGGCAGCTTACCAGCTTTGCGAATGGGCACAAAAGGTACTTGTAAAAGTTGTGCGAGTTGCGGGCCGAACAAAAAGCCCCTGCTTTCGATGCCTGCTACTACATCAATTTCCAAATCCTTCACTTGCAGCATTAATTCTCTGCTTATTTCAGCACATAATTTGTAATCTTTCAATATTGGTGTGATGTCCTTAAAGATGATTCCTGGTTTTGGGAAATCATGTACATCCCTTACAGTGTGTTTTATTTTTGATGCTATCATATTAAAAGGTAAGATAAGGTGCCAGGCGAACAATGGTTTCTGCAGGAATTACCAAAACTTTGGCCAGGTCTGCAACATTACTATAATTCCCGTGTTGTTTCCTATACTGTACAATTGCATTTATCTGCTTAAAACGCAAATATGGATGGTTTTGGAAGTTATCTGTTGTGACGGTGTTAATATTAATTCTCCTGATTGATCTGGCATCCACCCTAATTTGATTTTTGATTTCCGAATATTTTAAGGAGTCTAATCCGAATACTTCCATTAATTGCTCCTTACTCACGTAGCCACCTATTCGCTCCCTATAGTTCAAAATTCTTAGGGCAAAGGCCGGTCCTATGCCTCTAATATCATCTAGGCTAGCACTGTCCGCACCGTTGATCTCTACCATAACTGCCGCCTTGGAGGGATACAAGTTGCTAGACTTAACTTTAATGCCGTCTGCGTTTTTCACGGATGGCTGATTGAAAATCAGGCCTTTTTGTTCGTTTGCGTTCCCGACACTGCTTTTTAAAGATTTTGCAATTTTCACATAAGGGAAGATCTCGAGATACTTCTCCGGGGTAATTATATACATTTTCTTCAAGTCTTCCACCTGCCTGAACTGACCTCCTTTCCCGACATACTTTATAATAGCAGCAGCCTGCCTTTCTGACAAGCCCAAACGAATCCAATCATCCTGATCAATCAGATTCGGATCGAAAGAAAACAACGATGCCTTCATTTTCCGAGCTGAATATTCTGATTTTTTCTTATAGCCAGTATTGTCAAGCTTTTCCGAAACAGTTTCGTCTTCATTTTTAAGAATAAGTCTTTGTACGACAAGGTAATCTTCCTCGTTATACTCGTCCTTTACAACAAGCGAGTAAGCATAGGGAGCTGCAGTAACTAAGGCAATAAGGACGATCAAGACCAGCAGGCCGTTAAATTCACTTTTGGTAAAATCAAAGTAGTTATTTAGCCATTTTCTCATCGTGGAACTAATGTACCACTGTTATTTAAAAATATAAATCTTATTTTTGAGATTGCATATTATTCCTCAAACAAAACTACATGAAAATCATCACCACTCAAGAGTTTGCAAAGGCTACAAAAATAGACAAACTGGGTGTTCCCGGCCTCGCAGCACTACTTATGGAGATGATGAAGCTCAATGATATCAATAAAGTTTTTTCGCAGAATGTGCATTTCAGTGGATTAGAGTTTGTTGATAAGATTCTGGAAACCATTGGAGTAAAGATTGACTTTGACGAAAATGATCTAAAAAACATTCCGAAAACCGGCGGCTTCATCGCAATTGCAAATCATCCCTATGGGGGTATTGAAGGCCTTGCACTTGTAAAGCTACTGTGCACAGTTAGACCGGAAGCAAAGGTGATGGTCAACTTTATCCTAAAAAAAATCCCTAATCTTAGCGAATTCTTTGTTGCAGTTAACCCCTTTGAAAATGTACAGCATTCATCAAGTATCAGCGGATTGAAAGCAACGTTCGACCTGCTGCAAAGCGGAACACCTATAGGGATTTTTCCGGCAGGAGAGGTATCGACTTTTAGTTTAGACAAGCAGGAGATTACCGATAGGCTATGGCATCCGGTGGTAGGAAAGTTAATTGCAAGAGCGAAAGTACCTGTTGTGCCCATTTATTTCCATGGAAACAATGGCGTATTGTTTAATATCCTCAGCTTTATACATCCCACACTAAGAACTGCCAAACTTCCTTCAGAATTTTTAAATAAGCAAGGCCTTAAGATTAAGGTGAGGATCGGTAAGCCGATTAATATCGAGGATATTTCTTACAAGAACAACACAAATAAACTGTTGGATTTCCTTCGGGCAAGAACTTACGCATTAGGAACCGGACTTGACGAGGAACGAAAGCTATTTAATCCAATCAATCTTTTTAAAATAAAGAAGAAGCCTGAACAGATTATTGAAGAAACTGACCGCAACAAAATAGTTGAAGAAGTAGAGCAACTTGAGGGTTTCAGGGTGTGGACCGAAAAAAGCTATGAAGTGTACATTACTCCCACCGTAAACATTCCCAACATTTTAAGAGAGATAGGCCGGCTTAGGGAAATTACTTTCAGGGAAGTTGGAGAAGGAACTAATAAAAAGATTGACCTGGACAACTACGACATTTACTACAGTCATCTTTTTATTTGGGATAAAGACTTGCAAAACATTGTGGGTGCTTACCGGATCGGTAAAGGTGATGAGATCCTGGATACCATGGGTCGTAGGGGCTTTTATCTTTCGGAACTTTTTAAGATCAAAGAGCCATTCTATCCAATATTAAGAAAAGGGATAGAGTTGGGCAGGTCCTGGATCCGTAAGGAATACCAGCAAAAACCGTTGCCACTATTTTTGCTGTGGAAGGGAATATTGAAATATTTATTGGACAACCCACAGTACAGGTACATGTTCGGACCTGTTAGTATCAGCAATAAGTTTTCTAAATTTTCTAAATCTCTGATTGTTGATTATATCACGAAGAACCATTTCGACTATGAACTTGCTCACCTTGTGAAGCCTAAGAACAAATTCAAAGCCGATTTATCTGGTATTGATAAAGATCTTTTGGTAGAAACGAGTGACTCATTGAAAAATCTTGATAGTTTGATCTCAGACATTGAGAGTACTCACATCAAGATACCTGTATTATTAAGGCAGTATATGAACTTGAATGCAAAGATCATCTGCTTCAATATAGATCCTAAGTTTTCAGATTGTTTGGATGGGTTTTTATTGGTAGATACTCAGAATATACCCACTGAAATGTTGGAACGGATAGGTAAAAATCTTTAGACGCTAGCGGGAGCGAGTTCTTCTATAATCACTTCCTTAATAATAGGCTTAGCTATTTTTAACTTTTTAACCAGCTTTTTTGCTAATTGAGCAGAGCGTTTCTCTATTTCTTTCTTAAGTTTCTTCGAATCCTGACCTAAATCAACTGTGATAACATTTAATTGGTCAACAACTGTTTTTGTTATTTCCTGGATAGCCGATTTTTTGGAAGCTTCTTTAAAAGCTTTACGTTTTTTCTTATTCATAATTGCAAATTTATGTTAATTCCATGTTACTCATGTATTATCATTATGTTAAGCAACGACTTCAATGTTAACAAATAGTAAATTAAAAAGCCCTGACATCCATCGGGGCTTTCCATTATCAACTAAACCGAACTTATAAATACTAACCAGGTATCTATGCAACAAATGTAGAGTTAGACTATTAAGAAGTTGTTAAGTATTTATTACTTTATTAGCAAAATGAGGCAGAAACTTAATATGTGTTGTATGTTAATTAATTGTATATTTAATATTACCATAATGTAAATTAACATCTTATGAGCGCGTCGCAAAGAATAACCGCGGGTATAATTTTGTTTTTGACTATAGCACCTGGAGTAAGTCAGGCGCAAGGGTATAATACGAGTTTTGAGCTTTACAATAAAACCTTTAATCTCTATATCGACTCCAGCATAGTTCTGCGCGACTCTATCGAACTGACCGAAGATTACATCCATCGCAGTTACCAACATTTAAATAAAAGCAACTACGGGCCTGTTCTGGATTCTTTAACGAACTACAAAGAAAAGCATGATTTGAATGATTGGTTATATTACCAATTAATCAGAAAAACAGCAGAAGCTATCAGTCCGAAAAAAGACAATTACGAGCGTTATACCTTCTACAAGTGGTTTCTGATGGTGAAGTCAGGCTATGATGCAAGACTTACTATTGCAAATAACAGGATTATTTTCTACGTATACAATAATGAGGAAATTGCAGACATACCATTCATCATGTTTAAGAATAAAAAATACATGTGCTTAAATTACCATGATTATGAACATGCCAATTTAAATGATGCCCCGACATATGATATGATCGGGATACCAGAGGCGAAAAGGGCTTTTTCCTATAAGGTGACCCGAATGCCCGACTTTAAACCTGAAAACTATAAAGAGAAAAAGATAGAATTTAGTTATAAGCATCGCGCTTATCATTTTAACATCAAACTCAATCCAGAGGTGGACGCAATATTCAGGAACTATCCAGGCGTAGACTTTGAATCTTACTTTAATATTCCGTTAACTAAAGAGACTTATAGTTCATTAATACCTTTGCTTAAAAAGAATGTAATTGGCATGGGACAGAAAAAAGGTGTTGATTACCTCATGAATTTTACCAGATATGCATTTCTGTATCAGAATGATGAAGATAACTTTGGCAAAGAAAAACGGCTATCTCCTGAAGAAACCCTGTTCTCTAAATACAGCGATTGCGATGACAGGGTTGCTTTATTTTTCTATTTGGTAAAAGAGAT
The DNA here is from genome assembly GCF_046546555.1 of Pedobacter sp. JCM 36344. Lineage (NCBI taxonomy): Bacteria > Pseudomonadati > Bacteroidota > Sphingobacteriia > Sphingobacteriales > Sphingobacteriaceae > Pedobacter > Pedobacter sp. JCM 36344. Next base: position 93,516 of record NZ_JBKHKK010000001.1, read on the forward strand.
ATATAATGTACCTATGATCGCCTTGCTTTATCCTACGCACATCACCATGGCTGTTCAGTTTGATAAACCGGTTGGGGATCCAATTCTGTATAATGGTAAAGTTTACTCTATTTGTGAGCCTACCCCTCAAAAGGATGACCTCAGTATGGGTAAGATAAGTGCCAAGCTTAAAGATTTGACGTATCAGGTGGTTTACAGTTATCAACCCGTTAAGTTTGACTACGATAAATGAATACGGCATGTTATGGGTTGTAATTGTAGCACTGCTTAATTGAGATCGTATCTTTGATGTTGGTATTTTCTACAGATAAGAACAGCCTAGTTTCTAACAACCATTTTTCGCTACTTTACGAGGCAGTTGAATTCAATTTTTTTCCTCTAATATATCCTCCGATTATTTGAAAAGCTGCAACACTGGAGAAACAAGTAGGACAGCTTATATTAAACAGCATTACATTACCAGCTTGAATGTCCTTATTAGTTAATGAAAAAGCATTCCCTTTCATAGGAGCTTTAATAAACAGCGATCTTGTGTTCAACCTACTACTAATTTCAATCAAAAACACCCTATAACTTCCATTCTTTGGTGTAGTGCTGGATGGATTAGGTAAATCAGCATTATTAGTATGTACATATTTACAGTTTGAGTTCTCGGGACATTGAGTTAAACCTTGTTCATCTAGATTTTCAATGTGGTCGTCATCCTTAGTGCAAGAACTGGCAGCGATTAGAAGTAGTACTAAAAGAAATGTTTGAGTAAAAGTTTTCATGGATTCTATTTAACACAGATACGCGTTTTGAACGCAAGCTGCTAGAGTTGATATGTTATGAATATGTTAACTCATTTTTAGGAGAAAGCTTTAGGCAAAGAAAAGGCCCCGATCAATGATCAGGGCCTTTTCAAGGATTACAATATTTTAGTTTTTAGATATTATTTTACAGCACCAGGAGTAGTGTAAGGCAATACTTGTGGATCAAAATTTGCCCAACCAGCAGCCCAGTTAGTAGTTCCAAAAGCGCCTTTATAAAGTACAACTTCAAAACCAGAAGTTAATTTAGCATTAGTAAATGCAGCACCAGTTGCAGCAACTGATCCAGATTTTATAGTAAAGTCTGGTGTACCTGCGTTAGCATTACCAGCAGCTTTAAAATCTAAGCCATATTTCAATGGATCAGTTAACAATTCAGTGATAGATGAACCAGCAACAAATGAGTTTTCTGCTCTTAAAGTTGTTTCAAGCAATGCTTTGGTAGCTACTGAAGATGCTTTAATTTCGTTTGATTTTGTATTTGAACCGTAGATTAGGTTGCCTTTAATCGCTAAAGCGCCAGAAAGGAAATTAGCTGATGAGTTGTTTCCAGTTGCTGGTAGCGCATCATCAATAAAAATACCTTCTGGATAATTTCCTATAATAGAATTGAATAGACTCATAGATGAGTTTCTACGAATTTGAACGCCATGTTGAAAGTTTGCGTTTACACCACTTGTAGAAGTAGCGGTAAGTTGTGGGCCAACGATTGTCATGTTACTAAACACTGCAGAAGTAAGTGGAGCAACAGCCGAGCCGGCAGAGTTGTTATCAGATTCAAAACCATTTGAACCACTAACGTCTGCTACAACCTGTGCACGTTGAGCCAATGCAAACTGGACTCTACCAGAGTAACCATTGTCAGTATCAAAATCATCATCAACAGTTCCGATGGCTATCAAATGTTTTGCATTTACTGAACCTCCGAAGAATTCGAAAGCATCATCACCAGAACGATAAACCTCCACATAATCAATAACTGTTCCTGAACCTACACCACCAAGTGTTAATCCGTTAATCTCAACATCTGGCAACAATGGAATACCAGCGAATTCAATACGTACATAAGTTAATACGCCAGAATTGTCTGCATTGTCAGTTCCACCATATAAAGTCTTTTCTCCTAAAGAAGCCGGGATACCTTCAACGTTAGCTGATGTACCATTATTGGACACCGCTTTACCTAAGATGATCAAACCACCCCAATCACCTGGAGTACGCGCACCTGATGCTTGTGATGATGTGAATACAATTGGTTTGTCTACTGTACCAGCTGCATTGATTTTAGAACCACGAGAAATAATTAGTGCGCCTTTAGTAGCTTTGTCACCTTTGATAATAGTTCCTGGAGCAATTGTCAGCGTAGTATTGTTAGTTACAAATATATTTCCCTTCAATAGATAAATCTTATCTGCAGTCCAGTTTGTATTTGCTGTGATATCTCCTGATACTTCAACTACACCAGTAGTAGGACCTTCTGGTTCTTCAACTAAAGATGGATTTTTTGAACATCCTGTTACACCAATTACAAGTGCTAAGGCGAATACTAATAGTTTGTTTCTCATTTTATTGCTTTTATTATTTCTAATCATTTTTTGTACTGCAAATATCATATTGCTATTTTAAGCCAGTATTATGTATGTATTAATTGTATGTTGTCTGTTTGAAGATAATGTTAACATCAATTTAATACTAGAACGTGTAAGAGAATGATAAGCTGTAATTACTACCAGGTTTATATCTGCTAATTGTCTCATCAGTAGAATTTGCGCTATAATTTTTACTATTGTCACGATCCCAGTAGAAAAGAATGTTATCATTCAGAATATCGCCTGCATTAAATTTAACTTCTCCTTTACTTTTCAGCACTTTATAACCTATTTGAAGATCCACTACATTACGTGGAGCTTCCCAGATACTAGGGAAAAGGATCCCTGATGCTTTGTTAATTCTTCTTCCAATACGGTTATATAAAGCATTGAATGAAAGCTTATTTTCCAGGAATGCTGATTGGATCCCGGCATTTACAACATAAGGAGCCTGTCCTACCATTGGTCTTTTCTTATCTATATAAGGTCTGTCGGTAGGATTGGTCACCACAGATTTAACTAGAGTAACATTTGAGTAAATGGAGGTGCTTTTTAAGAAAGTGGATTCCCCTAAAAAGTCGAGTGATTTACGCAACTCTAATTCGACACCATATACATTTGCATTTTTAGAATTGAAATAGGATGTGTTCGGCAGAGATTGTTCGTCATTCAATACTCCTTCAATCGCATTCCTAAATCTTTTATAAAAACCTGATACGGAAAGGATTTGCCCAGCTTCTGGATAGATTTCATATCTGATATCTAAATTATCTACATCTGTTGTTTTTAGGTTGGGATTTCCTGAATAAGATGAAGAAAACTCATAGTCATAGTATGATGAGGGTGCTAACTCTCTAAATTCAGGTCTAGCCAAACTTCTGTAATATGAAGCTCTCAGATTACTTTTTTCAGTTAAACTGTAAGTGAAGTTAACTGATGGCAACACTTTCAATTCGTCTCTAACGATCGGCGCAAGTGTAGCATCTGCGGTTTTAAGATCTAAATTGAATTGTTCTGCTCTTACTCCCCAAACTACTCTGAATTTTTCGCCAAGTTTGTTATCTAACATGGCATAAGCAGCATTGATGAATGAAGTACCATTATAAGTATCTGATGGAAGCGCTAAGTCACCTAATTGATAAACACCTCTATTGATTAATGTTTGAGAAAATAATGTTTGAACCGGTCTTTGTGAGATCGCTTCAAAGTCTGCAACCTTTGTAGGGTCAAGAGAAAGTGTGATGAATCTTGAATAAAAATCTCTTACACGGTATTGTGAATTAGCGCCCACTTTGAATGTAGAGGCTTTCTGGAACATATTAAGTGGCAGTGTATAGTTCACACTTCCAGAAAATATATCTTCATTTAATTTAGTGGTTAACCTTGCATTTTCTTTACCTTGGTTAAATATAGCTGCTGTAAACGGTGCATCAGGACCACTTGAAATCTGTCTGTTGTAACTGATTTTCCTCTGGTCAGGCTGGTCATTTTTGATATTACTGTAGGCAGCAGACCAATTGATCTTTGCATTATTATCTCCCAATTTATGGGTACCCTCTAAAGTAGACTTCAACAAGGATTTCTCCATAAGATCGAAGGCATAGTATCTTAGATCGTTATTTTGTGAGTAAGTTCCTTCACGATATAAGTACTGATCGTCAAGACTCTTATTGTAGATATTTTTAAATGTGATCTTACTACCACCATAATTGTATGCAAAGTTAGCTAATGCACCAACATTGGTTGAGAACTTGTATTGATTGTCGATATAGTCGTAAGTATTATAATTTCTATACAGATCCTTATTCACTGTCTGAGAGTTACGATAGGTTAAGGATGCAATGGCACCAAACCTTTTGTTATCGCTCAAATCCTTTACTCTACCAATTGTAAATTGATAATTCTGGGTTGGCAAAGCGCTATTATTGTAGATGTTCCAATCTTGAGGTAATGTCTTAAGAGCCGCAATTTGTTGTGCAGGAGTTACTGTTCCAGCTACAATTTTATTACGTGTAGGAAAATTATCAGCAAGATTTCTTTTTCCATCGCTATATCCTAAAAAATCGCCGGCAGTCCTTGGTCCGCTTTGAAAATTGTTAAAAGTAGCAACTGAGTTATATCCAGTACCGACACCGAAACTAATAAAGTTTTGTTCTGGGATATCTTTCGTTTGAATTTGAACAGCACCACCTGTAAAATCTCCCGGAAGGTCAGGTGTGGCAGTTTTGCTGATTATTAAGTTATCTACTAAATTTGAGGGTACGATATCGAATGAAAAGGCTTTTCTATTTGGTTCTGTACTTGGCAATGAAGCACCGTCTAACAAGGCTGTGTTGTAACGGTCGCTTAGTCCACGTATAACTACAAACTTGTTATCCTGAATTGTGGCTCCACTAACTCTTTTCAATACATCAGATGTGTTTCTATCTGGAGAGCGCCTAATAGCTTCCGATGAAATACCATCAGAGATCGAAGCGCTATTCTTTTGCTGTGCGTACAAGGCATTAATACTCTCCTTTTTAAAACTACCTTGTATTACTACCTCACTTAGGTTTTCACCCCCTGCTTCATCTAATACCAGGTCAAAGACAGTGGTTTTTCCGGCAGTTACGATTACGTCACTGATCTCTTTACCTTTGTAGCCAACATATTGGAACACTAATGTGTATTTTCCGGCAGCTAAACCAGGAAGTGAATACCTTCCATCTACGTCAGTAGCCATACCAGTAGTGGTACCCTTAATTTTAACAGTAACCCCGATAAGTGTTTCTCCACTTTTCTTGTCGGATACCTTTCCTGAAATTTTTCCTGTTTGTGCGAATACTGTTGCGCACAGCACTACAAAAAGTAATGTGGTTAACGCCTTCTTAAGATTCAATTGTGATTTCAATTTGCTATGTATTAATTTTCAGCAAAGCTATTACCACAGTGTTAGGGATATGTTAGGTGTAAATTACCATTTGTTTACCGCAATGTTAATTTCATGTTAAGTAGCCAAGGAATTAATATTTTATCCCCACTCGTTTGCAAATGAAGTGCAATAACCATATTGGGCCAATTAACAAAAACTTAACATCATCTAAGAATGAAGGCTTCTTACCTTCAATTTTATGTCCAATGAACTGACCCAGCCAGGCTAATATAAAAATAGCAAGAGAAGACAGCCACAGCGCCGGTCCGCCGGCAGCTTCCCAGTACTCCAACTGTACTACGCCATAACTCATCAAACCGATTATCCACAGCATCATGAAGGACAGAACTGGCGACAAAGTAAAATAATAATACAATGAAAATGCGATTAAGAAAGATGCCCAATTAAGAAATCCGTTATACCTCCCAAGAAACTCAAGATGAGGAAATGGTATTGCCCAGACAATGCCCAGCAGACTAAAAACAATTAGAGGAACACAAATCCAATGAATAATTTCATTGGTATGGTTTTGATGACTCTCTGCATATTTATCGAACAGGATGTCTACTTCAGTTCTCTCGATCGTTTTCATGCGTATTTGGCTTTATTCTGTAAAAATAAAAAAAGCGATAGCATTACCTATCGCTTTTATAAATGCTCAATTGCTTACTTAGCGAAAGCAACAGATCTGGTTTCTCTGATTACAGTCACTTTGATCTGTCCAGGATAGGTCATCTCTGTTTGAATTCTATTGGAAATATCTGCCGCAAGCAACTCAGCCTGTTGATCAGTGATTCTTTCGCTTTCAACGATAACCCTTAACTCCCTACCTGCCTGGATAGCGAATGTTTTCTCTACGCCAGGGTAAGACATTGCCAGTTCTTCCAATTCTTTTAAACGTTTGATGTAGCTCTCAACAACTTCGCGTCTTGCACCGGGACGGGCACCAGAGATTGCATCACAAGCCTGTATAATTGGAGAGATCATAGATGTCATCTCTATTTCATCGTGGTGAGCACCAATGGCGTTACAAATCTCCGGATGTTCCTTATATTTTTCAGCGAGCTGCATACCTAGTATTGCGTGAGGCAATTCAGGATTATCATCAGGCACTTTACCTATATCATGTAGTAAACCGGCACGTTTAGCCATTTTAGCATTCAAACCTAGCTCTGCAGCCATAGTTGCACAGAAATTCGCTACTTCACGGGAGTGATGTAACAAGTTTTGACCGTATGAAGAACGGTAACGCATACGACCAACCATTCTGATCAACTCAGGATGCAAACCATGGATACCAAGGTCAATCACCGTACGCTCACCAATTTCTACGATCTCATCTTCTATCTGCTTTTTTGTTTTGGCAACAACCTCTTCAATACGTGCAGGGTGAATCCTACCATCCGTAACCAAGCGGTGTAATGCTAAACGTGCTATTTCTCTTCTTACTGGATCAAAACCAGATAAGATGATTGCTTCTGGAGTGTCATCAACAATAATCTCGATTCCAGTAGCAGCTTCCAAAGCACGAATATTCCGGCCTTCTCTACCAATTACTCTACCCTTAATTTCATCACTCTCAATATGGAAAACAGACACGGTATTTTCAATCGCTGCTTCAACCGCAGTGCGCTGGATGGTTTGAATGACGACCTTCTTAGCTTCTTTGGTAGCAGTGAGCTTCGCCTCATCAACAATATCCTTTACCTGGATCATCGCTTGAGTGCGCGCTTCTTGCTTCATGTTTTCAATAAGTTGGTTTTTTGCTTCTTCGGCGCTTAAACCGGCGATAGTCTCTAATTGTTTTACGTGTTGGTTTTTAAGTACCTCAACTTCTTCCTGCTTTTTAACAGCAAGATCTGTCTGCTTTTCAAGGTTCTTTCTATGGCTATCCATCTCCTGATCCTTACGTGTAGCATTCTCAAGCTTAGAGTTTAAGGATTGCTCCTTCTGTTTTAGCGTGTTTTCACGTTGATTAATTGCGTTATTCTTAGTCGTAACTTCTTGTTCGTGTTCTGATTTTAATTGAAGAAACTTCTCTTTCGCTTCTAGCATCCTGTCTTTTTTCAAGATCTCCGCATTACTTTCTGCGTCCTTAAGAATCTTTTTCACTTTATTCTGTACTGCCGTTTCTTGCTTTTTAAGCAGACTGCGCAGCAGATACCTGCCGATTAATACACCGATCACTAAGCCGGCGAGTACATATCCTATTATCCCTAATACTTCCATTCTATTTTATGTAAAAAACTATTCATGCAATATGCATTAACGTTAAAAATTCTTGTTATAAAAAAACCGCAACTAACTTCTAAGCCCCTCGTTTTAAAAACCTCAACTAATTATAATTAGGATTTAAGTCATTTTCAGGTACGGAACGTAAATGAAATACACCCTCTCAATCCTATAAATATTGAAGTGTTAAGTTTTAAAAATAGTGAAACTCAAAAACTAGCTGCGGCTATATCTTTGTTATTTTTTGTACTAATTATAAAGAACGCTCCTATTTGGAGAAAAAATCGCTTAATAAACTATCTAATTCCTCGACCTTGTCGGCCACCTCGGTATCCTGATTTTGAACCTTGTTCTCCACCCGTAATACCGCCGTCGCGTAGTGCAATACTGCCATAGAAAGCAAATCCTGCTTATCCCTAACCGCATAATTCTCCTGATAGTCCTTTATGCGTTCATTGATAATCTTGGCTGCACGCCTTACAATTTCTTCCTCTTCTGTATTTACTTTTAACGGATAGATACGGTCGGAAATAGTTATTTTTATCGAGATCTCTCCCATTTCTTAGCTTTGTTTCACTTTCTGGTATTCCTTACTTCTTAAGCAATACAACACACTTATCAATTTCACGCACAAATTCGTTAATTTTTTGCTTTATATCAAGAGACTTTTCACTTGTTCCCTCAATACTCTTCGCAAGCTTTAAAACCCGCAGCTTCTCTTCCAAATCCTTGGTCTTAATTTTAGAACCGTCTAACGCAACCTTTACCGATTCATTTTCCAACTTCAATAGGTCATTTTCTTCTTGCAAAGCATTGCAAAGCTCGATCAGGCGAGCTGTTTTATTTAACACTGAACTTAACTGGCCGGCAACGGGAGACATCTACGCTATTAAATTTGTTCTTAAAATTATTTCCTAAAAGCTATAAAATTATTTTCTAACCTCAGCTTTGGCGGTCTGTGCTAAGTTATATATAATCTTTTGCATAACCGAATCGATCTGTTTGTCTGTCAAAGTCTGCTCATCGTCCTGTAACGTAAAGTTCAGCGCATACGACTTCTTACCCTCAGGTAGCTTATCTCCTACGTAAACATCAAATACCTGAACGCTCCTGATCAGCTTCTTATCTGTCTTAAAGGCAATGGTTTTTAAGTCATCAAAGGTAACAGCCGTATCTACTAACATCGACAAATCCCTTCTCACCGCAGGAAACTTAGGGATTTCTTTGTTGATGATCTTGTTCTTTCTAACGATATCAAGTAACAAGTCCCAGTCGAAATCTGCATAGTAGACGTCTTTATCAATGTCCGCTTTCTTCTTATCCGCAGCATTCACCGCCCCAAATGAAACGATTGCCTTGTCGCCACGAAAGTATTTTAAGCCGAAAGCGAAGTTCTCATCACTCAACTCTTCAGATTGATAATTGCTGATGCCCATCCTTCCGATAACAGCATCCACCGCAGACTTTAAATTATAGAAGCTTACCGGACTTATCTTTTGATTCCATTGCTCGGATTGTACTGCACCAGATAATACCAATAGCAAACGTGGCCGCTCTACATATTTTTCATTGATCAGATGGTAAGTCTTCCCGAACTCATAAAACTTAATGTCGGCGCTTTTTCTATTGAGGTTGTAAGCAACGCTTTCCAGAGCCGGCATCAATAATTCCTGCCGCATTACATTCAAATCTGAACTTAGCGGGTTGAGAATCTGCACCGCCTCTTCAGGTTTCTTAGAATAAGCGCCTTTAGTCAACGAGTTGCATAGAATCTCCAGGTATCCGTTTGCACTGAGCATATCAGCAACAAAATGTTGAGTTTGCTCTTTGTTTGGCTTGGCGATATAAGACAGGGAAGCATTGATCTTGCTTGGTATTTCGATGTTATTGTAGCCATAGATCCGCAAAACCTCCTCAGTAATATCACACTCGCGGGTAACATCAACTTTAAAGCTTGGCACTCTCAGCTGCAGGCGCTCCGTTGTTTCCGTAGCAACAGTAATTCCTAAAGCGGTGATAATCGATTTTATCTCCTCTGACGGAATTTGAGCACCTATCAATTTATTGATGTTTGCGTAGGTTACGTCGACATTGAAAGGTTTGATTTCTTGCGGATAAATATCAGAAACCGCTGATGCGATAGTTCCACCTGCAATTTCCTGAATTAACAATGCTGCACGTTTTAGCGCGTATACTGTGATCTCTGGATCAGTACCACGTTCAAACCTGAACGAGGCGTCAGTCTTTAATGCAAAACGCTTTGAGGTCTTCCTAACGGATACGGAATTGAAATAAGCACTTTCCAAAAACACATTAACAGTACTTCCTGAAACTCCCGATCCCTGACCTCCAAAAACTCCGGCAATACACAAGGGCTTTTCTGCATCACAAATCATTAGGTCCTCCGCAGAGAGTTTTCTTTCCACCCCATCAAGTGTAATGAACGGCGTACCTTCAGCACACTTTTTAACTTTTATCACATTACCTTTTATCTGATCTGCGTCAAATGCATGAAGCGGCTGACCAAGGTCATGCAATACATAATTGGTGATGTCGACTATATTGTTAACTGGCCTGATTCCAATAACTTTCAATTTATCCTGTAACCACTCTGGGGATGGAGCAACTGTTACGCCAGTGATGGACAAGCTGCTGTAGCGCGGACAAGCCAGCGTATCTTCTACTTCAACCTTAACTAGGTCTGCATTTTCGGGAGCTTGAAATAGGGAGATATCAGGCAATTGGATTTGCGTGCGAAAATAAGCTGCTAAATCTCTGGCAACTCCCAAATGCGAAGCTGCATCGGCTCTGTTTGGGGTTAATCCAATCTCGTACAAATAATCATCTTCGAGTTTAAAATATTGTTTTGCAGGAATTCCTACTAGAGTTTCTTCAGGAAGCACCATGATGCCTGCATGAGATGCACCTAGACCGATTTCATCCTCTGCACAGATCATACCCTCAGAAGCTTCTCCCCTTATTTTCGACTTGTTGATTTTAAATGGCTCGCCTTCATTCGGGTGAACGGTAGTACCTACAACAGCAACCACAACCTTTTGTCCAGCTGAAACATTTGGTGCTCCACATACAATCTGCAAAGGTTCTGCTCCGGCAACATCAACCGTAGTTACACGCAAGCGATCAGCATTTGGATGCTGAACACAAGTAAGGACATGTCCAACCACCAAACCTTCTAAACCCCCTACAACAGGCTGTACTGTTTCCAACGATTCCACCTCCAAACCTATATCAGTGAGGATCAATGAAAGTTCTTGTGGTGTTTTATCAGTTTTGATGAATTGCTTAAGCCAATTGTATGAAATCTTCATTTTATGATATCCGTTTGAAACCGCAAAGATATTATTTTATCCTATTATTATATTAAACCCTCATCGCCGAAGCTATAAAATAAGTTATTGCTGAAAATCAGGTGGTCAAGTACGAGTAAATCCAGCATCTTACCTGCCTCAACCAGTTTCTTGGTGATGGCTATATCCTGCTGACTTGGTTTAAGATTGCCTGAAGGGTGGTTGTGTGCGAGTATGATACAAGCGCCGTTCTGCTCCAGGGAAACCTTGAAGATAATTTTCGGATCTGCTACTGTACCTGCCATTCCTCCTTTGCTGATCAGTTGCTTACTGACCACACAGTTTGCACGATTGAGAATTAAAATCCAAAATTCCTCGTGGTTGAGGTCGGAGAAAACCGGAAAGAGAATATTAAAAGCATCTCTTGAAGATGTGATCTTCTGCACTTCATTAGCACTACCCAGCTCCTTCCGGCGACGACCAAGTTCCAGTCCTGCTACAACACTTATGGCTTTAGCCTCACCAATACCCTTAAATTTTGACAGATCTACAATCGAAGCTTTGCCCAGATTATCCAGGTCGTTATCGTAAAAAGATAAAATCCTTTTACTGAGGTCAACTGCAGATTCATTTCTACTACCTGATCCTATTAGGATGGCAATGAGTTCAGCATCTGTAAGGTGACGGCGGCCGTTCAGCAACATCTTTTCGCGGGGCCGATCTGCTTCTGCCCATAGTTTTATTCCAAGTTTTTGATCATATGCATTCATATGGAAAACATCCGCTGAACTTTAGGCAAAAAAAAACGTCATGTGCGCTGCACATGACGTTTTAATATTTTATAAAGCTCTACTTATTTTAAGTTATTAACAAACTTAGTCAGCTTTGATTTATTGTTTGCTGCTTTATTTTTGTGGATAACACTTTTCTTAGCTAAACGGTCTAACATTGACACTACTTTTGGAAGTAGCTCAAGACCAGTTTTTTTATCTTCAGCAGCACGCAGTCTTTTTATAAACGTACGAGTGGTTTTTGCTTGATATCTATTACGTAAACGTTTAGTTGCGTTTGCCCTGATTCTTTTTAGTGAAGATTTATGATTTGCCATTTTTTGTTATTATAATATTTTATAGTTAGGGTCAAGCCCTTTCCTTCTGCTTTTTTCGGACTGCAAATATAGAATTAATGTTTTTAAATTACAAAAGCATTCGGCAAATATTTTTCATCAATATTAATGTAATTAGTAATGGGTTGTAACAAATCTGGGAATCTGTCATAAATTTTACGGTATTTAAAAACTGTGGCTTTTGTAGAAATTCACAATCTGTCACAAAAAGACGCAAAGACCTTTCATTAAAAACATAAAATGTTATTTTTGAAGCACATCTAAGAAATCTTTAGCTTAATGAAAATACGTATCGCCATATTTGCTTCCGGATCAGGATCGAATGCACAGAAACTGATGGAATATTTTAAGCGCAGTCCTGATGCGGAAATTTCATTGGTGCTCACAAATAATTCTGATGCTTACGTTTTACAGCGGGCAGATAACTTTGAGATCCCTAGTCACATCTTCGACAGGAATGAATTTTACAACACCGACAACATTATCGACCTGTTAAAAAACCTTGACATCGATCTAATTGTGCTAGCAGGCTTTTTATGGCTGATTCCGAAGAATCTTATCTCTGAGTATCCTGGGAGAATAATTAACATCCACCCAGCCATCCTTCCTAAATTTGGCGGCAAAGGGATGTATGGAGATTTTGTTCATCAGGCCGTGATGGATGCAAAAGAAACAGAGGGAGGGATTACAATCCATTATGTAGACGAAAACTACGACGAAGGCGAGTTTATTCATCAGGCAAAATATAGGATAGAAAAGGAAGACAATTTGGAAATGATCAAGTTTAAAGGCCAGCAGTTGGAGCACCTTCATTACCCAAGAGTAATAGAAAGCATTGTAAAAAAGATAAAAAAATAACTACTTTTGCGGCTCAAATTTTTTCTCGGATGAGCCAATCAATTAAGATCAAAAACGCTTTAATTTCAGTATATTATAAAGACGGCCTGGAGCCCTTAGTTCGCCTACTTGCAGCGCAAGGAGTTCAACTTTTTTCAACAGGTGGTACTGAACAGTTTATAAAAGATTTAAATCTGCTTGTTACGGCCGTCGAAGACCTAACGGGTTATCCATCAATTCTTGGTGGTAGGGTTAAAACGTTGCATCCTAAAGTTTTTGGTGGTATTTTGAATCGTAGAGGTCTTTCTTCTGATAAAGATCAGATTGCAGAATACGAAATCCCTGAAATCGACTTGGTAATTGTGGACTTATACCCTTTCGAGGAAACCCTTAAATCAGGTGGTACTGATGAGGAAATCATTGAGAAGATTGACATCGGTGGAATTTCATTGATCCGCGCGGCAGCTAAAAACTTTAATGATGTAGTAATCATTTCCTCGAAAGATGACTATTCTACGTTAGTAGAACAATTGAGCAGCCAGAATGGAGAGACAACCATTGCTCAACGTAAATCTTTTGCAAAAACTGCATTTCACACTTCGTCAAATTACGATACTGCAATTTTCAACTATTTTAATAATGAAGAGCCTCTTACTGTATTCAAACAAAGTATCAGCAAGTCTCAAACATTGAGGTATGGTGAAAATCCTCATCAAAAAGGAGTATTCTACGGCGACCTGAATGAGATGTTCACTAAACTAAATGGTAAGGAGCTTTCTTACAACAACCTGGTAGATGTAGATGCCGCTGTGGCCTTGATCGATGAGTTCGAGGAGCCAACATTTGCAATTTTGAAGCACACAAACGCCTGCGGGCTTGCTTCTAAAGCAAGCATTTTAGAAGCTTGGAATGTAGCTTTGGCATGTGATCCTGTTTCTGCTTTTGGTGGTGTTTTAATTGCGAATAGAGAAATCGATTTGGCAACCGCCAGTGAAATCAACAAATTGTTTTTTGAGGTGCTAATTGCACCATCCTATCAACCGGAAGCTGTGGGGCTGTTCCGTGCGAAAAAAAACAGAGTGATTTTGCAAAGAAACGACGTAGAGCTAAGTACTAAGCAGTTCAAAACGTTGTTAAATGGTGTTATAGAGCAAGACAAAGACTTGATTATTGAAGGTCCGGATCAGATGACGTCAGTCACTACAATTGCACCAACTGAACAGGAATTGAAAGACCTGCATTTTGCGAATAAAATCGTTAAACATACGAAGTCCAACACAATCGTTTTCGTCAAAAATGATCAGTTATTAGCCAGTGGTGTTGGACAAACTTCAAGGGTTGACGCACTTAAGCAGGCAATCGTTAAAGCGGATGCATTCAAGTTTGATCTTAAAGGATCAGTGATGGCATCTGACGCGTTTTTTCCATTCCCGGATTGTATTGAAATCGCCGCAGAAGCAGGAATAACAGCAGTTTTACAGCCAGGTGGATCCATAAAAGATGCCGATTCTATAAACATGGCAAATGAAAAAGGAATTGCTATGGTAACCACTGGTATCAGACATTTTAAACACTAATTATTTACAGCCGAATACAATAAAAAGCTGTAGTTTTACATTACTATAGTACACAGGATTTTAAATACTTAAAATATCACCTATAAATGGGTTTATTTAATTGGTTCACACAGGAAGTTGCTATCGATTTAGGTACTGCAAACACACTGATTATACATAATGACAAAGTTGTAGTTGATGAGCCATCAATTGTTGCTTTTGACAGACAAACAAACAAGATCATAGCTATAGGTAGACAAGCCATGCAAATGGAAGGTAAAACGCATGATAATATCCGTACGGTTAGGCCTTTGAAAGATGGGGTAATCGCTGATTTTAATGCGGCTGAAGCAATGATTAAAGGCATGATCCGCATGCTTAATGGCGGTAAGGGTTGGATGTTCCCTTCTTTAAGAATGGTAATCTGTATTCCTTCGGGAATTACTGAAGTGGAGAAACGTGCGGTACGTGACTCTGCAGAGATCGCTGGCGCAAAAGAAGTTTATCTAATTCACGAGCCAATGGCGGCAGCTGTAGGTATTGGGATTGACGTTGAAGAACCAATGGGTAATATGATTATCGATATTGGCGGTGGAACTACAGAGATTGCCGTAATAGCCTTGTCAGGTATCGTGTGCGACCAGTCCATCCGCGTTGCGGGAGATAACTTTGACTCAGACATTGTAAATTATATCCGTAGACAACATAACATCATGATTGGCGATCGGACAGCGGAGAAAATCAAGATTGAAGTAGGTGCGGCATTGCCTGAACTGACTGACCCACCTGCGGATTTCGCTGTGCAAGGAAGAGATCTGATGACAGGTGTTCCTAAACAAATTACTGTGTCTTACACGGAGATTGCACATTGCTTAGATAAATCAATTTCTAAAATAGAGGAGGCGATTTTGAAAGCTTTAGAGATCACTCCTCCAGAACTTTCTGCGGATATATATCAAACAGGTATTTATTTGACTGGTGGCGGTGCATTGCTTAGAGGACTGGATAAACGGGTTGCTGCGAAAACTAAACTTCCTGTACATGTGGCTGAGGATCCACTCCGTGCAGTCGTAAGAGGAACAGGAATCGCTTTGAAGAACATTGGAACCTTTAAATTTTTAATGCAGTAGGAGCGGATTAACCTCATACGTCAGCACAACTACTCGTCATTCAAACCACTCGTTATCCTGAATTTATTTCAGGATCTCTGGGCCAAGGTCCTGAAATAAATTCAGGAGAGCGAGAGCACAAAATAGCGATACAAAAACATGACGACGACAGAAAACAACTGAGATCGGGAGCTCAAAATAAAAACCAAAACCGCTTAAAGGAAAAATACAATATATCAACACACTATGCGTAACCTTTGGATTTTTTTAAGCAGATACAACGCATTCTTCTTTTTCATTATTTTCTTTACTCTTGGGCTTTTTCTTACCATCAAAAACAACGCATACCAACGGAGTGTAACTGTTAACAGCACCAATAAGGTTGTGGGAGAAGTTTACACAAATCTTAACGTTTTAAAACGCTACATGAGTTTAGGGATGGTTAATGATAGTTTAGCCAGAGAGAATGCAAAACTTAAAACAAACATCCTGCAACTGCAGAATATTGATACTGCTAAAGATGTAATCGTAAAGGATACTTTGGGTGTACCTCAATTCACCTATCTGTCGGCCAGGGTAGTAAAAAACTCCATCACCTTACGCAACAACGTGATCACGATTAACAGGGGAACACTAAACGGAATTCTTGCCGGTATGCCAGTAATATCACCTGGAAGTGGGATTGTCGGTTATATAATGGATGTTTCGGAGCATTTTGCCACCATCAGGTCACTTCTTCATAAGGCTACATTTATTAGCGTGAACGTAAAGAAAAATAATGCCGTAGGCTCTTTAATCTGGGGTGAAGGGAATCTTGACTACCGAAAAGCTTATATTAAAGATATTCCAAATCATTTCAAACTACAACTCGGAGATACGGTCGTCACCTCAAACTTTTCGTCTTTTCCGGCAGGAATTCCAGTTGGTAAAGTGACAAATACAGGAGTCTCTAAGGGCGATAACTTTAAACTGATCGAAATTAGCCTGATAAACGATTTTAGCACATTACAATACGTTTATGTAATTAAAGATAAGTTTGCAGCTGAACAAAAGGAAATAGAAGCAAAAATACCAAATGAACAGTAGGCTAGTAATCGTAAATATTCTAAGGTGGTTTATTGTACTCCTATTTCAGATCCTACTATTAAGGAATCTGAACTTCTACAATCTTGCCAATCCGTTCGTTTACATCCTATTTTTACTATTACTCCCATTTAGCACTCCTAATCTGCTCCTTTATTTAATTGCCTTCATTACAGGCTTAACAATGGATGCTTTTTACGATACCCTTGGCGTACATACTGCGGCCTGCGTTACGTTAGTTTTTGTTAGAATTCTGTTTATCTCAGTTTCGGTAAGCAGGGATAACTTTGACGAACCTGAGCCTACCCTAGGAAATATGGGTTTTAAGTGGTTTTTACTATATGCCACACTTTGCACTTTTGCACATCACTTGGTGCTTTTCCTTTTAGAAACCTTTAGAATAACTGAATTCTCGTACACCCTAGTACGGTGCTTGTTAAGTAGTGTATTTACACTATTTTTGCTGATACTAATTGAATTCATATTTTATAGTAGGAAAGCGCGTTAATGGATAACTTATTTAACAGGAAGTATATTGTTCAGGGATTATTTATTGTGGTCAGCCTAATCCTTCTCGGAACGCTTTTTTATATCCAGGTCTTCAGCGATAAGTATTTCCTTTCCGCAGAAAATAATGTTTTAAGACGGATCTATACCTATCCGGCCAGGGGGGTCATCTTGGATCGAAATGAAAAAGTTCTTGTTAGAAATGAATTGGTATATGATTTAATGGCAATACCTAATGATGTAAAGCCATTTGACACGGTGGAACTTTGCCGCATAATAAGTGTTGATACTGCTAAATTTATAAAAAACTTTAAAACAGCACGTCGTATATCAAGATTCCAACCAAAGGCGATTGAAAAGCAGCTGTCGGTCGAGATATACCAAAGCCTCTCTGAACAACTCGCACGTTTTCCAGGATTTTTTGTGCAAAGCAGAACGATCAGGCAATATCCTGATAGCATTGCAGGCCAGTTTCTTGGCTACATCAAAGAGGTCACGCCAAAAGAGATAGAGAAGTACGATGGTTACTATAAATCGGGTGACTATATTGGAAGGTCTGGTGTAGAAAAGGCCTATGAGCAGTCGTTAAGGGGTGTTAAAGGTGTAGCTAAATTATTATATGACGTTCATAATGTACCTAAGGGTAGTTATGCTGAGGGAAGACTGGATACTTCTGCCGTTTCTGGGGAGCAGCTAATTTCTTCGCTAGACATTCGTTTACAGAAGCTGGGCGAAGAGCTGATGCATAACAAAATAGGAAGTATTGTAGCTATTGAGCCCAAAACCGGCGAAATTCTAGCCTTTGTTAGCAGTCCTGGTTATGACCCAAATTTAATGGTTGGTCGCTCGCAAGGCAATAATTATATGGACCTGCTCAAGAATCCAAACCGTGTTTTTAATGTTAGGCCGATTCAAGGCTACTACTCCCCCGGATCAGCTTTTAAGCCCCTAGACGCATTGATAGGTTTACAAGAAGGAGTGATTGATCCAAACACGACGTTTAATTGTCCGGGGTATTTCAAAGCTGGCAACCACACTGTAAAATGTGAACACATAGATGGTAACATCGCACTGCGAAGAGGATTAGCACGGTCGTGTAATACCTATGCCTGTTATGTTTTCCAAAAGCTGATTACACAAAAAAAATATAAAAATCAAAAGGTCGCATATGATGACTGGCATCGAATGGTATCTAAATTTGGCCTTGGTGATACCTTAGGTATAGATTTGCCAGGTGAACGCACGGGCAGATTTTACGACTCTTCCTATTATTCGGGAAAGTACAGTAAATATTGGGGTTACTCAACGGTGATCTCACTTGCTATTGGACAGGGGGAGATGGATGCAACACCATTACAGATTGCGAATATTATGGCAATAATTGCGAACAAAGGTTATTATGTTAAGCCTCATTTAGTAAAGGCGATTGGAAGAGATAGGGAGATTAAAAAAGAGTATACACAGAAACATTATGTTGGCATTGACGCTAAGCATTTCGATCCAGTGATCGATGGAATGCAGGAAGCGGTAAACTCAGCCTGGGGAACTGCGATTGGATCCCGTATTGACAATATTATCATGTGTGGCAAAACAGGCACTGTGCAAAATCCGCGCGGTAAGAACCACTCTGTATTTATTGGCTTTGCACCCAGAGACAACCCAAAGATTGCTATCGCTGTTATTGTGGAAAATGCAGGTTTTGGAAGTGCTTATGCTGCGCCCATTGCAAGTTATATTACCGAAAAATACTTGAAGGATAGTGTGGCAAACAACAAACTAGCACAGGTTGAATGGATGAAGAAACAAATAGTTTTGCCAGAGCCTCCAAAGCCCAAATTTAAATTAAAACCAAAAGCAACAGATACTTCGAAAACTATAAAACTTTTAAATGATCAAGCAACAAGGTAGTCGCTTCTTTTTCAATGTGGATTGGATAAGTATCCTCATCTTTATGGCGCTTTGCGCCGTAGGATTTGTAAATATTTACGCATCTGTATTTAATGCGTCTGAATCTGCCGCTTTTAGCTTCACAAGTAGTTATGGCAAGCAGCTTATCTATATCCTTGCAGGATTAGTACTGGGTTTTTCTATATTACTAGTAGATGCAAAGTTCTTCAGTGTATTTTCACCGATAATCTATGGAATAACGGTTTTGCTGCTCATCGCGGTTTTGTTGATTGGCACACGAGTTGCCGGAAATCAGGCCTGGATTTCTATTGGTGGGGGCTTCCGACTCCAACCTTCTGAATTTGCTAAGTTTGGCACCTCCCTGCTGCTAGCCAGATACATCAGTAACTTTAACCCGAAATTTAGAGATATTAAATCAATAGCTACTGCTGCAGCTATCATCGGCTTACCATTAACGCTTATCCTACTTCAGCCAGATGCGGGCTCAGCATTGGTATTTCTGGCGTTTATGTTCCCAATGTACAGGGAGGGTTTATCAGGCTATTTCCTCCTGATTTTTTTAGGGATGATCGTGCTTTTTGTAGCAGATTTCTTAGTGCCGATACAAATATTGATTCCTATCATACTTGCTATGGGAGCTTTCTTTGTCTACCAAAACAAAAGAAAGCAGAAAATCATGTTTTCTGCGATATTGGTAACGGTTGTAGCTATTGCCTATCTTTTCTTTGTTAAACTCACCTACGAAAAAATATTAAAACCACACCAACGGACAAGGATCGAATTGATACTTGGCCTTAAGATGGATCCCAAGGGAGTTGGCTACAATGTAATCCAGTCCAAAATAGCCATTGGATCTGGCCAGCTTACGGGGCGAGGTTTCCTTGAAGGTACACAAACAAAATATGGATACGTTCCAGCACAAAGTACAGATTTCATCTTTTCTACCATTGGTGAAGAATGGGGCTTCATAGGATGTTCCGTTGTTATCGGACTATATATTTTCTTGCTTTTGCGACTTATTAATCTCGCTGAACGACAGCGATCCAGTTTTTCAAGGGTTTATGGCTATTGTGTGGCTTGCATTCTGTTCTTCCACGTGTTCATCAACATAGGGATGGCAATAGGAATCGTTCCAGTTATAGGGATACCCCTCCCCTTCATTAGTTATGGAGGGTCGTCATTATGGAGTTTTACAGTGTTGTTATTTATCTTTCTTAAGTTGGATTCAAATCGAATGGGTTTTATTTAAGCCTCTGGAAAGCGTTGCCTCAATAGCTCATAAAATTTATCAACCGTCGACTGCTTGGCCTGCCAGTTGTTCTTTACGGCATAATTATTTTGAAGAAAAGTATCAGCGGACTTCAGATCCGGGAGCTTGTTGATGATATCGATAGCTTCTGAATAAGCAAGATTATATCCGTTAAAAAGATCCTTTATATACAACAATTTCTCGTTCAGGTTTACAGCATTTTTTAAGTCTGTAACAGACGCCAATGAACTCTCTTCATTATAATTATTTGACTTTTGACTACTGGCAGCGAGAAGATCATTTAAAGTTGGTTTAGGTGCTGTAGCAGAAGGCTGAACTATCTTTTCTTCCACCTTATCCGGACTAAAAGTAGGCGTCTGCTTTGGAATTTCCTGGGCGTTAACATCATCTTCCTTCAAAACAGGAGCCGACACTGGCAAATCTTGTTCTACGGGTTGAATCTCCTTGTAAAACAGAAAAGGTTCCGGAGCCACCTCATCAATAGATGCCTCAACATAGGTAACTTCATTATCATATTCCTCAATGTCTTCAGCTTCCTGCGTACTATATTCCACCTGTTCTTCATGGTGGTTATCTTGAATAACCTCTTCTAAGTCTACTGTTTCTTCTGGAGATCTATCGCTTAGTACAAACTCAAAAGTAGGTGCAGAATCCTCATGAGATAGCTCATCCTTAAAAGGCTCAACTTCTTCTACTAATGAAGTAGCCTCAGGCAGTTCTTTTATCGGCTGATTCATGGTTAACTTCTTAATGATCTGAACATGATCCGAAAGAAAGTTAGCATTAGCCAGAAACAACTCGAGTTCAAGTTCGCTAAGCTGGTCAGGATTTTCAGAAAGGAACTGATACTGATCCTGCAATTCGTTTAAAATATATCCTATCTTTTTAAAGATATTATTGTGGTTCACCATAGCTTTATAACGAAATAAATGAGACTTTATGTTGGTAACTTGACACTCAAAAATAGTGCAAAATTCTGATATTAGCGGACAATTACTACCCCACACACATGTTATTTAGCGAACAAAATTACAGACGAGGAGAGTTTTGCGGCAGTATCGAAGTGATTTGTGGTTCGATGTTTTCCGGGAAAACGGAAGAATTATTGCGCAGAATCAAAAGAGCACAGATCGCTAAACTGAAGATAGAAATTTTTAAGCCGACAATGGATACACGTTACGATGAAAATGCGGTAGTTTCTCATGACCTTAACTCAATTCAATCTGTTCCGGTTGATACTTCATCCGCTATTTTATTACTAAAAGCAGACACTCAGGTAGTTGGAATAGACGAAGCACAGTTTTTTGATGATGGTCTTCCGGAGGTTTGTAATAAACTTGCACAAAAAGGGATCAGAGTTATCGTTGCAGGCTTAGATATGGATTTCCTTGGTAAGCCATTTGGGCCTGTTCCAGCACTTATGGCCATAGCAGAATTGGTAACTAAAGTAAATGCAGTATGTGTTCGCTGTGGGAGCCCAGCGACATATTCTTTCAGAAAGGTAGCTAGCGAAGCAAAGATTCTTCTTGGAGAGAAGGACAGTTATGAGCCAAGGTGCCGGAGGTGTTATAGCTTAGGCTAACGGACAGTTTTTACATCTTTTTCCTTTGAGGTACTTTTCACAGCAGTTCTTTTTCTTCTTCTTATCCTTATTCTTATCCTTCTTATCCTTCTCTTTCTTCGACATCGTGTCAATATAACAAAAAAAGGTACCTACTGTTTGTCAGCATGTACCTTCAGCTTAGGTTTAGTAAACCTTAAGTTTCTTGGTAGGAGATTTTATTGACGTGTTTGTCAATTTCCCATCTTCCTGTACCTTCTTCTCCGATAACATCAAACAATTCCAGGGCACGACGAGCTTTGTACTCTTCTTCTCTTTGCTCTTTAAAGAACCAGTTCAAGAACTCTAATGTTACGAAATCCTGCTCCTTGTAGCAACGTGCAGCAATATTTTTAATGGATTGAGTAACACTGATCTCCTGATCCAAGGCATCCTCGAAAACCTCACGAAATGAATTATATTCTTGTTTAACATTAGTAATATCTGGCGAGATTGCTGAACCACCCATGTCTAACACATATTTGTAAAATTTTAACTGGTGCATTCTTTCTTCTTCTGCTTGTTTGAAGAAATAATCGGAAGAAAAATCGAAACCATTCTGGTTACACCATGAAGCCATTGCAAGATAAATTGCTGACGAATGAGCTTCCTTTTTTATTTGTTGGTTTATAAGTGCTTCAATATCTGATGAGATTAGGCACTTTGCGCGAATGATATCTTTCATAATACTATTTTTAATGTATGCAGTGCAAAGTATAAAAGATGCACACCGTTACAAATACAGTTCAAAAATAGTGCAATAAAACAGCAATGGTGAATATTAGTACAAATTGGAAAGATTCTAATTCTAAGTTAATCAACCAACTAAGCGATGCAACCTATCGAAAATGATATGGTTAAGATCAAGCATCACGAAAGCACCCTGTAGCAATTCCTTTAATGAAATGATCTCTATTAAAGACAAAACGTAGCAGTGATCGCATGCACAAATGAAAATAATTTCAAGATCCGGGGACTTATCATTGTTTAAAAGAAGGTTTTCAATATCTATTTTGTAAACGGCCTTCTGTAGTTTTAAAAGATTTCGGTAATCAAATTTGGCGAGTTTACCAGCAAAATCGACATACCAGCAACCTTCTTCATCTGACTGGTATATAGCACCTTTTTCTGTGCTAAAAACTTCGTCGAAACAGGCGGTTGGTAGGGAAATTTGTGATTTGGTTTTCTGCATTTACCTGATTTTATATGCAAATATTGTTATTATTTAGATTGAATCCAAATCCTTTTAAGGATTTTGAAAAAAAAAATGAACCTGTTATTACGATAGGAATAACTAAATTGCTGAATGAACTATTAAACCCTTAAAGCTTCCATATGCAACACATTAATTTTAAGAAATTATACCTTTCAGTCGGACTTATTGCCATTGCCACCTTCTCCACGAGTTTAAGCATTCACGCCCAAGCTAAGTTGAATGTGGTATTAGCCGGCTTAAGTCATGACCACGTTAACCTCATCATGAATAGTTACGCCAAGGGAGAAGTGAATATTATTGGTATCGCTGAAGAAAATCAAGATCTGGTAAAACGTTTCAAAGAACGTGCAAAGTTACCTGATTCTGTGTTCTTCACTAACCTCACTGATTTATTGAAAGTCAGAAAGCCCGACGTAGTGCTAGCCTTTAACGCAATTGAAGATCATCTTGCTGTAGTTGAAGTAGCAGCACCACTCGGAATATCGGTAATGGTAGAAAAGCCGCTAGCGGTATCAGTAAAACATGCAGAACGCATGGCTCAACTGGCAAGAAAATATAATATCCATTTGCTCACAAACTATGAAACCACCTGGTATGATAGCAATCAGGAAGCTTACACGCGGTTCAAAAACGATAAAGCTATTGGCGACATACGTAAGATGGTATTTCACGACGGGCATCAGGGACCGAAAGAAATCGGCGTTAGTAAAGAGTTTCTAAGTTGGCTAACAGATCCCAAGAAGAATGGCGGCGGCGCGATTATTGATTTCGGCTGCTATGGTGCCAACATGATGACCTGGTTGATGGACGGTGCAATGCCAATCTCAGTTACAGCAGTCACCAAACAAATTAAACCAGATGTGTATCCTAAGGTAGATGACGATGCAACTATACTAGTAGAGTATCCAAATGCCACAGGTATTATAGAAGCCTCATGGAACTGGCCATTTAATATAAAAGATATGGAACTCTTTGGTCAGTCCGGATATATTCAGGCGGTCAACGCGAATACTTTGAGAACGAAAACTAGTAACAGTAACAACTACACGTTAATTACAGCCAAGCCATTAGCAAAAGCTTATAGTAGTCACTTGGACTATCTATCGGCTGTTCTTAAGGGCAGAGTAAAGCCTGGAAAGGATTTATCTTCTCTGGAGAACAATTTAATTGTAGTCAGAATTTTAGAAGCAGCAAAACAATCAGCCAAATTGGGTAAAAAAATAATGCTTTAAAAACTTTTGCTATTGGTATTCCGCACTATTAAACTTCGCATCAAGCCAGGCAATGTGATTGGTTAAAAAGGTTTTTAGGTACGCAATCTCACCTTCATAGGAACCAGACACATAGAGCTCCAGATAGGATTGTTTGTTAAGAATATCCCATCTTGTGAAGTTACGCACCTGCGAAACAGCAAGCTTCTTTTGTAGTGGAGCTATCACCTCAGGTAAGCCTTGAATCTTAGGCCTCAATTCGTTCCATCGATTGCGTATGCGCTGTCTGAAGGATTGATCCATCATAAGCCTTTTAAACCAGATCTTGGGCTCGAAAGCGGAATTAGACATTAAGCCATTGACTTGATCACCAAGTCGTTTATCATTATTAGCGGCCTTATCGAAATCCCAGATTGGACCAGTATAGATCCTATCATCATTACGCTTTTTAAACAAATAAGTACTTCTGAACGTGTCAGGGTTACCGATCACTTCATTTACAATGTAATGATCCACGTAGCTATTAACATCAAAATACTTTCTATAACCATCCACCGGATCGGCAAAATCAACTGCATATAGTTTATCCTCGAACTTCTGGAAATGATTTTTTATATAGTCCTTCTGTTGTTGATTGATCTTGTCTTCGTCAGGATACTTGATTACAAAAGGCATCTTCTTAGTAGTGTAAAAATATACAGGCTCGCCATTTGCGAATAGATCCTGCTCAATCAAGTAACCACCAGACATGTTTGGAAGCGTGGTCGTACCATCGGGTTGATCTTCAATATCAACCAATCCTGGCCCCTCTTTAATTTGTTGAGTCAGTTGATAGCTTCCCAAATAATTACCATTGAGGTAAAGCTCTACATATCTGGAGTCAACTGTAAACGGGCGGCCAATGCTTCTGCTCAACGAAAATGCCAGCTCCGTACGAATAAGAGATTTATCGGCATAATTGGCTAATAGTATCCAGTTTTTGTTCTCAGGCATTCCTAATAAACTGGCTTTCTTATCCAATTTAATGCGGTAAGGTTTCTTAGGCATATCCCATGTAGAGTTTCCCCTACCCTTTACCTCAGTTTTTCCATCGTACAGCACATCTTTGAAGTTGCCTATTAGTTTCAACGTTCCAGTAACATAAACATCTTTACTAGTGATTGCAGTGCCATTCGTATTCAGATATAATGCTGCAATTCCATTATCTGTAAACTTGACTATGTAAGTTTTTTGAGTTTTATCTTCAGCAACTACATTATATTTCAAAAGCGTTGTGAAATCATTAGATGTGGTTCCACTAACCTGCTCTGCTTCTCCAACAGTAACCCTAGCTCCATCGAACGTAAAATCAGGGATTAGTTTAGTAATGTCGGTACCTGCAAAAGCTACTGCATAGATGGTATCTCCTAGAATTTCAGCGGTTACACTCTTAACAAGTATTGGATTTTTTTCTGCCCGGAAATAGAATGTTATTATCGCTTTCTGAGAAGAAAGAGTAACCTGTGGAATTCTCTCAGCAGATTTATCCTCTTTTTTACAGCCTGAAAATGTGATTAGCGCCGATACAAAAATAGCGATGTTAAAAACCGAAAAATGCAGGGATACTTTTGAAAGCATCTTGGGGGCGAAGCGATCTAATTGGTTCATATATATACATTTGGAGATACAATATAAGAAATATTTTTATTTCATCAGCTCGTGCAAAATTGTCTCGTGGATGTTACCTGATCTTTTGGTATTGACATCAATTACTTCTTCCTTGCTTTTAGAAGGAGGATTTGCGTGATGAATGTTGTAAGCCGATATGCGTAAAGTCGGAGCAATAGAATTCTTAAATCTTACTTTAGCGGCTTAATGTTATTTGCTTTAAGCTCATTTACGATGTGCTCACCAATTTTTACGCCAACTTTGACACCATTCTCGATACCATCTTTAAAGTGAATACCACCATAGTATCTACTTATAGCCGCCTCTTCTGCAGCCTTATTAAAGGACTTAAATTTCCTTGATTTTAATCCGTATTTGTTTTCTACATCATCTTTATAGCTGAAGTTGTCACCAAAAAAGTAGGTAAGAATTGTCGCTGTCGTAGAAGATATATGCGAGTGCCCGCTCATATATTCTGGAAATGGCGGAGTTTGCAGCATTGGTTTCCAATTGGGATCAATAAGGTTTCTTACCGCAGTTTCCGGGCGGATTCTATTACTTCTGTACTTTTCGTCCCAGCAACTAATGAAGCTGTCTGTTAATCCTGTAGCTACCACAGTATAAATCTGGAGTGTTTTTGAGAAGTCGACCTTGGCTTTCTGACAAGCAATCCCGGTAATTCCAATCCAGTGTGCTCCCGGAGAAATCTTCTTCAAGCCTATCAATAAATGTCCCTCGTTTTTCAGTGCAAAAGGATTACAATCCCAAAATGCAGCTATTTCTCGTGTTTCGGCAGTTAACCCAGAGCCACCATCTCTATAAACACCTGTCAGCAACTTAAAAAATGGGGAGTTTTTTTCTTTTGAATAAGGTACTGGTGGAACCGACCGAAACGCTCCAGCGGAATCTATGAAAAAAGGACGAACCGTATTGAAATAGGGCTCCACAGGTGAAAAGAATGCAGGTGGAGTGGGATACCAGCTCCCTTCAGTATTCAGTGGTGTATATCGTGGGTAATTACTGATCCTATTGTAACGGTCCTTTTTTGCATAAAGCATGATCTGCTTTACAATCTGGTTGGCATAAGACTGTGAGCGAATGATTGTCTCATCGGAAAACCCAATCTTGCGACAAGAGTCTAGAAAATTCAGTTCAAATTGATTCAACTGTTTACCTGATGGCTGCATCTTTTTCGCCGTACCCGTCATCGCCAGAATGGCACTGAGCTGATAGGAATAATGGCCTGAATCTAGCGGTTTTGTAATATCCGGGAACTCATTAAATACACCCTTCAAAGGCACGATTGTAGAATCATTTAGCACTAGAACGGTATAGCCAGAAATGCATGCATAGGAATAGAATCTTGCAGCTAGTGGGGGATTAGTTACATCCTGAATCATCAACTGTGTCATCCGTTCTAACACCATCGAAATGTCCTTATTAGTCAATTTCGGATCAGTCTGCCTTTTTGCACAGCCCATAAGGCAAAGCAGTAATATGGCGCAAGTGGTGAGTTTTTTAACTCCTGCAGTAACCTCGTTCATTCTTTAATTTGCTTATTCGATTCCCCAATTTGTGGTGGCAAGTGCTGCCACAAATATAACATATAGTTTTTCTTCTTGCTTAAAGGAATTGTGTGTTAATTCATAGCGTTCCAAAACCACAACTTCATGTCATCCTGATACCCAAACATTGAAAGATTTGTTACATATTTACCAAAACTAACCAAAATAAACACCTTCTACCCCTGTAAAACGTGAGCACTGAACATAAGATTTACCATACGCTTAGGTTAGCCTCGGCCATGTGCTTAATAGGCCATGGATTATTTGGAATCATAACAAAGGCTGTATGGTGTAACTATCTAGCCGTAGCAGGAATTGACCAAACCATGGCCTATCAACTCATGCCTCTAATAGGAATCGTAGACATAATTATGGGTATTAGCTTGTTACTTTTCCCTATCAGAGCTGTTGCGTTATGGTTGGTATTATGGGGATTTATGACAGCTGCTATGCGTCCACTCTCCGGCGAGCCTTTTGCGGAACTAATCGAGCGGGCAGGAAATTTTGGTGCGCCTCTAACGCTTTTATTGCTTTGTCCGAACGCAAAAACTTTCAAGGGATGGTTTCAAAGGATGCAGCCTCCAGGCACTATTTCCAAAGAAGACCTGGAAAAGGTAATCCTTTGTCTAAGAATAACAGCCTGCCTTTTATTAGTTGGCCACGGTTGGCTAAACTTAATTGGTAAAAAGGGATTACTTGGACAATATGAGTCAATCGGGTTTAAAGATCCCATATTGCTAAGCTATATAATAGGAATAATCGAAATTGCTTGTGGGGCATATTTTATCGCTGTGCGCCCTCTCCACCGGTTTATTCTTTTACTTTTTATCTGGAAAATAGGATCAGAGTTGTTCTATCCTCAGTGGGAAATTCTCGAATGGGTGGAACGCGGTGGCAGCTATGGCATTTTGTTATCGCTATATTTCGCTGTCCGAAAAACTTATTTGGAGTAAAACTGTAGTGTGATCTGTTACGTAGGTCCAATATCAGCAATCTAAACGATTATCACCAAATTAATATACGCTTGACAACATCAGAAACCTCTGCTTTGGAAAAAAAATCAATTGTTCCAAGACTATTGCTTATACTCGGCCTCACCTTGTTGCTGGGCCTGGAGGGTTACTTCGGTTATCAGCTTTATAAGCTGTCGGCCCAACAGGCAGAGATAAAGCACGATTACTCCAACATCAATAACATCACTTTCGGTTTATTTTCGGTTGATCAGTGGCGGGATAAAGTTTCTGGGATCGTAAATCATCAGGTGCGCGACTTTACATTAACTCCCAAACAAAAAAAGGAGCTTCGAAAAGAAGTAGAGCATGTCATAATGGCTTTAATTGATAAAGCAGAAGCTTTGGTAAATAAACCAAAAAAGACTATAGGTGGTAAAATTAAGAAGTTCGCCATCAAAACCTTTGTAAAAACAGACAAGATCAGGGCAAAGGTTCCAGGATTTGCTACAATAATAATGGCTAAGGTTGATAATCGAGCCAACAAAAAGCAGATGAGCGAAATGGCCATGTCCAAGTTTGATGATCTCGAGCATACCAAATACGTGGACAGTGCCTTGGCTGTAACTCTTGCGGCGACCACCAAAGTTTATAAAAAATACAAGGTTTCTTCCTCAGAAGAATTAAACAACAAGCTGACTTCATCTTTATCAACAATCAAAACTTCAACTTACAATTACTCATTCCTGATGTTGGGATGCATAATTATTGTTTTAGTACTATGGTGGGTATTTAGAAAACGTAAAGATTTACATGCGACGCTGTTTATCATGTCGCTACTTTTTGCCTTTATCCTTTTGTCCATAGGTTTAACTGCTTCCATGATTGAGGTAGATGCACGTATAAAATCATTAGATTTTGTGCTTCTCGGTGAACATGTGGTCTTCGAAAACCAGGTATTATTCTTCCAGAGTAAGAGTATTCTTGATGTAGTGAGGGTATTGATGTCGCAATCTGCGGTTGATTCGATAACTGTTGGCGGGCTAATCTTAGTATTTAGCATTCTGTTTCCAATAATCAAGTTAAGTTGCACGGGGATTCACTTATTGGGTAAAAAGAAGATAGCAGAGAATGGGATCATCAAATATTTTGCTTTCCAATCGGGAAAATGGAGCATGGCAGACGTTATTGTCATCGCGATCCTGATGGTTTATATTGGCTTGAACGGGCTACTGGAAAGCCAGTTAAAGAGCTTGAACATAAAGAGCGATTTTTTAACAGTAATCACTACAAACAATACTGCATTGCAGCCCGGCTTTATCATATTCATCAGCTTTGTATTGTACGGACTTGTACTATCGACCATTTTAAAATCCATTACTCCTCATGACTCACACTAGCCAAAGGTCAGCTTCTTCTGCCAAAAAAATCACCTTGGCCAGTATCCTGCTAATTGTTGGGTTGACGACCCTTTTGGGTGCAGAAGGTTATTATGGCTACAGGGTTTCCGAACTTTCGCATCAGCAGGAGCGAATTAAAGAAGACTATAGCGTTGCTCACAGTATTACTTTCGGTATTTTCTCTGTCGATCAATGGCGCGCGAAGATTGCCGCGATCATGGACAACAAGGTAAGTGATTTCAAAATGACCGCTGCACAAAAACAGGCGCTTCAGATTTCGGTGGAAAAACAATTGAACGGCTTGGTCAGCACCACCTTTGCAGAATTCAATAAACCACAGAAAAGTCTGGGTGGAAAACTCAAAAAATTAGCCTTCAATACCTTCGTTGATCCAGAAGAGATCCGTGCTCAGGTACCCACTTTCGCAAGAATCATTATCACCACGGTTAACAGTCCTGCGAGTAGGAAAAGGCTGAAGAGCATTGCGACAAGCAAATTGGATCAGTTAGAAAAAGAGACGTACGACAATACCCAGGTAGCCAGTTCTACGGTAACCAATAGTATCTATCGAAAATACAAAGTCAACAATGCAGCCGCATTTGAGAAGACGATAAATTCTCAGCTAAACAACATTCATACGCTTACTTTTAACTATGCTTATGCCATGCTTGGATGCGTTCTGCTTGCCCTTTGTCTATGGCTGCTGATGAGGAAGCAGGTGAGGTTACATACACCACTATTTATCCTTTCGCTGCTATTTGCATTAGTGTTGTTGTTGGTGGGCGTTACCGCTACAATCATAGAAGTTGATGCAAGGATACAGTCGCTTAATTTTATCTTACTGGGAGAGAAACTAGCCTTCACGAATCAGGTGCTCTTTTTCCAGAGCAAAAGTATTCTTGGCATTATTCAATCTTTACTGGCGCAACCTAAACCGGATTCAGTATTGGTAGGTGTCCTAATTATGCTATTTGTGATCATCTTGCCCCTTGTTCGCATGATCGGAAAGGGTATACACATCTGGGGGAAAGATAAATATGCTGAGAATAAAGTTGTGAGGTACATGGCTTTTGAATTGGGTAAATGGGACATGGCAGACGTTATGGTTGTCGGAATAGCGATGACGTATATTGGCTTGAATGGCATCCTGGAAAGCCAGCTTTCTAACTTAAATATCAAGGAAGAGCTTTTAATAACGGTAACCCAGAACAATACTACTTTGCTACCAGGCTACTTTGTTTTTGTGGGTTATGTGGTTTTTGCTGGGATATTGTCTTTGATCTTAAAACGCATTACTCCGAAATAAGTATGTATTTTAAATAGTCATAGCTGGCAGGAAACCTTAACCTTCTTTTTTCAATTCAGCAATATCTTTGATCAGCTGCTCAATCTCCAATTCTAATGTCCCATTGTAAATACCCCTTATACGCCTAGTTTTATCAATCAACAAAAAATGCTCGGTATGCAAGAAGCTAGTACTGTCCTTCGTCAGTCCGAGGTCTTCTTCAGCAAAATATGACTTTCTTGCTATCGAATATATTTCACTTTTACTACCTGTCAGCAAATGCCAGTTGGGATCTGTTATGCCGTTTTTAGCAGCATAAGCATTTAATGCTATTACATTATCTGTGGAAGGGTTAACCGAGTACGACAGCATGACAACACCCGCGTTAAGGTAAGAATCGCTCACGCTCGCCATTCCAGTAGTTAACTTCGGACAAATACTTCCGCAGCTCGTAAAAAAGAAATTGGCAACATGAATCTTTCCTTCAATGTCTTTCTGGGTAATGGCCTTATCGTGCTGATCAGTAAAAGAGAAATCTGCAATGCGATGGGGTATTTTCACGTCTATGTTTTGTTGTGCCTTCACAAATACCGGTGTAAAATCCGCGGTATCGTAATAAGGAAGAACTGCATCCTTCACATCGGATTTGCAGGATCCTGCAAACAAAATGCTACAACCTAGTAAAAACGCTATCCGCATCGTTAACACAATTTTTTGTACCCAGCAATCCATATCTTCTACTACTTTTTATTACATAATTTGCCCGTACTATTCCATTGATCCACCACATTTGCTGCGCGCCATCTTCATGCCCCTTGCTATAATGGAATCGCTTGAATAGCTTCCCCGTCTCGTACCACTCGACAACTGTTCCATCAAATTCTCCTTCTTTAAATTCATACCTGAACTTAATCCTTCCATTTGGCCACCAGCCCCGATGTATATAGCTTTTCCTGCCCATCTCATAAAATCGCTCCTCCGCCAGCAGCCTACCCGGATACCAAATTCTTGTGATCCCATCTTCTATTCCGTTATTAAAACGCTTCAACAAAGCAGTATCCCCGTCGAGATGCAAGGCATAGATATAGCCACTGTAAAGTTCTCTGTTTAAATACAAAGTATCCTGTTGATAAACGAAGCCAGGATTATGGATATCTGTATACTTTTTTGTTGATCCGGTACCAGTAAACTTGCAGGCAATAACTCCAACAAGCAAGACTAGCAGGAGGCTTAATATTTTGCCAGCCCTCATTTAGAAACTTACAGTTCCAGCGGTACCATAAAAACCACTTCCGTTTAAGTACGGCGCTACTGCAGAAAAATGGTAGTGATAAATACCGGTAGGGTATTCTGCAGTTGCACCGGTGTGGCCGTGGTAAGCATCTAATGAAGATGAGGCAACAAGAGCACCGTTTTCACTAGGGCCATAAACTGGAAATCCATCAAGGAGAAAACCCAGCAACGCATCTGCACCCTTTGTCGCAGTGAGCTTTATGGGCTCCACATGGTAGTGGTAGTGCGATCCCGGATCTGGATGCCCCCAGCCTTGGTCAAAACTAACAATCTCGCCAGCTAGTGCCGCGCCTCCGCCGGCATATTGGTTATACAAGGGAATACCATTTATGGCAACTCCAATTGGTCCCATCGGCGTACTGCCATGTACAGCAGCCACCATTGGATTTAAGGGTATTTTAAAGGTGTAGCTTTGCGCCGTTAGTGTGTTGGGATTTTTCGAAAATTGATAACCGCCAAATGTAGCACCTGTGAAATTCTCATAAAGCGCATTTGACGGGTCATAGTAAGCACTCTTGTGATCCGGTAGACCATTACTTTTAATGGTAACATACGTTCCGTCAGAAGTAATACTGGATGCTCCGTAGACTTTTTTGAATACTTCCGGCACATTGGCAGAAACTTCAGTTTTTACAACCAGATTGGCTTCTTCAGCTTTTGCTTCATTAGATTTTTTACATGCTGAATTCATCAGCAGCAAAAGCAAAACAGCGGATAAATCTAAGCGAATGAATCTCATAATCTTTTACGTTTGAGTTTAGGTTTATAGTACTTAGACGTATCGTTATCAAGAACCCTTCGGTATCCGACATTTTTTTAGTCCGACTAATTACCTATCCCCTGCAAATGGTGGCGGGGGCATATCGCCATCGGGCGGCGGCCCTCCATGTTCAGGCTGTTCAGGACCTGGCTGTACCATCATCCGAGTCACCTCTTTCATAATATTCGCAAATTTTTGCTGCTGAACGGGGTTACACAACGCACGTAATGCTGCAAAATGATCAAGGGTAATGATGTCAATCCGTTCTGTATATATGCTCACTTTTTTTGCCGCATCAGTCTTTTTACTTTCGGTAACGCCAGGTTCGTTCAGCAGGTCGAAAAAGTCATCTTTTGCTTCTTTCAAATTAGCACGTACGTTTTTTACAGATTGCTGATGAGCAGCTACCAGTTCCAGATATTTTGCCTGTTGGTCTTTATTCAGGTTCAGTTCCTTAATAATGAATTCGGCAGGACCACCCGCGTGCCTGACAATCCTGGGTCTATCCCGATTAAACCAGAACATTCCAAGTGTTAAAACATTCGCGAAGACAAGTAGCAAGATCAACACCTTAGTAAAGCTTTTTCTGAAATTCATCATATCTAATAATTGCTATATAAAGTTTGGTCGTATGCCGCCGCAAAATCTTTTAACGTTACCTGTATGTCAGATTTATCCTTTTCCGGATACCTAAAAAACAACGCCATATTCAAAACCAGCATAATAGAAAGGGCTCCTACAATTAATGCGGGACTAGATTGAAATAACCATTCTTCTTTTGTTTCCGCTGCTTTCATCCGAACGAGTAGCCTTTCATAGAAAAACCCCTTTGTTTCCGCAGGCGTTGCTCCAGCTAAACTCTTTAGATAATCATCGGTAATAGAAATTTTAATGTCATTTTTCATGGTATATCTAGTTTCGATACTGCTGTAATCGTTCCTGCAAATTTTGTTTCGCTCTTGATATCAATGATTCAACTGCTTTAACACTTTGTCCCATAATATCGCCCGCCTCTATGTAACTCAAACCTTCGACCTTGATGAGTGTGAAAGCAATTTTTTGTTTCTCAGGAAGGGCATTTATTGCTTTAAAAAGATCGGCTGCCTTCTCTTTATTTTCTAGCGCAATACCAGGATGGTAAAAAGCACGCTGTGCTCCCACATCTTCCTTCGGCATCCACCAGGGTAGAAAACCAAGCAAACGTTGCCTGTTCTTCCGCTGGCGCAACTTGTCTAAAGCCTTTCTAACGGCTATTCTGTAGATCCAAGTACCCAGTGTACTGTCTTTTTTGAACTGGTGTATGGAATGATAAAGTTGTATAAATGCTTCCTGCGCCGTATCATCCGCATCATCTTCGTCCTGCAAAATATTCAGCACCAAATTAAACACACGGACGCGATAAGTTTCTACCAGGTAGAGGTAGGCACTTTCTTTTCCCTGCTGCAATTCGTCAACTAAAAATTGTTCTTCCAAAATCTTCTGATGGTTAGACGAACCTAATTAAAAAAACCTTCGCCACCGCGGTTAACAATTCAATCACTTGAATATTTAACCGGCATAAACAGCCCAAATGCCTAAAATATCTTTCTTCGGACTAATATTTACCGAGTTCCAAGGTTGATAGGCAGAATCCTATTTCAAGTTCCTCCAGTTTTAGTTGCCAGTTCATAGCGCCCTGTCCGTGGAAGTGTTGTTCATAATTAGAAATTCACCACTCCCCAGTAGGCTTTTTTAGGCGTTAACTGGTCGTCGAATAAAAGTGGAAAATTCTTGCGGCCCCGTACTGGAAAATTATCCAGCCAGCTATGCCTGTCAGACAGATTCCAGAAAGTAACTCCAGTAATCGATGCTTTATTGGCCCTAAGTATGCTGAACATTTTCGCATACTGCATTTGCTGTTTGTATTCCCGATCTGCGCTAAAGCCCCTACTCTCGGTATTACTAGCCTGCTCAACAATGTTACCATCGGTATAAACAGACATGTCCAATTCGGTGACCTGAACGTCAATATCAAGTGCAGAGAAACGAGTAATGGATGCATTCAGGGAAGCTTCGCTGGGATCTATGATCGACCAGTGCCCCTGCAGTCCCACGGCGTGTACAGGAACCCCTGCGTCTTTCAGCTTTTTCAACAATTGGAATATGCGCTCTCTTTTCTCCGGGGACTCCGTGTTATAATCGTTATAGAAAAGCACAGCATTTGGATCCGCTTGATGTGCATATTCAAAAGCCTTGGCAATGTAATCCTCACCGCAGATCTTATACCATAGTGAATTGCGCAGAAGCATTTTGGGATTATCAGAAATTGCTTCATTAACCACATCCCAGGCATAAATTTTACCTTTGTAGCGTCCAACTACCGCGTAGATGTGTGCTTTCAGGCGATTAAGTAATACTTCTTTAGTTACCGTGTTTCCTGCCTGGTCGAGAAAAATCCATTTTGGAGCCTGTT
The DNA here is from genome assembly GCF_046546555.1 of Pedobacter sp. JCM 36344. Lineage (NCBI taxonomy): Bacteria > Pseudomonadati > Bacteroidota > Sphingobacteriia > Sphingobacteriales > Sphingobacteriaceae > Pedobacter > Pedobacter sp. JCM 36344. Next base: position 129,140 of record NZ_JBKHKK010000001.1, read on the forward strand.
TATGCCAGCATAAATTGTGCCCCCTTACCTTTAGTCCGTTCGCAACTGCAAATTCTACAATCGCATCTGCATCCCGCCAGTTATAGCGGTCTTCTTCAGGGTGAATAGGTCCCATTTTCATTGCATTCTCTGCAGTGATACTGTTAAAATGTTTGAGAATCAATGAACGCTGCGCAGGATCCCTGAGTTGTCCGGGTGTTACGGCCACCCCAATAGGGAAATAATTCTTATAATAGTCTTTTAGTCCTTTATCATCTGGCTTCGGTTGAGAAAAACAGCGAATGTTAAAGAAGATAGTTAAGATCAGAGTGGCTGCTATGCTGTAGTGTTTCATATTCCGTTACTTCATCAAATGTATGTTACCAGCCATTCTTTATATTAAACCAAAACAGACAACATTTAGCACAAAACAGACCGTGTAAAATTTGTTACATTAGCACTATGATGAAGCGAATATTATCGCATAGCTTTTCCCTTATGAATGTTGATCTTGTTCAATTGGATTCCAAATGGAACTATAACAATGTAATCAGTCCTTATCACCGGATCTATTATATAGCAGCGGGGGAGGGCAAAATCTCCCATTTTGAGAAAATATTGGAACTGGAAAGCGGGTATTTATATATCATTCCAAGCTTCACACTCTGCAATTTGTTTTGTAAAAGTACCCTTAATCAGTATTTTGTTCAGTTTTTTGAGGAATCATCCGATGGTAGTTCTATTTTTTCTAACAACAGATCAATATTTAAAGTAAAAGCGCTGGATATTGATATAATAAACTTTAAACGGTTGTTAACAGTAAACCCAGGACGAGGAATCAATCGTTCAGACGACCCTAAAATTTACGAGAAAGATGTTTATTATAAGGAATATCAACAGCTTAACATGGATCAGAATACAACCCAATTTCTGGAGACGCAGGGTATTCTTTATCAAATGGTATCCAGATTTACGAGCCCAGAAATTTTAGGAAAAACCGAGTTGGAACTGATCCCTGTAAAAATCATGGAATCCATCAGCTACATTTCTATTTATTTACATCAGCCTTTGTCGGTTAAATCGCTTGCTGAAAGAGCAAATCAAAACCCTGAATATTTTTCCAGACTTTTCCTGCGGAATACTGGCTCACGCCCATTAGCGTACATCAACCAGAAGCGGATCGAGCGCGCCCAACACCTGATCAGAACTACGAGCTCCAAGTATGCTGATATTGCAGGGATGACGGGTTTCGATGGTCTTTCACACTTTTCCCGAACATTTAAAAAAATTACTGGTGTAACTCCAAGCGGTTATAAGAGTTTCTTATCGCGCAGTTCGATTTGAAATAATTGTGAAATGCAGTTCTGACTTATCACCTCCATCGTTCCAGATGACTATACTTGACTGCAGCCGATATAGTATATTACATTAACCTTGGTTTATTCAACCTTTACGCCCTTCCAAAAAGCTATGTAACCCTTAATTTCTTGTGCAGCATCTTTTGGGTTTGGATAATACCACGCGGCGTCTTCGTTTTTTTGACCATCAACTTCTAAAGTATAGTAAGATGCTTCACCCTTCCAAGGGCAGGCAGTGTGTTTGCTGGAAGCTTGAAAAAAATCCTTTTTTATAGATGAAGCAGGAAAATAATGATTGTTTTCAATTACAATTGTGTCGTTACTTTCTGCTAAGACTTGATTGTTCCAGGTTGCTTTCATGATTTTAACTCTTAATAATATTAACCGATAAACTTAGAATTTGTTTTGATAAAATTATTTTTGAATTATGAAGTGCATCAACTACTAATATGACGATGAATAAACGACAGCTATATAGAATTCTATCGGGAAGAATTTGATTGAGGTCTTAACATAAATAATATCTTAGTTTTTGAGACAAACCTTCGTATCTCCCAAATCCACGGTTTTTGATAGTAAATTTTTAATGCATTCGCTTAGAAAACCTACTATTTATCGTTAAAATTCATATATCGGTCTAACTGAACACTTAAGGATTTATGTGCACACTTACCACTTTAAGTGTGCAGTCACCCCATTTTAGGTGTAAAACCTTCATTTTTTTAATATCAGTATTGTAGGTTCGTTTCAGCAATCAACCAATGCTGCTGCTAATCATGGTACTATCTACTACTACATTTCCCTATTTCAGGGCCACAAAGAACTGCGTTACTAGTTTATTACTAGTGCCCTCAGCTATGTCTCGGCTTCGTGCCTGCTTCGGGTCTGCTTCGTGTCTGCTAGCGCTCGGCCCTAAGGAAACACCCATAAAACACATACCACAGCGGTATTTGCAAAGTTTCAGTACAAACCCCTTATCAACCAGAATGTTTCGTTAAAGAGCAATGTAGGAAAGGTCTAAAATTAAAATAGCGGAATGCCGGGATCATATACCAATTATTTGGGATACGAATCCGTAAAGATCTATTTTTGTTAAAAACTCTTTTAAATCGCTAGCTGAATGTATAAACACTAAAATGGTAAGTCAAACTCGGCTGACTTTGATCGTTGAAGCCAAAAGACCAAGAAATTTTAAATGACCCTTATTATATATTCAGGATTTCGATCTTCCAGATAGCCCAAGGACGTTAAATGACTTTGAGTTAAGCCATTTTCCTCAAGTAGACGTTCAAATTCGTCAACACCATCTGGTGCAACCGCTACCAACAATCCACCGCTAGTTTGTGGATCTGAGAGTACAAACCTTTGCAGATCTGTAAGGTTACTAATTTTATGCCCATAGCTATTCCAGTTTCTTTGCGAGCCTCCGGGATAGCAATTCTGCTCCAGGTACTGTGGCAGTGATTTGATGACTGGAACTTTATCAAATTCGATTACTGCGGAGAGCCCGCTACCTTCGCACATCTCGGCTAGATGGCCTAATAACCCAAAGCCTGTTACGTCCGTCATTGCTTTTACACTGTCAAGTTTTCCAAATATCTCCCCCAGCTTATTTAAAGTCGTCATACTCTTTAACGCAATAGCCGCGTCTTCAGGAAGTAGAATCCCTCTTTTCTGTGCAGTCGACAAAATCCCCACACCTATTGCTTTCGTTAAATAAAGACGACAACCTGCAGTACCAGTTGAGTTCTGTTTAAGGTTTTTGATGTCAACAAGACCATTTACAGACAATCCAAATACTGGCTCTGGGCAATCGATACTGTGGCCTCCTGCAAGTGTGATTCCCGCGGCTGCGCAAATTGATCTGGCACCTTCCAATACCTTTTGTGCAACCTCCGCGGGAAGCTTGTCGATCGGCCATCCCAGAATGGCGATGGCCATAATCGGCTTACCACCCATTGCATAAACATCGCTGATGGCATTTGCAGACGCGATCCGTCCGAAATCATAGGGATCATCTACAATTGGCATAAAAAAGTCAGTCGTAGAAATTAGTCCCGTGCCGTTGCCAAGGTCAAAAACAGCTGCATCGTCCCGCTTGTCATTTCCTACGAGTAGAAGTGGATCAACTGCCGAGGGAACACTACTGTGCAAAATCTTGTCTAGTATAGCTGGACTAATCTTGCAGCCGCAGCCGGCACCGTGTGAATATTGGGTAAGTTTAATATCTTCCATTGGGTTATTGTTCTTTTCCTTTTAATAAATCGAGGATCCTAACCGCATTGGGCTGCGGATGTGTATTTTCAGTATAAATAGTGCGAATACTTTTCTGATCGCGCTTGCTAAGACCGTTGCTGTACGCCTTGTCATAATAGTTCAGCACCAGCTTAACAAAGTCCTCCATTCTGTGTTCGTTTATTGCAAGAATGGCGTTTTTCGTTTGTTCAGGTCCGAGTCTTTTGCGGATTCGCTGAGTGCATTCCTCTAAAAACACTTTATCTAAACTACCATATTCCTTTGCTAAAAGTTCAACCCGTTGTTCTTGGGGAACAATGAGGTTAATCAGATTTGCTTTGCGCATTTGATCCCACAAAGGCTTGGGTATGCATCTTTTACCTATGGTCAGACTCTCATCTTCAATCCATATCGGTTTAGAGGTGTCAAATGTGTTGAGCTGAAAAGCGAGGTCATTCTCAAATTGTTCTTGTGTAGGCTGCACCATACTGTTCATTGTTCCGTAAGAAGAACCCTGATGCTGTGCAAGTTCTTCCAGATCGACGATCTGTTGCCCCATCGTACGAAACTGATGGAGTAAACTGGTTTTGCCGGACCCCGTCATGCCCCCTAAAACGTTGAGGCGATAAGGCTTCTCAAATTGACTAAGCGACCACCTGCGGTAATTTTTGTAACCACCCTCGATTAGATAGACCTCAAAGCCATAAAGGTTAAATGCCCAGGCCATTGCGCCACTTCTCATTCCGCCGCGCCAGCAATGAACTGCGATCTTCTTAAATGGTGCAATTTCTAGCGCCTGTTTGATGAAGCCGGACCATTTGCTGCCTGTCAGGTCAAAACCTAATAAAATAGCCTGTTCTCTGCCAATCTGTTTGTAAGTAGTGCCAACTTTAACGCGTTCTTCATTGGTAAATATGGGGATGTTAAATGCGCCGGGGACCTTGCCCTGTTCAAATTCTGCCGGGGTTCTTACATCCACCAGAGGCACCTGTTCAGTCAAAGAAAAGAATTCAGTAATGGAAATGGTCTTGATCATCTTCCGGATTTGCAGTAAAGATGCGTAAATATAAAACCTGATCAACACCAAATATTGTGGAGCAAGGATTAAAAATTAAGCTTTGATCCCATTTTCATACAGTTTTACAATATTTATCATTCATGATGAATACATAATAGTATCTAAATGCGAAACAAACCTGTTGAATACTTAAAAAAGATCTTTTCCGTTAGAAAAAGACCTTTTTTAAGTAGTGGTATGGGCCGGGATCGAACCGGCGACACATGGATTTTCAGTCCATTGCTCTACCGACTGAGCTACCGTACCTACTTCCCGTTTGGGATTGCAAATGTAGTGTCTTTTTTTAAATACCAAAATCTTTTTTGAAAAAAAATCCAGATCAACCCATTTATTTAAATCGCTTCTAAATATTAAACTTTATGCATGCATAGTAATTTGAATTAAGCTAAATATCTTAACTTAGCATTCACTATAGAGATATTTAAAAATGGTGTCACAAATCATATTTATAGCGTTCACAATAGCGGCAATCGCCTTATTCAGCTACAACCTTAAAAAGATCATTAGAAATATTAAGATCGGAAAGGCGGTTGATAGAACTGATCAGCCTCAAAAACGACTGATGACGGTGCTAAAAGTAGCATTCGGACAAACGAAGATGTTTTTCCGCCCTGTCCCTGCCCTCCTACATTTCGTTGTTTATGCCGGTTTCATCATCATCAATCTGGAAGTTCTGGAGATCATGATCGATGGGATATTTGGCACGCACCGGATCTTTGGCGGTTTAGGCGGATTATATAATGGCCTTATCGGCTCTTTCGAACTCCTTGCCTTTGGTGTTTGGTTCGCCTGTATCATTTTCCTCATCAGAAGAAACATCATCAAGCTTAAACGCTTTTCCGGAGTCGAGATGACCAACTGGCCGAAATCTGATGCCAATTACATTTTGATCGTAGAAATCTTGTTGATGTCTGCATTTTTACTGATGAACGCTGCGGATGCTAAACTTCAGGCCTTGGGATCCGGGCACTACATCGTGGCGGGTGCTTTCCCGATTAGTCAACATTTACAGGGATTATTGCCAGATACGGAAAGCAGCTTGATCCTTATCGAAAGAGGCTGTTGGTGGTTTCACATCATCGGCATATTTGCTTTTTTAAATTACCTGCCCTACTCCAAACACTTCCACATCATGCTCGCCTTCCCCAATACTTATTTCTCCAACCTGGAGCCATTGGGAGAATTCAACAACATGACAAGCGTTACCAATGAAGTGAAGGCTATGCTGGATCCTTCGTTTGTGCCTGAGGAAGCTGAAGCAGGACGCTTTGGCGCAAAAGATGTGAATGATCTGACCTGGGTAAATTTGATGAATGCCTATACTTGCACCGAGTGCGGAAGATGCACTTCTGTTTGCCCGGCTAACATCACCGGAAAACTTCTTTCGCCAAGAAAGATCATGATGGATACCCGTGATAGATTGGAAGAAGTTGGAAAGAATATTGACAAGAGGGGGAATGGATTTGACGACGGCAAGTCGTTAATTGACACTTACATCAGTAGAGAAGAAATTTGGGCTTGTACAAGCTGTAATGCCTGCACACAGGCTTGTCCGATCAATATTGATCCTTTGGCCATCATTACCGACTTGAGAAGATACGCAGTAATGGAAGAATCCCAATCTCCATCAAGCATTGCCAACATGTTGGGAAACATTGAAAACAATGGTGCCCCATGGAAATACTCTCCAGCCGATCGTTTGAACTGGGCGAAAGAAAACTAATAAGATAACTAAATTCAAAGCTTAAAGATAGCGTTAAACATGAGCGAGCAATTAAATTTTGAAGTGCCAACAATGGCAGAAATGATAGCCAAGGGCGAAGAGCCTGAAATATTGTTTTGGGTGGGCTGCGCAGGCAGCTATGATGAACGTGCACAAAAAACGACTCGCGACATCTGTAAGATCCTTCATCATGTGGGTATAAAATATGCAGTTCTTGGAACCGAAGAAAGCTGCACAGGTGATCCTGCAAAACGTGCAGGGAATGAATTCCTTTTCCAGATGCAAGCCATGACCAACATCGAAGTCTTGAATGGATACAACATTAAAAAGATCGTGACGGGTTGTCCGCACTGCTTTAACACCATAAAAAATGAATACCCTGGGCTAGGTGGCAATTACGACATCATACATCATACGCAGTTAATTCAGGACTTGATTAATGGGGGTAAATTGAAAGCTGAAGGCGGCGAAAGCTTTAAAGGAAAGAAAATAACCTATCACGACCCATGTTACCTTGGTCGGGCTAATGGAATTTATGAAGCTCCGCGCGCTGCACTCGAGGTTCTTGACGCACAGCTGGTCGAAATGAAACGCTGTAAATCTGGTGGCCTATGCTGTGGTGCCGGTGGAGCTCAGATGTTTAAAGAACCGGAGAAAGGAGAAAAAGACATCAACATCGAAAGAATTGAAGAAGCTTTGAAAACGCAACCACAAATTATTGCTGCAGGTTGTCCGTTCTGCATGACCATGCTTAGCGATGGTGTTAAGCTAAAAGATGAAGATCAAAATGTACAGGTTCTCGACATCGCAGAAATCACGGTAAGGGCAAATGGCTTGTAACGACTTACAAATCGCATCCCTCAACTCGGGCAGTAACGGAAATTGTTACTATATAGGCAATGAAACCGAAGCTATTCTTGTTGACGCTGGATTGTCCTGCAAGGAAACAGAAAAGCGTATGCTGCGTTTGGGTCTTTCCTTGAGTAAGGTGAAGGCCATATTTATTTCCCACGAACATACGGATCATATCAAGGGACTGTGTAACCTCGCATCGAAATACAACCTTCCGATTTATATTACTCCGGGTACCTTGATGGGTTGCAGGTTTAGCCTTCGACAGGACTTGATCAACTACATTTCCGGACATACCGCAACTGCTATTGGCAGCCTTGAAGTAATCGGCTTTCCTAAGATTCACGATGCATCAGAACCCTTTAGCTTCATGATTTCCTGTGGAGCTACTAAGGTTGGGGTGTTCACTGATTTAGGCTCTGCTTGCGAACAGCTTACTTTTTATTTTAAGCAGTGTTCCGCAGCTTTTTTAGAGGCCAATTACGATGATGAATTGCTGAGCAAGAGCGCTTATCCGTACTTCTTGAAACGCCGAATCTCTGGTGGTCGCGGTCACTTGTCAAATAAGCAGGCACTCGATCTTTTCCTGGCGCATAAGTCTGATGACATGACGCACCTTCTACTGGCGCATTTATCAAAGGATAATAATTGTCCGCAGTTGGTGCAACAACTATTTACCCAACATGCTGGCGACACGAAGATCAGTGTTGCTTCTCGAAATGAAGAAAGTGCTGTCTATACTATTTTTGAGCCAATAAGTGTGCATTCATTTTAACCAGACGTTCTGCTAGCTCAGACAGTTGCTCTGCTTCCACATTCTTTAAAGGAATAGCCATATAGCTTGCCATACTGTCCACATCGCCTTGCCGATCATTGTAAGTCTGCACGATCACATCATCTCCCAGCGTTCTCAACAAGAGATCACCCGCTTTATCTGTACCATAGTAATCGATACCTGCAAACTTAGTAAGGTTAAAGGAAAAGTATTCTACCTTTCCACTAGCATAAAAACGTTTATATCGGCAAAAGCCACTGTTAGTAACATTCAATTCATAACGCTTCAAAGCGGGCTTAATTGCGATCTCATCATAATGATCTTTTAGCATTTTTTGAATAAATGCCGTTTCCTCAAATAGATCAGTAGGAATGGAAAAAGCCATTAAAAACAGACAGAAGAGTCCTAATAGGCATGTTCTCAACTTAATTGTAAACTTTTTCATTAGGGAAGTGATTTGAAGGCATCAAGTTAAAAAAAAATGTATTTTTGATCATGAGTTTTTCTCCACAATCTAAAGTTTGGATCTATCAAAGCGACCGGGCTTTCACCAAAGAAGAGGTAGTTGCGATTGAGCAAAAGATTTCTGAATTTGCTTCGCAGTGGAAAGCACACGGTCACCAGCTACAGGCAAAAGCCGAAGTGTTTCATAATTTCTTCCTGGTGTTTACGGTGGATGAGGCTACTGCTGGGGTTACAGGTTGCTCAATTGATGCCTCCGTAAGGGTGGTAAAGGAAATTGAACACCAGTATAGAGTGGATTTGTTCAACAGATTTAATATAGCTTACCTGGCTGAGGGGAAGGTTGTTGTTGCCAGCAAAGAAAATTTTGAGACATTGATAAACATCAAAGCTGTCAGATCTGAGACTATTGTTTTTAACAATATGGTTCAAACCCTCGCAGAATTGGAGAATAAATGGCAGGTTCCATTCGAGCAGAGCTGGCACAACCTCGTGTTCGCCCATTTGTTATAAACTTAAAGGTCTAATGGACCCAATCTTCTCATATTTCTAAGAATTAAGTATTGTCTATGTTTAATGTATTGTGTTGGCTTTCTTGGCGTCCATTTTATGGGGTTAGGAAAGCAGGCTGCAATTAAGGCTGATTGTGACTTAGTTAATTTGCCGCAGGATTTACCAAAGTACTCTTGAGCGGCGGCTTCAGCACCATAAACGCCGTCTCCCATCTCGATAACATTAAGATAGACCTCAAGGATCCGTTCCTTACTCCAAAGGATCTCAATCAACAACGTGAAATAGGCCTCGAAGCCTTTACGTATCCAGGACCTGCCCGGCCAAAGAAAAACATTCTTTGCAGTTTGCTGAGAAATAGTACTTCCACCTTTGATTTTTTTACCCATTCTGTTTGTTTCAAAAGCTTTTTCAATTGCTTTAACATCAAAGCCGATATGTTTTAAGAACAGCTGGTCTTCGGCCGATACCGCAGCGCGCTTCATGTTATCTGAGATATCCTCAAAATCAACCCACTTCTTCTCCATCTTTGCAGGCTTATCATCACTGCTCCGCTCGATGTTCCTTTGAACCATTAGCAAAGTGATAGGAGGGTTTACGAACCTGTAAACTAAGACCCAAAGTACTGTGACCATTAAAAACCAGAGCAATAATTTAGATAGTATTGCGCTAATCTTTTTTAACCGGGGATTCTTAGTCTTACGTGCAGACCACTTCGATTTTTCCATCATTCAAAGATAATAAAACAGCCCACTCTACGAGAAAGCCCTAAGAAAAATACTCATAAAAAAAGCGCTCAGGAAACCTGAACGCTTTATAAATATTTGGTTAAAATTACTCAGCTACAACTTCAAAAGGAACTTTAACTTTCACTTCTTTGTGTAAGTTTAGGTTAGCGATGTACTCACCAACAAATTTAGGTTCAGTTTCAAAAGTAATACGGCGACGATCAACATCAAAACCTTGTTGTTTCAATGCATCAGCAATCATTATGGTATTTACTGCACCAAAGATCTTCCCTGACTCACCTGCTTTGGCACCAATTGATAGTTTAACCGCAGCTAAACGCTCAGCAATACCTTCAGCATCTTTCTTAATTTTATCTTGTTTAAATGCAGCTTGTTTTAGGTTTTCAGCTAAAACCTTCTTAGCAGACACAGTTGCCAACTGACCAAATCCTTGCGGGATTAGGTAGTTACGACCGTATCCCGGCTTTACATTTACGATATCATCTTTCTCCCCTAGGGATTTGATATCTTGTTTTAAAATGATTTCCATCTCTCAGTTCCTATTTTAATTGGTCAGCAACGAACGGTAACAAACCAATGTGACGTGCACGCTTTACCGCTTGAGCCACTTTACGTTGGAATTTCAGTGAAGTACCGGTTAAACGACGTGGTAGTAATTTACCTTGATCATTGATAAATTTTAACAAAAAGTTTGCGTCTTTGTAATCAATGTATTTGATACCATTTTTCTTGAAACGGCAATATTTTTTTCTGTTATCGTCCACCTTTGGGGCGGTAACATATTGTATTTGATCCCTTGCCATTATACTGCAGCCTCCTGTTTAGGTTTTTTATTAAAAGCACCACTACGTTTTTTCTCATTATACGCAACCGCATGACGGTCAAGCTTAATGGTAAGGAAACGCAATACGCGCTCATCGCGCTTAAGCTCCAATTCCAATTTACTAATCACTTCTCCAGAAGATTTGTATTCTGTAAGGTGAAAAAATCCGCTTGCTTTCTTCTCAATCGGATACGCTAATTTTCTCAAACCCCAATTGTCCTCTTGAACAATTTCGGCTCCGCTGTCAGTAAGGATCTTGCTGAATTTGGCTAATGCCTCTTTAGCAATCTCTTCCGACAACAACGGGGTTAGAACGATAACAGTTTCGTACTGATTCATTGTTATATTATGTTTTTAATTTAATCCCGTAACTTTATTACGGGGCTGCAAATCTAAGAATTAAATTTAAATAATCAAAAGGTTTGACTATCAGTCGAAACGATATTTGATTCCTGCATGCATGATTCCCATTAACACATTAAATCCGGCATAGTCGCTGATCTTATAATGCGGTGTATACATCGCAGTAACTTCAATTTTACGGATCGCAAACCCAAAATTGAGGTTGTAGGAAAATGCAGTTGGTTTTAAGTCTATTATTATTTCATCGAAGTCATCCGGGCTCATTGCTACAGAAACTGTTTTGCCCGATTTGATGTTGCTGTAACTGGTATAGCTGGCCCCTGCTCCTAAACCGGCATAGACTTTTAGCATTGTCGTGTTATATACGTTGTATAAAAGTTTGGGACTTAAATAAAGCGTGGTATGGTCAAAGGAATGAATATACTGGCCATAAGTAACTTTAGTGTCCTTACCCATAAACAAAGACAACTCTGCTCTGTAGATAAGTCTTTCAGCTAAAGTTTTCGCAGCCATATCTATACCCACATTAAAGGATGGCATATAAGATGCTGTAGCAATAGCTTCCGCATTGGCAAGAGGATTCTGTCCAGTATATTTTACACCGGTACCACCTACCCCAGCTCCCACAAAGAATCTGAAACCCTTCTTAGCCACACGAACCTGCATTCTGTTGATCATTGCAGCAACTTTAATCATTTCCGTTTCTGAATAGGCTAAATCATCAAAGTCGGCCTCAAAGAACTCAGTGCCGGCATTGTAACTTCTCATTTCAAACAACAGCTGCCCCTTATATCTGTCGGCACCTACCACTTTGCTGCTATTGTTTGCCTCGATATAACGCATTCTGATCAGCTCATAAGGCGCGGTACTCGCATTTCCCTTAATATAAAACCGCTCCTTAATCTCATCGGTATAGGAATAGATGGTAACATTAGGTCCACGTTGCAAGACTTTCAAAAACACAAAAGCTCTTCTGGAAGAGGTATCAATACCTACCTTCAAGCCTTCCGTTTTTGTTGAGCCATTGCTAATGCGAACATTGAAAGATTCGAAGGACGCTGCCCCATTAATGCCATACCCTTTTGCACTATTTGGAGTGAAGGCTTGTGCCGGAGAGTTCAGTTCCTGTCGGAAGCTGATGGATGGTACAGTATTGACTTTCGGCTTATAATCTATGTACCCCTTTAAGGTATCCATTGAATTATTTACTATATATCCTTTTTGATAATTTGGTTGCCCCATAGAGAGCATAGGAAGGGCTAGCAATAAGCCAGTGATTGAGCGTTTCATAAAGATTTGTTTGTTTGATATCCCGAAAATAGTTTTATTTCCCAACAAACCTTTATCGATTTATAAAAAATTTCTAATTTCGTGCTCGAATGGAAAACTTTATTGTTTCAGCCCGTAAGTATCGCCCTGCAACGTTTGAAACCGTTGTTGGTCAGCAGCACATTACAGGAACGTTGAAAAACGCCATTAAAAACAATCAACTCGCCCAAGCTTTTCTTTTTTGCGGTCCGAGGGGTGTCGGAAAAACCACCTGCGCGCGCATTTTGGCTAAGACGATTAACTGCACAAACCCTAGGGCGGATCAGGAAGCCTGTGGAACCTGCGATTCTTGTGTTTCTTTTCAAACCGGCCACTCTTTCAACTTCCACGAGCTCGATGCTGCATCAAACAACTCGGTAGACGATATCAGAAGTCTGATCGAACAAGTAAGGATTCCGCCACAGGCAGGCAAGTATAAGATCTACATCATTGATGAGGTTCATATGTTGTCCGCAAACGCATTCAATGCCTTTTTAAAAACGTTGGAAGAGCCTCCTTCTTACGTCATCTTTATCTTAGCAACAACAGAGAAACACAAAATTCTTCCTACGATACTTTCTAGATGTCAAATCTTTGATTTCAATAGAATTCAAGTTGACGACATCGCAGCCCTGCTTACGACAATTGCAGAACGTGAACATATCGCAACAGAAGCTGACGGTTTACACATCATTGCGCAAAAAGCAGATGGTGGTTTGAGGGATGCTTTGTCTATGTTCGACCAGATCGTTAGTTATACCAATAAGAACCTCACTTATAAATCAGTAATTGATAATCTGAATATCCTGGATTACGATTACTATTTTAAGCTTACAGAATACCTCACAAGTTCAAACGTTAGTCAGGCGCTTATTTTGTTTGATGACATTTTAAACAATGGCTTCGATGGTAATAATTTTATCAACGGGCTCTCCAATCATTTGAGAAACCTATTAGTGGCCAAAGACCCTCAAACAACGAGGTTATTGGAGGTAAGTGAAAACATTAAGCAAAAATACCATGTACAGAGCCAGCAAACGGCTGTGTCATTTATACTTACTGCATTAAACCTCGCTAACCAATGCGACCTAAACTACAAGAACAGTAAAAACCAACGCTTGCAGGTTGAGCTGTCTCTCATAAAGATGTGTCACATCCCATCCGTGCTTCAATTGGCACAAATACCTAAAGACAATTCATTAACTGACGAAGATCAGATTAAAAAAAAAACTAACGTAGTTTCCAGTCCGCAGCCGGAAAGTCCCAAAGCCGCGGAGGTAACGGCGCCACAAAAAGAGGCACCGATCCAATTTGAAGAGTCGATTTCCACAGCACCAGTAAGCAATATTCCTACTACTAAGGTTTTTGCTACGGCCACCGCTCTACACGCTAAAATCGCACTGAACAATCTGTATTCGAATACTAAACTTGCAACTTTAATTCCCTCATTGACGGATTTGGAAAGGGTGGCAACAGGTGATGATGATAAAGAGACTAAGTATATAACGGGAGATGCAAAAGAGCCGGTTTCTCAAGAGCAACTTGTTGAATGCTGGAATCGCTATGCCAGTAAAGCTAAAGAAGATGGAAAAATCAACGTCTACACCTTGTTAACAAGTGCTGATCCTAAATTAGAAGATGGCGATGTTATCCTAGTTCATATCGAACATAAGCTTCAGGAAAGTCTCTTGCAAGATGAAATGATTGATTTATTAAATGCAATACGCCCCAAGCTCAGAAATTTTAACATCAGCATTAAAACCAAGCAAATGGAGCGTGTAGCAGTGAACAGATTATACACAAGCACTGAAAAGTATCAATATCTATTAGAAAAAAACCCAAAACTTGAAGAAATGCGGAAGATGTTTAATCTTGATATTACCAGTTAAATTTTTACTTAATAGCTTAAGAATTTACTGGACTATCGTTTATCGGGTATCCTTCCTCGTCAAGATCGGTACGCTCATCTTCTGGAGTACGTCCCAAAATCTCATCTTCAGGATCAAGCTCAACACTTTCTCCACTATCAACATGCATTCCTAGGTCATCTAAATCATCCTGAATTGCATCTTCCTTTTTGGCGTATTCATCGCCTATATACGGGTTGGCCTCGTCATAATCGGAATTAAAATCAGCACCGTTTGCAGATGGCGTTTCATAAGGAAATGGATGATCATAATCTTTATCCTCACCCTTCACATCTACTTCAAATGTATTTTTTTCTTTATTAAACGATAAATTATTAAAATCCTTCGTCTCGCCCAAATCTGAATTGTGCAGTTTATCATTTGAACCTTTATTGTCTGAATTATTATCCTCGTTTGCGCTCATAGCCATATATTTTATATACTGTATAACGCTACCAGATCTTTATTTGTTTCGGTATTTTATTTGAGTGAAGGACAAAGCATTTGCGCCGCAAATAAAGCGCCCATCTGCAAATGCAAATGGGCGCTTAGATTTATTAGATGTTGTTGCTATAAACTCGCTAATGCATTATTAAATGTAGCGCTTGGACGCATGGCTTTGAGTGCCAGATCGTCATTAGGATGGTAATAACCACCGATGTTTTCTGGCTTACCTTGTGCATCAATTAATTCCTTAACTATCTGTATTTCATTGTTGGCAAGCACCTTAGCCAATGGAATAAATCTATCGTGTAATTCTTTGTCTTTAGTCTGCGCGGCCAGCCCCTCAGCCCAGTACAACGCCAAATAAAAATGTGATCCCCTATTGTCAATCTGACCAACCTTACGAGCTGGCGACTTATCATTCGCTAAAAATTTCTCTGTAGCCAGATCTAAAGTTTCTGCAAGCACCAATGCTTTAGCATTGTTTTGAGTCTGACCCAAATGCTCCAATGAAACTGCTAGCGCGAGGAATTCGCCGAGTGAATCCCACCTCAAATAACCTTCCTGCAAGAACTGTTCGATATGTTTCGGTGCAGAACCCCCAGCTCCTGTTTCAAATAGACCGCCTCCGTTCATCAAAGGAACAATAGATAACATCTTTGCAGAGGTGCCTAGTTCCAGAATTGGGAATAAGTCAGTCAGGTAATCACGCAAAACGTTTCCAGTTACAGAGATCGTATCTTCTCCCTTACGCAGTCTTTCTAACGTAAATTTAGTGGCTTCTACAGGCGACAAAATGCGGATATCTAGACCCGTCGTGTCATGTTGAGACAAATATTTAGTTACTTTCTCTATTATCTGTTGATCATGCGCTCTGTTTTGATCTAACCAGAAAACAGCAGGAGTAGCAGATAAACGCGCTCTGTTAATGGCTAATTTAACCCAGTCCTGAATTGGGGCATCTTTAGTCTGGCACATCCGGAAAATATCTCCCTTTTCAACATTCTGATCAAAGAAAACAGCACCGGCAGCATCAGTTACACGGAAAATTCCATCAGCTGTCGCCTGAAAAGTTTTATCATGTGAGCCATATTCTTCTGCCTTCTGCGCCATCAATCCAACGTTTGGCACAGAACCCATAGTCGTTACATCAAAGGCACCATTAGCTTTGCAATCGTCAATTGTCGCTGTGTAAACGCCTGCATAGCAACGATCTGGAATCATAGCAAGGGTGTCTTGTTGTTGATTATCTTTGTTCCACATCTGACCAGATGTGCGAATCATTGCTGGCATCGAAGCATCAACGATAACATCTGAAGGCACTTGAAAATTAGTAATACCCTTATTTGAGTTTACCATTGCGATAGCTGGTCCTTTAGCAATTGCCATTTCTATATCGGCTTTAATTTCTGCTTCCTTTGCGTTTCCGGCGATCTTAGCGTAGACATCACCTAAACCATTGCTGGTATCTACATTGATCTCTTTGAACAGGTCGGCATATTTGCTGAATACATCTGCAAAGTAAACTTCTACAACAGCACCGAATATGATCGGATCGGAAACCTTCATCATTGTAGCTTTCAAATGCGCTGAGAGTAAAATACCTGCTTCTTTCGCTTCTTCTTTAGCTTTTACGACAAAGGATTTCAACGCCGATAAACTTAAGGCAGAACTATCAATCACTTCACCTGCTTTGAGAGGAGCTAAACCCTTTAGCTCAGCTACCGTACCATCAGCAGTAACAAACTCAATCTTAAACTGACTGGATTCCCCAACTGTAACCGACTTCTCAGATCCGTAAAAATCACCTTCGGTCATGCTTAACACCTTAGTCTTAGAATCCGCAGACCATGCTCCCATGGAGTGGGGGTTTGCTTTTGCGTAATTCTTGACAGCTTTCGGCGCCCTACGATCAGAGTTACCTTCACGCAACACAGGATTCACTGCAGAACCTAAAACTCTTGCATACTTTGCTTTAATTGCTTTTTCTTCATCTGTTTGCGCGTTATCCGGATAATTGGGGATTGCAAAACCTTGCGACTGCAATTCTGTAATGGCAGCTGCCAACTGCGGAATCGAAGCGGATATATTAGGTAATTTTATGATGTTTGCCTCTGGGGTTGTGGCCAATTGTCCCAGTTCTGCCAAAGCATCTTCAACCTTTTGATCGTCTTTCAGGAACTCAGGGAAGATTGCCAGGATTCTTCCTGCTAAAGAGATATCCCTGCTTTCTACATCAATACCTGCAGATGCGGTAAAGGCTTGCACAATTGGTAAAAGAGAGTAGGTTGCCAACATTGGCGCTTCGTCTGTTTTGGTATAGATAATTTTTGCTTTGTTCGACATATTATATAAATATGATTATGTGAATGAAAAATGAAAGTGGATTGTTTATGATAAACATGCTTTCGTTAAAATCGCCCAAAGATATATTAATCGAATGAAAATTAAGGCATCGAAGTGTCAGAAACCTACATAGGAAACGTTTACACGGGGGCATAGATTCTGACAACTAATAGTTAGCTTTAAACACATGAAAAAAAGTTTACTTTTTGCGCTTACGCTATCTGGCGTTCAACTTTTCGCTCAAAATAAAACCGACACCACAAAACGTCTTCAAGAAGTCGTTATCAAACCCTACTTTACCGAACAGCCATTGATGCGTGCTACCGGCAGCATAGGTTTGGTTGACCAAACGGTATTCGATAAACAATCCACTAGTTCTTTGGTAAGCTCAGTGAACACAGTTTCCGGTGTTCGTATGGAAGAGCGCTCTCCTGGCAGTTACCGACTATCAATTCGGGGAAGCTTACTGAGGTCGCCTTTTGGAGTACGGAATGTGAAGATTTATTTCGACGATTTCCCACTTACAGATGCAGGTGGAAATACCTATCTAAACGCCTTGGACGTCGCCGCTGCCGGACAGCTTCAAATTTTGAAGGGACCTCATGGCAGCATCTTTGGGGCAAATTCAGGAGGAGTAATTTTGGTGCAACCACAGTATCCTTCAGACACCACACAAATCGGGCTAAAGCTCGAGGGCGGAGCATATGGATCTTTTCACGAAAATGCCAATATTGCCCAGCAATTCAAAAAATACGCTATAAGCCTAAGTCAAGCGTATCAGCGAAGCGACGGTTATCGTGAGCACAGCAATATGGAGCGCAAATATTTTCAAATGCTTCAGAAATTGGATTACGCTCCAAACGCAAACCTGAAGGCACTTGTTTTCTATTCCGACCTGAGCTACAGCACTCCGGGTGGTCTAACAGCTGCTCAATTTTTGGCAAATCCAAGAACATCCAGACTGGCAACAACTTTTACCAAAAGCGCAATAGAACAAAACGCCGGGATTTACAGCAAAACGATCTATGGAGGTATCACCAACACATGGGATATTACGGCTAAATTTAAACACGTACTTTCTGTTTATGCAAGCCATACAGATTTTAAAAACCCATTCATTACCACTTACGAAAAGCGCGATGAAAATACTCGTGGTTTAAGGTCTTACTTTGAATACAATACCCGCGTGAAAGCAGCTAACATTAAGTTAAATGTTGGGGTGGAAAGCACGCGCACTGGAACAGGATTCGAAAATTATGATAATAATTCTGGTGTACCCGGGGCGGTTCAATCGATCGACGACCTAACTGCCAAATCGAGTTTTGCGTTTGCTCAGCTAAGTTTTGATGTCCTTGAAAAGCTCCTTGTAGAGGTCTCTGCAAGTGCCAACCTGAACAAATATGATTACGAAACCTTACAACCCACACCAATTCCCAAGAGGGAACGAAAGTTCGACAATCAACTTTTGCCAAGGTTAGCACTTTCTTACCTGGTCAATTCCGACTTGACACTTAGAGGTTCTATAAGCAAAGGCTATTCGGCACCAACAACCAGCGAAGTAAGGCCTTCCAATAACGTGATCAACCTAAGCCTTGAACCAGAATACGGATGGAATTATGAAACGGGGTTCCGTCTTCAGGCGATGGATAAGAAGTTATTCTTAGACCTGACGGGATTCTACTACAACCTAAAAAGTGCGATAGTGAGGCGGGTAGATCAAAACATGGCAGAGTTCTTTGTAAATTCAGGCGGCACCAAACAATGGGGGTTAGAAACTTCCCTTTCATACTGGCTTCTTCCGTATAAAACATTCGGTTTAGTTAGGGCTATTCAAATCAGAAACGCTTACACTTTAAGTCGTTTCAAGTTTGTGGATTACGTATCAACAGCCAGCGACTTTTCTGGCAATGCTTTAACAGGTGTACCAAAAGCGGTGGTGGTAAGCAGTGCGGATGTACAATTGCTTAAAGGATTTTACCTTTTTGTGCAACACAATTACACCAGTAGTATTCCACTTAATGATGCGAATACCGCTTACGCTAGAAAATACCACTTAATGCAAGCTAAAGCTGGCATAAAACAATTGATGATCGGAAAAGTGCCATTTGAGGTATACGTTGGCGCTGATAATATTTTAAATCAAAAATACAGTTTAGGTAACGATTTGAATGCTGTTGGAAATCGCTACTATAACGCTGCAGCTACTAGATATTTTCATGGAGGTGTGGTAATAAAAATTTAATCCTATGTGAAGGATTTCTACTATATTTATTCTTTATAAACACATGAACATGAACAACAAAAATCTTCTGGGCTTAGTTATTTTAGTCTTTTTTCTTTTACCCAACACCGTTTCGGCACAAAAAAAGCGGGTGCTGGTATTCTCTAAAACAGCAGGTTTCAAGCATTCTTCGATAGGAGTTGGTACTGCTGCCATTCAAAAATTGGGTGCGGAAAACAAGTTTGAAGTAGATACCACTACCAATTCTGCCGCATTTACCTCTAAAAATTTGGAAAAATATGCAGCAGTCATTTTTTTGAACACTACTGGCGACGCATTAAATGATGAGCAACAGAAAACCTTTGAACAGTTTATTAACTCAGGTAAAGGTTTTGTTGGAGTCCATTCAGCTACTGACACCGAGTACGGCTGGCCTTGGTATGGAAAACTGGTTGGCGCCTACTTTGTTAGTCACCCTGAACAACAAATCGCTACATTGAACGTGGTCGACAAGAAAACGATCGCCACAAAACACCTTCCTGAAGTATGGAAACGTAAAGATGAATGGTATAACTTTAAAGATATAAACCCTGATATAAAGGTCTTGATTACCATCGATGAGACCAGTTATAAAGGAGGCATAAATAACAACAATCATCCAATGGCTTGGTACCACGATTTCGATGGTGGACGCTCATTTTATACGGAACTCGGCCATGTGGAAGAATCCTATACAGACCCTTTATTTTTATCGCATTTATTAGGTGGAATTAAGTATGCTTTAGGAGCAAAAATGGCCTTGTAAGGCTATTGCTTAAACCATTTTAATATTTCAGAAAAAATCCAACAAAACATGAGAAAATTAATCTTAGCATTAGTAGCGGCATCATCCATTCTGGCTGCTTGTAATAGTGAGAAAAAAACAAGTGTAGAAGCCGACAGTTCAGTGGCTATGACTGCAGATACTACTATGGCTAAAGCAGCTGAAGCTTTCAGTGACGGCTGCTATGCTTATACAAAGAACAGAGACACTGCTTTGCTAACTTTGAAAGTAGCGGGCGAAGAAGTAACAGGTGACCTTAGCTATAGCTTATATGAGAAGGACAGCAACAAGGGAACCATAGCCGGAGAAATTAAGGGTGATACCATTATTGCAGAATATGACTTTAACTCAGAAGGAGTCCGTTCCATCCGTGAGATCGTTTTCCTTAAAAAAGGAGGAAAACTATACGAAGGTTTCGGTGAAGTAGAAACTAAAGGAATGAAAGCCATTTTCAAGGACAGGGCATCCCTCAAGTTTGAAGGAAGTATTGTTTTTGATCCGGAAGCGTGCAAGTAATTTAGCAGTTTTCGAATCTTTCCCAAAATCCGTCAATAGGCAATTTGGCAAAGATGTTAACAGGCTCCTTTTTTACAGGATGTATAAATTGTAACCTGCGGGCATGTAAGCATATGCTTCCTTTCCGCGAACCTCTAGGATAGCCATATTTGTTATCTCCCACTATCGGTGTTCCCATAGTGGACAACTGAACTCTTATCTGGTGTGATCTGCCTGTGAGCGGATCCACCTCTATCAAATAGTAATCGCCAAGTTCTGTGATTAACCGATAGCTGAGTTCTGCTCGCTGACTTCCTGGCACTTCTACATTGTGTGGTGTCACTACGTTTTTTTGCGGATTCTTGACCAACCAGTGCACAAGGGTTCCCGAGATATTACCGGGTCTATTTCTAACTACCGCCCAATACGTCTTTTTAACTTCTCTGTTTTTAAATATGGCGTTCATCCTTTCTAAAGCCTTACTCGTTTTAGCAAAGAGAATAACACCACTAACGGGACGATCTAGTCGGTGCACGACACCTAAGAAAGCACTGTTAGGCTTATTATATTTAATGGCAAGATATTTTTTTACTTGTTCATCCAGCGGCTCATCGCCAGTTTCATCTACCTGCACAATATCCCCCGCCTTTTTATTGATTGCGATCAGGTGGTTGTCTTCGTAAAGAACGTCTTTGTGGGTTACCGGCATTAGTATTGTTCTTTCTCGTTGGGGAAATCTTTAGCCTTCACATCGTTGATGTAAGATTTGGCGGCACCAAGAATTCCGTCATATAAGTTCATGTACTGACGTAAAAAACGTGGTTTGAAGCCTTTCGTAAGGCCAATCATATCATTCACTACCAACACTTGACCGTCGCAGTCTGGCCCTGCTCCGATCCCGATGGTCGGGATAATCAGGCTTTCTGATACTTCTTTAGCCAGCTTAGCCGGGATTTTTTCTAACACTACCGCAAAACATCCCAACTCTTGTAAAGCAAGTGCATCTACTTTCAATTTCTCTGCTTCCGCTTCATCCTTTGCCCTAACTGTATAGGTTCCGAATTTATAGATTGATTGGGGAGTCAGGCCAAGGTGCCCCATTACTGGTATTCCTGCAGTTATTATTCTGGAAACTGATTCTGCAATTTCAGTTCCTCCTTCAAGCTTTACGCCATGTGCACCAGATTCTTTCATGATCCGGATTGCCGAATTTAAAGCCTCTTTGGAATTGCCCTGATACGAGCCGAAAGGTAGATCAACGACAACAAATGCTCTTGTAGCACCTCTTACCACGCCTTGAGCGTGATAAATCATCTGATCAAGTGTGATGGGTAAAGTGGTTTCGTGACCAGCCATTACATTTGAGGCAGAATCGCCAACCAATAACACATCTAAACCCGCATCGTCAAGCACACTCGCCATTGAAAAATCATAAGCTGTTAACATGGCTATCTTTTCTCCATTGTGCTTCATTTCCTGAAGAATATGGGTAGTAATGCGTTTTACTTCTTTATTTACAGACATGGCATTTCGTTTTGTTGGAGCAAACTTAAGTTTTCCGACTGAAAGATAGTCAGTTTTATTATTTTTAGCCCTTAGTTTTATTGTTTTCAAAAAGCACTTGATTTAATCGCTCAAACACATATCTTTGTACTCCGAAATGAAGGGGTTATTTAACAGTACATTTGTTAACAACAACAGCGACATCAACGTCGCATTCCCAATTCCATTTTTCTCATTTTTCTTCATCAAACTTCCCATTATTATAATTACCCATGACTAACTACACAAAGTTACCTGCGATCTTATTACTTGCTGATGGTACCGTATATTATGGCAAAGCTGCTGGAAAAATCGGCACTACGACCGGTGAAATTTGTTTTAATACGGGGATGACCGGTTATCAGGAGATCTTTACAGATCCTTCTTATTTCGGACAAATCATGGTTACTACCAATGCACACATTGGTAATTATGGCATCCACAAAGATGAAACTGAGTCTGAAAATATTAAGATTGCCGGTTTAGTTTGTAAAAACTACAATATAGGTTTCAGCCGCAAAGAAGCTTCTGAGTCTATTCAGGATTACTTTCAAGATGAGAACATAGTTGGTATTTCTGATATTGATACCCGCTCATTGGTTCGCCACATTAGAAATAAAGGTGCTATGAACGGAATCATTTCTTCTGAAATCAATGATCTTGAGGAATTGAAAGCCAAATTAGCAGAAGTTCCTTCCATGGATGGATTAGAATTATCTTCTCAGGTATCAACCAAAGAAGCCTATTTCTACGGTTCTCCAGATGCGACGTACAAAATTGCAGCGCTTGACCTGGGTATCAAGAAAAACATTTTGAGAAACTTTGATGACAGAGATATTTACGTGCAGGTTTTCCCCGCGAAAACTACTTTTGAGGAAATGAATGCCTGGGGTGCTGATGGATACTTTATCTCGAATGGTCCTGGCGACCCATCGGCAATGCCATATGCTATTCAAACCGTTAAAGAAATCTTAGCAGCTGATAAACCAATGTTCGGTATCTGTTTAGGTCACCAATTGTTGGCTGAAGCAAATGGAATTGGTACCATGAAGATGTTTAATGGCCACAGGGGTTTAAACCATCCGGTAAAGAACATCATCAAAGACCGTTGCGAAGTGACTTCGCAAAACCATGGTTTCGGTGTGGTGCCAGATGAGGTTAGAAAATCTGATAGGGTAGATATCACACATATTAACCTGAATGACCAGTCGATAGAGGGCATTCGCGTGAAAGGTAAAAAAGCCTTTTCTGTGCAGTATCACCCCGAATCTTCTCCTGGTCCGCACGACTCGAGATACCTCTTCGATGACTTCATCGAAATGATAAAAGGCGAACTAGCCTGGTAAACAAAAAGAAGTAACCTAGGTTACTTCTTTTTGTTTAAAACCTTATTACATTTAGATCATGGAGAGAAAAGAGGCAATCATCAGCGTCAAAAACCTTATCAAAAAGTATGATGATTTTACCGCGGTAAAAGGCATCACATTTGATGTTTACGAAAATGAGATCTTTGGTTTACTAGGACCCAATGGCGCTGGCAAAACAACCACTTTAGAGATTATTGAAACGCTTAGGGAAAAGACATCTGGTGAGATTACTGTTAATGGCTTTTCTGTTGATAGCGATGCCAACAAGATTAAAAGGATTATTGGAGTGCAGTTACAGGCTGCAGGATACTACCCCAACCTCAACCTGGTAGAATTACTGGAACTATTCTCCGGCTTGTATGATGTAAAGATCTCTCCTATGGAGATGTTGGGTAAGGTAAATCTTCAGGACAAAGCTAAAGCGAAGTTCAAAGCATTGTCTGGCGGACAAAAACAACGTTTCTCTATCGCAACTACATTAATCAATTCTCCTAAAATTATATTTCTTGATGAGCCTACCACAGGCCTTGACCCTCAGGCCCGTCGCAACCTCTGGGATTTGATTACGGAGATCAGAGATGCAGGTACAACAGTTGTGCTTACGACCCATTACATGGACGAAGCAGAGCAGCTTTGTGATCGTGTAGCATTTGTGGAGCGGGGGGAGATCATCGTTATAGATACTCCTGATGCTTTGATAGACAACCTGGTGAACAGTGGTTTTGAGCGTAAGAAAGAAGTGAAAAAAGCCAATCTGGAGGATGTTTTCATCCACATGACAGGTAAGGAATGGAGAGCTGATAATTAATTTTGAAAATGAATAAGCCTTACAGTAATATAAACGCCACGTTGGCGCTTGCCAAAGCAAGTTTTCGGTCTATCATGCGAAGTCCTTCCGCAGTAGTTTTCACCCTAGCGTTCCCTTTGATATTTATTCTTGTTTTTGGCTTTCTTGGTGGAAGTGGCATCAAGGTAGACCTTGCAGTTTCGCCCGGCTCTGATCTTCAAAATCCTGTGATCAAAGCTTTGGAAGGCGTAAGCATGGTCCATCTGGTCAAAGATAAGGACGCTTTGGATATCAAAAATGCATTAGAAAAAGGCAATTATGCTGCCGTAATAGATGTGCAAAAGAACGCTTCCGGGACACCTGCCTATTTGGTGAATGTGCAATACACATCGGCCTCCATGGATAAGGGTAACATCCTTAAATCCGTTTTAAACAACTTACTTTATAGCCTAAATTCCAAAGATGTTACCCCAACAATTGCAGCTTTGAGGGAAAGCACAGTAAAGGGTAGAACATACAGGACTATCGATTTTATTTTACCTGGTCAACTCGGTTTCTCCTTGTTAAGTACTGGTGTGTTTGGAACCGCTTTTGTGTTTTTTAGCTTACGCCAGAATCTGGTAATTAAACGTTTTTTTGCCACTCCGGTAAAGAAATCCAGCATTGTATTTGGGGAAGGAATTGCAAGAATAGGTTTCGCTTTATTAGGTGCAATCTTCATCATTGTTATTGGACATTTCTTTTTTAAGTTTACCCTTATACATGGAGTAATAACTGTATTGAATATGCTGGTATTGGCTTTTATCGGGCTTATTGTGTTTATGGGATTCGGCTTCGTAGTATCCGGAATGGCAAAGAGTGAGAGTACAATCCCGCCGATTTCTAACATCATTACATTACCGCAGTTTCTATTATCGGGAACCTTCTTTTCGATCGATGCTTTTCCATCCTGGCTACAGCCAATTAGTCGCGCTTTACCCCTAACTTACCTTAATGATGCCATGAGAAAAGTAGCCTTTGAAGGAGCTGAATTATGGGACGTTAAATTCCAGATAATGATCCTGATTATTTGGGGCATAGGTATTTATGCAGTCGCTGTAAAAGTTTTTAAGTGGGAATAGTCCCGTTTTTAAAATTTATTATAACTTTGGATATTGCCTTAGTAATTGTACATTCTACACTAAGGCTTAGTTACAAACAAAATATAGAGAAAAATGAGTTTAATAATTGATGTTCGTGCGCGACAAATACTTGATTCCCGCGGAAATCCTACAATCGAAGTAGATGTAATTACAGAAAATGGTATCCTTGGCCGTGCTGCAGTACCTTCTGGTGCTTCAACAGGTATGCATGAAGCAGTTGAGCTTCGTGACAACGATAAGTCTGTGTATATGGGTAAAGGTGTTTTAAAAGCCGTTGCCAACGTAAACGATAAGATTGCCGATGAGTTAAAAGGTATGGATGTCTTTGAGCAAAACGCCATTGATAGCTTAATGCTTAAATTAGACGGAACTGAAAATAAAGGAAACCTTGGTGCTAACGCTATTCTGGGTGTTTCTTTGGCAGTGGCTAAAGCCGCAGCACAAGAAAGCCGCCAGCCGTTATACCGCTATATTGGTGGTGTTAATGCTAACATTCTTCCCATTCCAATGATGAACATCGTTAACGGTGGTTCTCACTCTGATGCTCCTATCGCGTTCCAGGAATTCATGATCATGCCAGTTGGTGCATCATCATTCTCTGAGGCTTTGAGATGGGGAACTGAAGTTTTCCATAACTTAAAAGCGATTCTTCACGACAGAGGTCTTTCGACTGCTGTAGGTGATGAGGGTGGTTTCGCACCAACTTTCGATAGCACTGAAGATGCAGTAGAAACGATCATCAAAGCGATTGAAAAAGCAGGTTACAAAGCAGGCGAGCAAATCTTCCTGGCGTTCGACTGTGCTGCTTCTGAGTTTTACAAAGACGGCAAATACGATTATACTAAGTTTGAAGGCGAGAAAGGTGCAATCCGTACCAGCGCTGAACAAGCAGAGTACCTTGCTCAACTTTCTGAAAAATATCCAATTATCTCCATTGAAGATGGTATGGATGAGAATGATTGGGATGGTTGGAAGTTATTAACTGATAGAATCGGTGATAAGGTACAATTGGTAGGTGATGACTTATTTGTAACTAATGTTACCCGTTTACAATCAGGTATCGATAAGAAAACTGCCAACTCAATTTTAGTTAAAGTGAATCAAATTGGTTCATTGACTGAAACCATCAATGCTGTTAGTTTAGCTCAATCTAATGGTTATACTTCTGTAATGAGTCACCGTTCTGGCGAAACTGAGGATACTACAATTGCTGATTTAGCGGTAGCATTGAACTGCGGTCAGATCAAAACTGGTTCTGCTTCACGTTCTGACAGGATAGCAAAATACAATCAATTGCTTCGTATTGAAGAAGAACTTGGTGCAACTGCACGTTTCATCGGTAAAGACTTCAAATACTTCAAAAAATAGATCTTTCAGATCATTGTAAGAACCCCCGAGGCTTTATAGCGTCGGGGGTTTTTTATGAGACTGGCAAACTATTATCAAAAGCTCAGTATGATTTAGCAAATTATATATCTTTATATCGATTTATCATTTATATTTGGTTATATGAATCGCGTGCTAGAACTTCTTCGCAATAAATACTTCCTAAGTGTAATTGCATTTGTGGTATGGATGCTATTCTTTGATAAGAATGACATATTAGCACAGTACGAGTTTAAGTCTCAGGTGAACAAATTACAGGAAGAGAAAGATTTCTACGTAAAAGAAATTGAGACCGTTAAGAAAGATTTAAACGAACTAAACACCAACCTCAATACTGCAGAGAAGTTTGCCCGTGAGAAGTACTTCATGAAAAAAGATAATGAAGATGTTTTTGTAATTGTTAAAGAGGTAAAGGCAGATTAAATCTCCCCATTCCTTTTTCTAAAGAACCATTCCATGGTTAATAACAACATGATCATGACGAATAACCATTTAAAATTAATCAGCTCTTCGTATTTTCTATCCTCATAACTCAGGGTTTTAATCTCGTCATTGCGCTCAATATCTTTGAGAATTTTCATGAGGTCTTTAGGCATGTACATTTTGCCGTTCGATTGTGAAGCCATACTGCCAAGAAGCTGGTGATTAGCAATGGTTTGTTGATACTCCGCTACAATAGTGTTTACGTAAAATATTCCTGAAACCTTGAATTCCTTATTACCGAATTCTGTGGATGCTACATAGGTATAGCTACCCGGAGGTAAGGTACCTGCATCTAACTGATAAGCAGCCTCTGTTCTTGAAAACAAAAACTTGTAGGCTTTACCATTTTCATTCTTGATCTGGATGTTCACTTCCGGCTTATTCACTGCAACGTAGCTATCATTATAGAGCAAAGCATTGACAGTAATGTTCTCATTCTCGTCAAAGGTATTTTTTAGGGTATAGGCTTTGAATTTCCTTTTATCGTCTTTGACCGACAGATATTGAACAGATTTAGAAATCAAACTATTGGTCACAGATTCAGTCGACCCATCGAGTGCCTCACCTAGTTTCCATTTATAAACACCTTCGCCAATTAAGTACCCCACTTTCCTTCCATTCTCGCTGCTAAAAAGCAATTGTGGATACTGCGTGTTGATCTTTCCAATTCTTTGATTGAGCGCAATGGAGGATTCACTATTAATCTTAACCGTACCAAAGGGCGCTAATAGTGGGTCAAATCTACTAATACTTTTTAGCTCAGAATCGCTGATATCAAATGAAGTGAATCCAGCATTAACAGTTGAATAGGTTTCCCGCAAAATACTGGCATCTCCGTTGTAGATTAGTACATTTTGAAACTGATTAAAGGCCGCCAAATTGCTTTGTGCCCCCAAAATGTACCAAATTGAAGTGTTACTTTCTTTCAGTTTATTTAAAAAAAGCTGACCGATATTTGAAGCGACAGGTAATTGGTAAAGTATTACCAAACCGTAGTCCTTAGGATTTAAAGTATTTAAATCCTCAGCAATAGCAACCTTAACTTCGTAACGTTGGTTAGCAGAGATGGCTTGTTTAAATACAGTGATATCAGGATGAGGAGCAGCGGCAGCGATTAGTACCTTTTGCTTAGCATCTATGACATCCACAAAAAGAAGCTGACTATTATTCCTTGTAGAAATCTCGTCAGGCAGGGTACTTAGCAATATCGTATATTTTTGCAATCCTAGTTTCGATGCTTTGATTTTGACCGGCAACGTTTTTACAAATGGATTTGCATTGATCGGAATTGATTGCCTTTGCAATTCCTTCCCATTCTGTAGCACTTTCAGCACTGCCTGCGATCCATTGCTTTCAAAGGCCTGAACTTGTACCTCAGCGGTAAACTCATTGTCGAGATAAACGATATCATTGCTATTTACATTGGCGATCAACAGGTCCCTTTTAGGAATAGTATCCCCTAAAGCGATGGTGTATACAGGTGCCTTAAGTTTGTTTAAATCGTCGAGTGGGCTCCCACCCCTGTTGAAAATTCCGTCACTGGCAATGACTACTGCGCCGACATTTCGATTTAGAAGTTCGTCATTCAATTTGTCAATAAACTTTGCAGCATTACTGATCTTACCTTTGTTACTGAAATCAAAACCGGACTCGACATTGTCGCTAAAGCTGTAGATTTTTACCTCGAACTTACTGCTCAGTTGTTCAGACAAATGTTGAAGGTCCTTTTCATAAGCCGCCTGGTTAAAACCTGGAGGCTTAATTGCACCTACGGAAATAGAATTATCCTGTCCGATGATAATGATTGGCCTTTCCAATTCATAGGAAATGCTCCTTAACAACGGAAAGAACAGCAGAAAAGCAATAGTCGTAATGATTAACGCTCGGGCGCCAGTTAATGCATAACGTGTATTTTTGTTTAGATGCTCCGCATTTCTATACAGCAACCAACTCAATAAAAGCCCTGAAAGCAAACAACCAAACAAGGCCAATATGGTATATACTGTTAGGGAATCGCTCATACGTCTGAAGTAAAGATGCTAAAAAAGCGCTGAAAATATCCAGCGCTTCCTAAACTTTTACAGAAATCTGTGTCCTTATAACATACCACCACATACCGACAATACCTGTCCGGTCACATAAGCACTCATATCCGATGCTAAGAAAACACATACATTGGCAACGTCTTCCGTTTCTCCAGCACGTCTCAGCGGAATACCATCTTCCCAGCCTTTCACCACCTTAGGATCCAAAACTTCAGTCATTTCTGTCCTTATAAAACCTGGAGCCACTACGTTAGTACGGATGTTTCTTGAGCCTAATTCCTTAGCTAATGATTTTGAGAATCCTATAATACCTGCTTTTGAAGCAGCATAATTCGCCTGACCAGCATTTCCTGTCACCCCAACAACTGAACTCATATTGATGATAGAACCTTTTCGTGCTTTCATCATTACTTTAGAAGCAGCCTTACATACATTAAAGACCGATTTCAGGTTAACATTGATCACATCATCCCATTGCTCCTCACTCATGCGCATCAATAAACCATCCTTGGTGATTCCTGCATTATTGACTATAATATCCAGGGCACCGAAATCAGTAACAATAGCATTGATCAATACCTCTGCTTCATCAAATTTCGAGGCATCAGAACGGTAACCTCTAATTTTTGTGCCATACGCTTCCAGTTCGCTTACCAATGCTTCTCCCTTTTCAACCGACGAAAGGTAGGTAAACGCAACATTGGCGCCCTGTTCAGCAAATTTCTCTGCGATCTTGCGCCCGATTCCTTTGGATGCACCAGTTATGAGTGCCGTTTTTCCTTCTAATAACTTCATTTATTTCTATTGTTTTGGTCGTCTGTGTTTTTAAACTGCAGGTTCTTGTTGACTCAGGCAATGGAAGCTTCCTAATCCCCAGATGATGTCTGTAGAATCAATTCCGATTACCTTTCTGTCAGGGAATACGCCTCTAATTATTCCCAAGGCCTTTTCATCGTTTACATCACTGAAAGTAGGTACAACAACTGCAGCATTTGAGATGTAGAAATTCGCATAGGATGCCGGTAGTCGTGTGTCCTCATGGATTACAGGAGATGGCATTGGTAGCTGAACTATGTTTAATGGTTTACCATTCAACAAACGCATCTCTCTCAAAGCTGCAAGATTCTCCTGAAGCAGGATGTAATTTTCATCTAATGGGTTGCTTTCTACAACTGTAAGCACTGTGTCTTCGTTTACGAAACGCGTTATGTCATCAATATGGCCGTCCGTATCATCGCCTACAATACCGTCACCAAGCCAAAGTACTTGTTCAGCGCCGTAGCATTCCAAAAGGTACTCTTCAATCTGTTCCTTGGTTAAATGTGAATTTCTATTCTTATTCAAAAGACAAGCCGTAGTAGTCAATATTGTCCCTGAACCATTAAATTCTACCGAGCCGCCTTCCATCACAATACCTGGGTGAAATACTGGTATATCAAGATGTTCTGCAATAAGGGTTGGGATAAGGTCATCCTGCTCAAAGGGTGGATATTTATTCCCCCAGGCATTATATCCCCAATCTACGATTACCTTCTTTGATTCTGCGGAAGTATTTACAAGAAAAGCAGGGCCATGGTCACGGCACCATGCATCATTGCTTGGATTGAAATAAAATTCTATTTGATCCAGATTAACATCCTGTTCCATTAATTTACTAATTGCAAATGCCTTCATTTCTTCATCATTCACATTGATCCGTACCTTTTCACCTTCTGATACCGCCTTTATAAACTGACAATAAGGTGGGTAGATGTTGTCTATTTTACCTGGCCATGATTCCTCTTTATGAGGCCATGTTAACCAGGTGGCTTCGTGTTTAGCCCATTCTGCGGGAAAACTGTATCCCGCCTTTTTAGGCGAATTGTCAAATAGATTCGTCATCAATATATCTTTTCGTGATTTGTGAATAACTGTCTATACGCCTGTCCCTCAAAAACGGCCAATGCGTTCTATAACTATCAGATTTTGACATGTCGATTTCCACAACCTTAAGTTCTTCTTCGTTATGTGACGCCTGATAGAGGATGGTTCCGAATGGATTGGATACGAACGATCCTCCCCAGAATTCCACCCCTGCCTCTTCACCAACACGGTTAACGCTGACGACAGGTATTCCATTGGCGATAGCATGTGAGCGCTGGATGGTTTGCCATGCATTGTATTGTTCTCTATTTGTAGGTAGATCCTGCGTAGTTGCCCAGCCTATAGCGGTTGGATATACCAAAAAATCTGCTCCCATTAAAGAAGTCAACCTTGCTGCTTCTGGATACCATTGATCCCAACAGATCAATACACCTATTTTAGCATATTTTGTTTTAAAGACTTTATAACCAATATCTCCAGGAGCGAAATAGAACTTCTCATAGAAGCCGGGATCATCTGGAATGTGCATTTTGCGATATTTTCCGAGATAAGTTCCATCAGCATCCAAAACCGCAGTAGTATTGTGGTAAAGACCTTCCGCTCTTTTTTCAAATAAAGAAGCAACAATAACAACGTTCAACTCTGCAGCAACAATAGATAATGCGTCAGTTGATGGTCCAGGGATGGTTTCAGCAAGCTTAAAATTATCGTAGTTCTCTTCATCACAGAAGTAAAGAGAAGTGAACAATTCCTGCAAACAAACTACCTGTGCTCCCTGCACTGCGATTTCCCTGATCTTAAAGATTGCTTTATCAAGGTTTTCCTGTTTATTACTGGTGCAAGTCATTTGCACCAATCCTACTTGTACTTTTGCCATTGTTTATTAACAAATAATTTTTGCTAAAGTTAGCCAAAATAAATAAACTGGAATGCCAACTAGGGGTGGGAATGTGTGCAAGCTTTACGGAAAGCTATTGCTTAAATGCGCCGCCAGAAGTTGATTCACTTGAGAATATCTCTTGATATTCCTGCTGTATCTGGAATAAACAGGGTGCACATAAACATCCATCATGCTGCTCACTGATATACTGCATCTCGTTCAGCGTTAGCTGAATCACGCTGCATTGGCATTTCGTGTAAGAATTTGCCTTGCATTCAATAGCTGAACCGCAGCGTTCGCAAGGAATAATCTCATGTTTTGCCATTTCCGTTACAAATATACGATACCTGGGTGGCATCTACTTTGACGACCATCTTTATTACATTAAAATTAAAAGGCTGGTCTGATTTTCATCATGGCCAGCCTTAACTTTATACTTGGTTAAAAAATTATCCTGAACAGCTGATGCAGCCTTCTTCCATTGAACATACCGGACCTTCAACGATCTCTTCAGCGCTTTGTTCAATATGTGCCGGAATTACTGGCTCCATGTTTTTACCAGCCTGATTCTCTACGGTAAACTTAATAGCTTGAGAAGCCGCCTGAGTACGCAGGTAATACATTCCAGTTTTCAATCCCTTCTTCCAGGCATAGAAATGCATAGATGTTAGTTTTGACGTATTCGGTGCGTTGATAAATAGGTTTAGCGATTGAGACTGGCAAATGTATGCACCTCTATCCGCGGCCATGTCAATGATACTACGCATTTTGATCTCCCACACTGTTTTGTACAGTTCTTTGATATAATCAGGAATTTCGGCAATGTCTTGAATCGAACCGTTGGCTAAAATGATCCTGTCTTTCATTTGTGGAGTCCAAAGACCTAAAGCCACAAGGTCTTTCAACAAATGCTTATTTACCACGATAAACTCGCCGCTCAACACTCTCCTTGTATAGATATTAGAAGTATATGGCTCAAAACATTCATTGTTACCAAGGATCTGTGAGGTTGAAGCAGTCGGCATTGGTGCAACCAATAACGAGTTATAAACACCATCCTTAACTACTTTCGCACGCAACGTTTCCCAGTCCCAACGGTTACTGTCTGGAGTTACATTCCAAAGATCGAACTGGAATTTACCTTCTGATAATGGAGATCCTTTAAAAGTTTGGTAATGACCATTTTTAACCGCCAGGTCGTGAGATGCAGTCATTGCAGCGAAATAGATGGTTTCAAAGATTTCCTTATTAAGGATTTTTGCAGCTTCACTTTCAAATGGTAAGCGCATCAAAATGAACGCGTCAGCCAATCCCTGTACACCCAAACCAACTGGTCTGTGACGCATGTTAGAGTTTTTAGCCTCCTCTATTGGATAATAATTGTGATCGATGATCTTGTTCAGGTTCAAAGTGGCCTGATACGTCACATCATATAATCTTTGGTGGTCAAACTCGCCGTTCACCACATATCTAGGTAAAGCAAGAGAAGCTAGGTTACAAACGGCAACCTCGTCCTTTGAAGTGTACTCGATGATCTCAGTACATAAGTTTGAACTTTTAATGGTTCCAAGATTTTGTTGGTTGGATTTGCTGTTGGCGGCATCTTTGTACAAGAGATAAGGCGTTCCAGTTTCAATTTGTGAATCAAGTATCGCGAACCAAAGTTCTTGTGCTTTGATAGTTTTACGAGCTCTTCCTTCTTTCTCGTAACGCTCGTAAAGCGCATCAAATTCTGCACTATGGCAGTCCGACAAGCCTGGTGCTTCATCTGGCGAGAATAAACTCCAATCGCCATTTTCTTCGACTCTTCTCATGAATAGGTCACAAACCCAAAGTGCATAAAACAAATCACGTGCGCGAAGTTCTTCTTTACCATGGTTTTTACGTAAGTCTAAGAAGCTGAACACATCTGCATGCCAAGGCTCTAGATAGATAGCGAAGGCTCCTTTGCGTTTACCTCCACCCTGATCTACGTAACGCGCAGTATCATTGAATACTTTTAGCATCGGCACGATACCATTACTTGTACCATTAGTACCACCAATGTAGGCTCCTGTAGCGCGTATGTTGTGAATGCTAAGACCGATACCGCCTGCACTTTGAGAGATTTTAGCAGTCTGTTTTAAGGTATCATAAATGCCTTCGATACTATCATCCTGCATCGTTAACAAGAAACAAGATGACATCTGGGGTTTAGGCGTTGCCGCATTGAACAATGTTGGTGTTGCATGTGTAAACCAACGCTCGCTCATTAAATTGTAAGTAGCAATTGCACTGTCGATATCTCCCTTATGAATGCCTACAGATACACGCATGAATAAATGCTGGGGACGCTCAACAATTTGACCCGCAACTTTCAGCAGGTATGATTTTTCAAGCGTTTTGAAACCGAAATAGTCAAAGCCAAAGTCCCTATCGTAGATTATAGTGCTGTCTAAAAGTTCGGCATGCTCATTAATCACTTCCCAAACGTCATCTGCGATTAGAGAAGATGGCTTGCCTGTTTTTTCATCGATGTATTTGTAAAGCATCTCCATAGTTTTGGAGAAGGACTTTGTGGTATTCTTGTGTAAATTAGATACAGCAATACGAGAAGCAAGTAAAGCATAATCCGGGTGCTTTGTAGTTAAAGAGGCAGCTGTCTCTGCTGCTAGATTATCAAGCTCGGAAGTCGTTACGCCATCGTATAAACCTTCGATCACCTTCTTGGCAACATCGATTGGATCTACAAGCTCTGGGTTGAAACCATAACATAACTTCTCAATACGAGCGGTTATCTTATCAAACCTTACCACTTCCTTGCGGCCATCTCTTTTTAGTACGAACATATTTTCAGGGAATTAGTGATGTAAATTTTTATTAATAAGCAGTTATAGGGTTCTAAAAGTCATCGTCTAAAGAGAAAGCCGAGGCCTTATCTTCTATTGAAGTTAGAACACCACTTTTTTGGTAGTCCCCAACACGCTTTTCAAAGAAGTTTGTTTTTCCCTGCAGCGAGATCATCTCCATGAAATCAAACGGATTGGTTGCACTATAAATCTTTGTATAACCCAATTCAGTTACCCATCTATCGGCTACAAACTCGATGTACTGCGACATTAACTTCGCATTCATACCGATCAATGCAACTGGCAATGCGTCCGTAATGAATTCCTTTTCAATCTCAACGGCATCTTTGATGATGGAATGAACGGCTTCTTCAGTTAGTTTATTCTCTAACATACTGTAAAGCAAGCATGCGAAGTCGCAATGCATTCCTTCATCTCTCGAAATCAATTCATTGCTGAAAGTTAATCCTGGCATAAGACCTCGTTTCTTAAGCCAGAAGATAGAGCAAAAACTCCCGCTAAAGAAGATTCCTTCTACTGCTGCAAAAGCCACAAGACGTTCTGCAAAGTTCCCACCTTCAATCCATCTTAATGCCCATTCCGCTTTTTTCTTAACGCATGGAACAGTGTCTATGGCATGAAAAAGTCGGTCTTTTTCTTCAGGGTCTTTGATATAAGTGTCAATAAGCAATGCGTAGGTTTCAGCATGAATGTTCTCCATCATGATTTGGAAACCGTAAAAGCAGCGGGCTTCAGGCAGCTGCACCTCACTCATAAAATTAACAGCAAGATTCTCATTTACGATACCATCACTTGCCGAAAAGAAAGCAAGAATATGAGAGATGAAGTGGCGCTCTCCACTATTTAAGTTATCCCAGTGTTTTTGATCATCAGAAAGATCTATCTCCTCTGCAGTCCAGAAGCTAGCTTCGCTCTTCTTGTACATTTCCCAAATTGCTGGATATTTAATCGGCAGAAGGACAAACCTGTCCTTGTTTTCTTTTAAAAGTACTTCTTCTTGCATTAGTCCCTGAGTTTAAATAGTTAATGATGATAGCGCAATCCTTAATAATTCCAATAGCCTAGGAAACAATATCTATTGATGAAGGTTGAAAAGTTTTGAAGCTTTTGTTTAACCTTAAGCAATTAGACATTAAACCTTTAACTAAAAATCTGTGTGTGATTTATTAAAGAACCTTACTAAAACAAATATAAACTATGGGGGCTTTTGCGCGAAACGAAGTTGTTAACACCAGCACTGAATTCTATGTTTATAAGATCAGAATTCGGTCATAATCAATCTCGGGAAAAGCTAATTATTTCTTTTTAAGGGATTAGGGAAACTTTTGAATTGTTAATAATTTTAAAATACTGGCTAATCCGTCAGTTTAGTTAAGACTCCTCATCTGGCAGTTGATAACTAATTTCAACATGGGATTGTCCTTTTTTAAAGAAGCCCAATTGTTTTGCTGCAGCCTCAGAAAGGTCAATCATGTACTTTTTGGAATGAGGACCGCGGTCATTCACTACCACATCTACTGTTTTTCCGTTGTCAAGATTTGTTACAGTAACAATAGTTCCAAATGGTAGAGTCAAATGTGCAGCTGTTAAGTTTTTACCACGATATCTGATTCCGCTTGTTGTTTTTCTACCTTCAAACTTTCTTGCGTAGTAGGTGGCAAAGCCTTCTTTCAAAGAAATTTTCGAGTGGGTTGTTACTCCCGACTCAGGGACCATTCTTGTACTGGTAGTGGAAATATCTGATACAAGCTCTTCAGAAGAATTTTGGGCAAAGCCAAAAGAAGAAATAAGCATACCGCATAAAAATAAACAATACTTCATATTTATTATGATTGGTGAGCAGGCAAACATAAGAAAACTAACTACTTACCAAAGAAAATGCCCAGAAAGTTATTCCCAGGCATTATACAAATATAAGTTAAGATAATTTTATTTCTTATCAGGAACAAAACTCATAGAAACCGAGTTCACACAGCTCCTGGTATTTTTTGCAGTGAAACCTTCGCCAATAAAGACGTGTCCTAAATGTGCTTTACAATTTGCACACACGATCTCTGTGCGTGAACCGTCTGCATCAGGAATCCTTACCACTGCTCCTTTGATCTCATCATCAAAACTCGGCCATCCGCAATGTGAATCAAATTTAGATTCTGAATTATAGAGCGGTGCATTGCAACGTCTACAAACGTAGGTTCCTTTCTCTTTGTTATTTAGCAATGTTCCTGTGCCAGGGTATTCGGTACCTTTACGCACAATGACATCTTCTTCTTCTTTCGTTAATTTATTCCATTCCATAGCCTTGGTTATTTTCTTGGGATCTTGTTTCTTTGAAGTCTGAGCATACGCTGCGCAACCTACTGTCAAAAACAAGCCAAGTAATAATAATGTTTTATTAATCAATGCTTTCATGTGTGTGTCGATTAGTTCAACTAATATACGCATAACGTTTCTACCTAGTTTCCGGGCACTGCCATGAAATTGTCAGCAAATAAAAAGCTCCGATGAATAAATCAACAGAGCTTTCCTATTTATACTAGAAGATCTTATTATTTTTTCAATAGCGCAACCATTGCCTCGCCAATTTCGGCAGGACTTTCAACAACAGTGATTCCGCATTCTGCCATGATTTTCATTTTAGCAGCAGCAGTATCATCAGCACCACCAACAATCGCACCGGCATGCCCCATTCTACGACCTGCAGGAGCAGTTTGTCCGGCGATAAAACCTACTACCGGTTTAGTGCCGTTTTCTTTGATCCAGTATGCTGCTTCAGCTTCCATTCCACCACCGATCTCACCAATCATGATGATGCCTTCAGTTTCCGGATCGTTCATTAACAACTCCACAGCTTCCTTAGTAGTCGTTCCAATAATTGGATCGCCACCAATACCAATTGCAGTAGTAATACCTAAACCAGCTTTTACTACCTGGTCTACAGCTTCGTAAGTTAAAGTTCCAGACTTTGAAACCACACCTACAGTGCCTTTTTTGAAGATAAAGCCTGGCATGATACCAACCTTAGCTTCGTCAGCGGTAATTACTCCAGGGCAATTAGGACCGATTAAACGGCAATCTTTGTCGGAGATATATTCTTTAACCTGAATCATATCCTTAGTTGGGATACCTTCAGTGATACAAACAATAACTTTGATTCCAGCTTCAGCAGCCTCCATTATAGCATCTGCGGCAAATGCTGGTGGAACAAAAATGATCGATACGTTAGCTCCGGCTTTATCAACCGCGTCCTTAACTGTATTAAATACGGGTCTGTCCAGGTGAATTTGTCCGCCTTTGCCAGGTGTAACACCACCTACAACATTGGTTCCATACTCAATCATCTGAGAAGCGTGATAACTGCCCTCATTACCTGTAAATCCCTGAACTATAACTTTTGAATCTTTATTTACTAAAACACTCATGCATCTTTAATTTTGATGCAAACTTAGATAAAATTGTTTTGATATACAATATTATCCAGGGTCAGTTTGGCATTTAAAGGACATTCTACGGGTTGGGTACAAACTAGGAGAAAAACCTAAGGGCAAAATTTATTAATACGTCAAAGAGCGATGCTGAACGCTTCACAGCGAACAACCAAGATTCCCATTTGATCAATCATGGTGCAAATTGGAAATAAGGATAAGTGCTAGCAATAATCCTAAAGTGAATGGTGAATTGTGACTAAGAAGAGAGGAACGTTGTACATGTCAGCCTGAGGCTGATCATTTTCCAGATCATTTAATTTGATCTGTTAGTTTATTGTTTTTAGTTGCATCGCGATCGGGAACTTTGTTATGCTGTTGTTAACGGCGATATTAATCAGCTTCTAGTTAATGCGAATGGTGTTGATAATCTGATTAACAAGCCCCATTCAGGAACATTAGTATCTTATATTACAAGGTACAAATAATTTCATAATAATCGCCTATTAATTTTGTAATTATTATTTTAATTTAATTAATTTACTTTAGTTATAAGAAACGACTACCATCGGTCCTCATTCCAAAAGTACTTTTACTAGCAGGCTGTGGTCTGAACAAGTAGGAAACAACTAGGTAACTCAGAGCCCATTCGTTGGGTAAAACCATGCCTTTTCCCAACGAATGTGCTCTTTGCCCCCTGTTAGTGCGCCGTTAGTGCAGTAGCAGGTCAAATTGTATAGTCCTAGAATAGCTTTACACTAGTCCTGAAAAAACTTGACATCGTCCTAAATTGAACTTTACATGTCCTGGTTCCGAAAGTTAGTTCAAATACAAAAAAAGCATAAAACAATTCAATTGCTTACATCTTCATGTTTGTAGGTAAACTCAAAGGGCTGGTAGTTACGGTAGCGAATGGGCTTGCCGTCTCTAGTTGCTGGAATGCTTTTGGGAAGTAATTTAAGGATACGTACGAGTTCCTCTTTCATAGCTACTGGTCCTGTTCCTTTTACGGTATAAGTTGAGGTACTACCATCCATTTCTACTACGGTGGCAATCTCCACTTTAGTGTATTGCTTGTTGTACTTTAATACCGCTGAAGCAGAAAATTCCCGGTTGATGAAACGGGAGTATTCGACTGGATTTAGCCCAGACTTTGGAGAGACAACGTTTTGCCCAAAAGTACTTTTCCTACTGTCTTGAATCGTCGTCTCTAAGGCCAAAGAGTCGATTGATTTGGACTGGCCAAAGCTGTGTTTTGAAAAGCCAAGAAGGATTACGACTAAAGCGATTAAAGCGATTAAAGATAGAGGCGTGAGTTTTATTTGCGTAACTGTTTAATTCTGATATTTTTAAAGTCAACGGGTTGTCCTTCACTTTGTAACGCAATAAAACCACTGCCTAGCAATTTCCCATCTTGTTTATACTTTGGATCAAAGCCATTGGCAACACCCCCGCCTATTTGAGGCTTGGAATACTGAAGGACGGTATCTCCATTAATGATATGCTTAATGATGGAATCTCCCATCACAATCAATTCTCCTCTAACCCATTGATCGCCATCGTAAGTTTTTGATGAGGAATTGATACAATGATCGGCAGAGATTTTACCCTGATAAACCACATCGGTGCCTGGAGAACACATGTTGCCGGTAGGTCTCGAACGACCATCGCTTAGCCCACCTAAAAGCTGCATCTCTACGGAAATGGGCCAGTCTTGTTCTTTGAGCATTGTCCGCGGATCTTGTGAGTGAAACATTACACCACTGTTTAATAGGGTATAATCCGGCGCTCCTTTTTGCAGTTTACCCACAAAGCGATACTCAAACTTAAGGTGATAATAGGAAAAAGGGACTTTATAGTAGAGGTGACCAAATTGATCATTAAAATCTCCGTATTGATCGTAACGAATTTGAACAACACCATCGACAACTCTAAATGTGTTTCCGAAGTTTTCACCAACTTCATGGTGATAGATCTTTACGAACCAATCGTTGATATCCTTTCCGTTGAAAAGCGGCTTAAAGCCCTTTTCGGCTTCAGCGACTGAATTTTGTTTAACACCCCCGCAGCTTAATAGCAAAGAGGCTCCAAATAAAAATGTAAATAGGGTATTTCTCATATATTTTCTTCGTTTCTTTCAATACTGGATGGCTGAATGGCGAGTTTGTACTTTTCTTCATCAAATTCATTCTCACTTTTGGCAATCACTATGCTGGCAATTCCATTCCCTATCATGTTAGTAATTGCACGAGCTTCAGACATAAACCTGTCCACTCCCAATAGTATCGCAATGTGTTCCACTGGCATTATTTTAAGTGCTGTCAATGTGGAAGCAAGTACGATAAAGCCGCTTCCTGTTACCCCCGCAGCACCTTTTGAAGTTACCATTAGTACGGCCATAATACTTATCTGCTGCCCAATAGATAAATCTATATTAAATACCTGACAAAGGAAAATAACTGCCATAGAAAGGTAGATAGCTGTGCCATCGAGATTAAAGGAATAACCAGTTGGAATGACAAGGCCGACGACTGATTTTTCGCATCCTATAGCCTCCATCTTCTGCATCATACTAGGCAATACAGATTCTGAGGAGGAAGTGCCCAGAACAATAAGAATTTCCTGCCTGATGTATTTTAGATATTGCCAAAGGCTAAACTTGTATAACCTGCATATCGCATTCAAAACCACGAATATGAATAGGAAGCAAGTTAAATATACAGCACCCATGAGCTTCGCCATAGGCAGTAAGGTAGCCAGTCCATAGGTACCAACGCTGTAAGCCATTCCTCCGAAAGCTCCGATTGGTGCGATTCGCATGACAACCTTCATGATATTGAAAAGCACTTTGGAGATCTTGTCGAAAGTACTTAGGAGGGACTGCCCAGACTCCCCCATTTTGTTCAATCCGTACCCAAAAAGAATTGCAAAGAACAGAATCTGTAGTATTTCACCTTTAGAGAATGCTTCAAATATATTGTGAGGTATGATATGTGCAAGAAACTCCAACCAATTTATTCCATTGGCCTGTTCTGCATAGGTCTTGATCTTATCTACGTCGCCAGTGGCTCCCTTAATGCCAATACCAGGTTTCAGAAGATTTGCTACAACCAGACCAATTAGGATCGCAAGAGTAGTCACCAGTTCAAAATATAATAATGCCTTTCCACCTACTCTCCCTACCTTTTTCATGTCGCCCATGTGCGCAATCCCTAACACAATCGTTAAAAAAATGATGGGAGCGATTAGCATGCTGATCATATTGATGAAGCTCTGGCTGATCAGTTTTGCATGTGGAGCAAAGCCGGGAAACAACGCTCCAACAGCAATGCCGAGCGATATTGCAACTAAAACCTGAAATGTTAGGTTCGAGAAAATGGATTTCATTGGACTAATATACAAGATCTCATCGCAAAAAAGCCAGCTTTTGCGATTTGGGAAATCGCGGCATACTGGTCGTCTTTCCAGATTCAGCGCAGAGATTCTAAGGGATTTGTACAGTATA
This sequence comes from Pedobacter sp. JCM 36344, assembly GCF_046546555.1. Classification (NCBI taxonomy): domain Bacteria; kingdom Pseudomonadati; phylum Bacteroidota; class Sphingobacteriia; order Sphingobacteriales; family Sphingobacteriaceae; genus Pedobacter; species Pedobacter sp. JCM 36344. Next base: position 170,862 of record NZ_JBKHKK010000001.1, read on the forward strand.
ACTTTACTCAACTTGTCCATCAGATTTCCCACCCTAAAAACTACGGATGCCACAAAAGTTGCTTTTCCAGTGTCTTAGGTAAGTTTTTGCGAGCTGGCTTACAAATTGTAATTAGGTGTACAGGGGATAAGTGAGAGGGAAAGCATCAAATGACTAGATTTTGATGCAGTTGTTTCTGGATCGGTAGAATGGTTTTGAGGGATACCATTCTGCTGATCGCCAGAAATAAAAAAGAGGCATTGTAAAACAACTTCTCTGCCGCAAAAGGAAACTTATTGCTATTGTTGTCATTCTGTCCTTTATCAAAGCTATTGTATTTGTATTGCGTTTTCACGCGTTAAAAAATGATTTGACTCCCCTCCCACACCCAATTCATCTTTCAATCTTACTATATTCCAAAGAGGTTATCAGAATACTTGTTTTTGGTCAATTTCGCAAGCTAATAAAGTTATACCTTTTGGTGCAACAGCAACAAGAATGGTTGGGTTATCCAATTAGGGGCTAGTAAAAGAGAGATAAACAGATAATAACCATACATTTGCAACAAACAATAGAATTAACACTACAACAAACAATAGAAGTAGCACAACAACAAACAATAGAAGTAGCACAACAACAAACAATAGAAATAGCAGAGCAAAATTAAAAGGCAATGGCAACACCAAAGGAAAAATTTGCAGAAGCATTATTAACACTAAAAAAACTTCAGGAAGAAGGGTCTGCAGGAATCCATACAGATGAAATTCCAAGCCGTTCCCAACGGGAGATCCTGTTGAATAATGGCTTTATAAAAGAAGTTTCTAAAGGCTGGTATATCTCATCCAATCCTTCTGAAGCTCCTGGAGATACAACATCTTGGTACAGTTGCTATTGGGATTTCTGTACCAAATTTATTCGGCAAAAATATAAAGAAAACTGGTGCCTTTCTGCAGACCAGTCGCTCATGCTACATGCGGGCAATTGGACATTGCCTACACAACTGCATCTGCGCTCACCAAAAGCAAATAACAGCCCCATTTCCTTCCCGCATCAAACCTCTCTGTTCAACTATAGAGCAGAACTTCCTGCAAAGGAATTGATGGCTACCATCAATAACATCCAAGTATACAACCTGCAGGCGGCATTAGTCTATAGCACCGAAGGGGTGTACCGAGCAAAACCACTGGATTGCCGCGTCGCCTTGGCCAGTATTAGTGATGCCTCAGAACTATTACCTATTTTACTGGACAATGGTCATTCTACCATTAGTGGGAGATTGGCCGGTGCGTTCCGGAACATTGGAAGGGAAAGGATTGCCGACCAAATTATTGATACGATGAGGCAAGCGGGATATGACATCAGGGAAGATGACCCTTTTCAGGAAAAATTACAAATAGCGACCAGCCCACGTGAGCGATCTCCCTTTGTCAATCGCATACGACTGATGTGGCAGCAAATGAGTGAAGTCATTATAAAAGATTTCCCAAAAGCTCCTGGTGTACCCGCGGACAAGAAAGCATATATTAAAATAGTGGATGAAGTTTATCTAACAGATGCTTACCATTCACTTTCCATCGAACGTTACAAAGTTACCCCTGAGCTCATTGCTAAAGTGAGCAGCGGTGAATGGGACAAAGATAGCTCCCAACAAGATCGCCAACAGAAAGATGCTATGGCTGCAAGAGGTTATTTCCAGGCCTTCCAGGAAGTAAAAAAAACATTGGAAAAAATCCTACAGGGAGAGAATGCAGGATTGCAAGCAGAGAAAGACCATCAGAAATGGTACCGGGAACTTTTTGATCCGAGTGTACAAGCTGGAATACTAAAAGCTTCGGAACTGGCTGGCTACCGGAGTCACCAAGTCTATATCAGTTCATCAAAGCATGTACCACTGAGTATTGAAGCGATGCGTGATGCCATGCCTGAATTATTTGAACTCTTGCAGAAGGAACAACATCCCGAAGTAAGGGCAGTTCTGGGTCATTATATCTTTGTCTTTATCCATCCTTACATGGATGGCAATGGCAGAATAGGCAGATTTTTAATGAATACAATGCTCGCCTCAGGGGGATATCCATGGACGGTGATACCAGTTGAAAAAAGGGATGAGTACATGAAATCCTTGGAAACTGCCAGCGTTACTGGTGACATCAGTGTTTTCTCAAAATTTATTGCCTTCCTTGTTGCTGAAAATATGAAAGGGAAACCAGTCGCCCAATTGCCAAGTAAACTGATAGCATCATAAAATATCAATAACAGATAAAGACCATGAAAGAGGAAGAAGCATTTTACCCTTCGGCCCCACAATAAAAAAGGGTGATCATGATTTATGATGCACCCTCTATATGTTTTGCCTGCCCTTCACGGATCACCCGCTCACAGGACTTTTTTCGCAGTTGGTAACTGAATTATATTGATAACAATTTAGGATAATTAAAGTTGATTCACATCTAAAATTTATCAACAAATCAACATAACGTTTTGGTTTACTTTAAAATAAAGTTCTTAACTTCAGAGTATATTAATTCGAACTAACCAAATGTACCCGCATTCAAAATATATCAAATCATTTTGGCTCTGCCTCGTAGTTTCATTTTCAGCCTGCAAGCGCTCATCTTCCGACTTAACACAACTAAAACAGTTTACACTCTTACCTTCAGAAAAAACACATATTGACTTTAACAACGTCATTGAAGAAAGTCCGCGTGTCAATGTGATGTCCTACCAATACTTTTACAATGGAGGGGGTGTTTCAGTTGGCGATCTAAATAACGATGGCCTTGATGACATCTATTTTTCAGGCAATATGACGGCTGCAAAGCTATACCTGAACAAGGGAAATATGCAATTTGAAGACATCACCTTAAAGGCCGGGATTACCGAGATTGAACTATCGTGGAAAACCGGAGTAACAATGGCTGATGTAAATGGAGACGGCAAACTGGACATCTATCAGTGTTTCTCTGGTGGTTTGCCTGCTCCTAACCGACAAAACAAGTTATATATCAATCAAGGAAATGACAGTTCAGGATCACCAATCTTTAAAGATGAAGCCCCGTCTTTCGGTTTAAATGATGATTCTTACAGTACACAAGCTGTGTTTTTTGACTACGATCACGATCAGGACCTTGACCTGTTTCTTTTGAATCACAACCCAAAAGTTTTTACTACCCTGGATGATCAGTCTCCTATGACCGTTTTAAAAGATCCTGCTCCCAAGATCAGGGTAAAGCTTTACCGTAATGATAGCAACAAATTTACAGATGTGTCTGATGCTGCCGGACTCATCAACACATCTTTCACTTATGGGCTTGGCGCTGGTATCGCAGATCTCAACAATGACGGATGGCCGGATATATACATCTCTAATGACTACTCTTCTCCTGACTATCTATACATCAACAATGGAAAGGGCAAGTTTGTTGATCAGTTAGCCAAACAAATTGGTCACACCTCTATGTACTCCATGGGCAACGACATTGCAGATATAAACAACGACGGGTTACCTGATATTCTGACGCTTGATATGCTTCCAGAGGATAATCATAGACAAAAGCAGCTATTTGCGCCAGATAACTACGAGTACAACAACCTTCGTTTAAAACTTGGTTTTCATCAGCAGGACATGCGTAACATGCTTCAATTAAATAATGGAAATGGAACGTTCAGTGAAATTGGTCAACTTGCGGGCATTTCAAATACAGACTGGAGCTGGGCACCTCTTTTTGCTGATTATGATAACGACGGATTTAAGGACCTTTTTGTAAGTAATGGCTACTTGCGGGATTATACCGATATGGACTTCCTTAAATTTCAGGGAGATTTTCTCAGAGATACAGACCCCGCTATTGTTAAAGCCAATCTATTAGAGATCGTCCATAAAATTCCATCATCAAATGTCAAGAACTATGTATTTAAGAATAATGGAAACTTGACCTTTAGCAATAAGGGCACCGCTTGGGGAATTGACATGACCTCAAATAGTAATGGGGCAGCCTATGCCGATCTGGATAATGACGGCGATCTGGATCTCATCGTAAACAATGTGAATTTAGTTGCTTCTATTTATCAAAACAATTGTGCGGATCTTAGTAAAAATGAATATTTGAAAATTAAATTGGCGGGTGCAAAAGGCAATACACAAGGTATAGGCGCAAAGGTTTGGCTGTATTCAAAAGGTGGCATTCAATATTTGGAACAAAATCCTTCGAGAGGATACCAGTCCAGCGTAAGCCCTGTAATGCATTTTGGCCTTGGTGTTATTAAGTCAATCGATTCCTTAAAAGTAGTTTGGCCGACAGGAAGCGAACAAAAGCTAACAAATGTAAAACCGAATCAGACTTTGACTTTAAAGGAAGTCGATGTCAAAGGCCAATACGTTAGTCCGGCAATAAAACCTGTGATTTTCGAAGAAATCAAATCTCCAGTTGAATACAAACTCTCCTTAAACGAAATAAATGATTTTAAGCGGCAGCCATTGCTTACGAATCCATTATCGTTCAATGGACCATGCATCGTAAAAGGCGACATTAACGGTGATGGTTTGGAGGACATTTACGTGGGGGGCACAAAAGATAAACCGGCGACTATCTTTCTACAGAATAAGAATGGCTCCTTTAATCGGAAGGACAATGCGGCATTTAAGGCAGATCAGAAATCTGAAGATGCCGATGCGGTCTTTTTAGATGCAAATGGAGATGGGAGTCTGGATTTGTATGTTGCCAGCGGTGGCTACGGCAGCTATATACCGGATGACCCATTACTGCAAGACAGGCTCTATCTAGGTGATGGGAAAGGAAACTTCCGTAAAGCTGCTGCCGCAGTCCCAAAAATACTAAGTAGTAAAGGTTGTGTCAAGGTAGCGGATATAAATGGAGATGGTTATCCTGACCTTTTCGTTGGTGGTAGGGTGATTCCAGGGCGCTATCCTGAAACACCAGCCAGTTATTTATTGATTAATGATGGAAAAGGGAAGTTCAAAGATGAAATTGAAACCTTATCCCCGAAACTGCAGCATATTGGAATGGTGTCTGATGCCGCCTTCTCTGACTTAAATGGAGATGGAAAGCCTGATCTGATACTTGCTGGAGAATGGATGCCAATTACAGTAATGATCAATGAATCTGGGAAACTTGTAAACAGGACCAAAGAATACTTTGGAAAGGAACTGTCCGGTTGGTGGAATAGAATTCTTTTAGAGGATTTAGATGGGGATGGAAAACCAGATCTGGTAGTTGGTAATATGGGTTTGAATACACAATGCAAAGTAAATGATCAAGAGCCCGCGGAATTGTACTATAAAGATTTCGACGACAATGGATCTGTTGATCCGATACTTTGCTTTTACATTCAGGGAAAGAGCTATCCTTACGTCACCCGGGATGAATTGCTGGATCAGATGAGTATTATGCGTACGAGGTTTTCGGATTATAAGAGTTACGCCGATGCAGGTATAAAAGAGATATTCACTGCCGAAGAGTTAAAAGGCGTGTCGATACTAAGAGCAAACATGTTGAAAACAATGTGCTTTTTAAATAAGGGAGGTAAGTTTTCTGCTATCAAATTACCAATACAAGTGCAGTATGCACCGATTTATACCATAACTGCTGTTGACTATGATAAAGATGGTAGAAAAGATTTGTTACTATGTGGGAATATTAGCAGGTCAAAACTGAAGTTTGGTGTGAGCGATGCAAATTATGGCATCTTGTTGAGTGGAGATGGAAAAGGAGGATTTAGTTATGTCCCACAACTACAATCTGGGTTCAATATTAAGGGGGATGTTAGAAGTGCCTTAACCATTAATGATATATTGTTATTAGGAATCAACCAACAAGGAATAAAGGGTTTCAAAACAAGGTAAAAATTAAGGGGGCCAAAATGATCATCATTTTAGCCCCTGTAATTTAAGAGTTGCTGAATATGGCACGGTAAGCCGACCAGCATGCATTTTTAATTTCTCTTGGAAGCTCATCTTTTACGTAGAACTGCATTCCTTTTTCATTATAGAAGTAACGGAAATAATTTGCTAGTCTATCAGGTGTTTCTCCTGTCTGTGTATTCTTCCTGTTGTTAAGCCAAAGTGCATAAGTGACTTCAACTCCATCAAGGGCATTTTTTAGATCTTCTATTTTACCGGAATTTTTATCGTTTAAAATCAAATCACTGTAATCACTCATATAACTCTTCCTTTAGGCGTGCAAAGGTACGTATAAAATACGGGTTGTCTGGTAATCTTGTATTTAGCTAATTAGGAGGGGGCTTAATGCCGACGGAGTTAAACTGTAAATCATATAACTTTTTATAATATCCGTCTAACTTAAGCAACTCCTGATGGGTTCCAATTTCCTTTATTTCTCCTTTATCCAGAACCAGAATCTGATCTGCCTTTTGGATGGTAGAGAGGCGGTGTGCAATAACGATTGATGTTCTATCCCGCATTAGGTTCTCAATTGCATGTTGAATGAGCATTTCTGTCTCAGTATCAACTGAAGAAGTAGCTTCATCCAGAACTAGAATAGATGGATTACATACTAATGCCCGAATGAAGGAAATCAATTGTGCCTGACCGGCAGAAAGTGTTGCCCCTCTTTCCATTACATTGTACTGATACCCTCCGGGTAAACGCTCAATAAATTCATGCGCACCAACTTTTTTTGCAGCATCAACTACCTGTTCCATCTTTATATCAGGATTATTTAAAGTAATGTTATTGAAGATTGTATCTGAAAAGAGGAACACATCCTGCAATACGGTAGCGATGTTGCTTCTTAAATAATCCAACTCATAATCCTGTATTTTTACGCCATCGACCTTGATCTCACCCTTTTGAATCTCATAAAATCTATTAAGAATGTTAATAATCGATGACTTCCCGGCCCCAGTGGCACCAACCAGTGCGATGGTCATTCCGGCCTCAACATTAAAGGAAAGGTCTTTCAATACAAACTTGTCATTATTGTAAGCGAACCACACCTTTTCAAAAGATATTGAACCCTTCAGCTTATCAGGAGCAAATGTGCCATTGTTTTCAGTAACCTCATTGGTGTCCAAAACTTTGAACACGCGTTCCGCACCCACCATTCCCATTTGAAGCGTATTAAATTTATCCGCTAGTTCTCGGATTGGGCGAAAGAGCATTCCTAAATACATAATAAATTCTGTGATAATTCCGGGTTTGATGCTTGAGGGATGTGCCAGAATTGTCTTAGATCCATACCAGATTAGTAATCCCATTGATATGGCGGAAATTACCTCGACTACAGGAAAGAAGATCGAATAATACCAGTTGGACCGAATATTGGCATCGCGATAACGACCATTGATGTTTACGAACTTTTTATATTCCTGGTTTTCCCGCGCAAAATATTGTATAATAGAGATTCCTGTAATATGTTCCTGCAAGTAAGTGTTCAAGTTTGAGACCTCTGTACGAATTTCCTGAAAAGCTGACTTAATTGCTTTTTGGAAAACCGATGTGGCCATTATTAAAAGCGGAACCGGTAACAATACAACAACAGCAAGCGTCCAGTCCCGGGCTATCATTACCCCAACAATAACGATAACCATTAGCACATCTCCGATGATCATGATCAGGCCTTCAGAAAAAATCTCCGCAATGGTTTCCATATCTGAAACCGTTCGTGTGATCAGCTGACCTATCGGTGTGTTGTCAAAATATTTTAAACGGAGCTTGGTGATGTGGTTAAATACATTAATGCGTAAATCTTTGACTGCAGACTGGCCCAATGTATTGGTTAACAAAGTGTGGCTGTATTGAAGACCTGTTTGTAGTAACAATAGAATAAGCATTAGCAGCGTCATATTGAGTAGGCCAGGATAATTGCCAGTGAATATATATTGATCCAATGTGTAACCAATAATTATAGGTCTCAAAGGAGCAACAACAGCAAGTAGAATTGTCAGTATTACTGCCCAGACGAAGGTGTTTTTGTAGGGCCTTATATACTGAAAAACTCTTTTCAGCAGGCCAACATTTATTACATCTCCAGTGATCTTTGACATAGCTTAATTAAAATATGGGTATTTGATACTAACGAGGTAAAGTCCACATGCCGGCACCGATTGTCCAGCCTTGCTCCTGCTTTTGCTTTCTATAATATCTTTAAAGTCTAGCAGGCTGATCTCATTTTTACCAATTCTTAGGAGTGTACCAACGATCGCACGCACCATATTTCGCAGAAACCGGTCTGCTGTAATTGAAAACACTAAACTATCATCCTCAAACTGAAAGAAAGCCCGGGTGATCTTACAATTATTAGTAAAAGTTTGGGTATGCGATTTGCTGAAACAAGAGAAGTCGGTGTAATTGAGTAATAGCGCCGCAGCATCATTCATTTGCTCAACATCCAGCGTCCCCTTAAGCAACCAGGAGCGATCAATCTTAAAAGGATCTTTGTGAAAATGAATGTAGTACTTGTATGCTCGCTCGATAGCTTCAAACCTTGCATGAGCCTCATCCCGTACAGAAAATATCCTTTTAACTGAAATATCGTAAGGCAGCAACGAATTAATACCCGACACTGTTCGTTCTAAGTCGCTATTAGTGAAGGAAATTATATGTTCCAAAAATTCGATATCGAAATGCGCGTAAAACTGTCGCGCATGCACACCTGAATCAGTTCTGCCACAACCCAAGGTATGTATTGATTGTCTAAAGTAAGTACTTAAAGCTTTGTCGAGACATTCTTGTACGGTGATTGCGTTTGGCTGCAATTGCCAGCCATGGTAACTTGTACCGTTATACGCAAGCTCTATGAAATACCGTTTTGTGTTCAACACTGCAAAGCTACGGGTTCTAAATCTATTTTTTGATTGCTTAGTTTAGGTGTTTTAATATCTTTGTTAAAATTATGGAATTGATATGATACAGAGAATTCAATCTATCTGGCTACTACTTGCTTCAATAACGATTTTTTTATTATTAGTGATTCCGGTTGTGAGCAGGGTTCAGGGCAGCAAAGAATTTTGGATTCAGGCGACCGGCCTTTTCCAACACGAGAACGGTACCACTATTAAATTAGAAACATTTACCCCACTTTACATCAGCGTAATTGCTGTTGGCGTGTTGTGTATAGCAAATATTTTCAATTTTAAAAGAAGAACCGTACAAAAAACCGTTTGTATAGCCATTATCGCACTCATAGCTTTCCTTTCGTTCTGGACGTTTAATTACGCGCAGAAGATTAGCGGCGGATTGGGTAGTGCAACCTACGATGCGGGTGTTGCTCTACCTATTTTAGCGGGTGTGTTTTGTGCACTTGCAATACGAGGTATAACGAAAGACGAGCAATTGCTGAGATCTGCCGAACGACTAAGATAATTAATCTCCTCATTTTTATTTAGTTACGCATCTAGCAAATACCAATTATTAACTGTACCTTTGCGGCTCAATAAATTATGATACATGACAAACCCATTTAGTAAATTGGGGATAAGTGATGACGTTGTTAATGCTGTAAAGGATTTAGGTTTCGAAAATCCAACACCTATTCAGGAACAAAGTATTCCTGTACTGTTAGAGGGCAATAACGATTTTGTTGGTTTGGCCCAAACAGGAACAGGAAAAACAGCCGCATTTGGTTTGCCGCTGTTGGAATTGATAGACTTTAAAAGCAATAAGCCGCAGGCATTGATTTTATGCCCTACCAGAGAGCTTTGCTTACAGATTACCAGTGACATCAAGAATTTCTCAAAAAACATCTCTGGAGCTAATGTAGTTGCCGTTTACGGTGGCGCAAACATTATGCAGCAGTTGCGTGAAATTAGAATCGGTGTACAAATTGTAGTGGCTACACCAGGCCGTATGTTAGACATCATCGGCCGTAAGGCTATAGATTTCAGTAATGTGAAATTTGTAGTTTTAGACGAAGCTGACGAAATGTTGAACATGGGCTTCCAGGAAGATATCAACGACATTTTGTCCACGACTCCTGACGACAAAAAAACATGGTTATTCTCTGCAACTATGCCTCCTGAGGTTAGAAGAATAGCTAAAAATTACATGGACTCTCCAGTAGAGTTAACCATGGGTACAAAAAATGCAGGTAACGTAAACATTGAACATGAGTACTACATAGTACGTGCGAGAGATAAATACGCTGCTTTGAAACGTATCGTGGACTTTAACCCTGAAATCTTTGCTGTAGTATTTTGCAAAACAAAACTGGATACCCAGGATGTTGCAGAGCACTTGATTAAAGATGGTTACAATGCTGATGCTTTACACGGAGATCTTTCTCAACAACAACGTGATAAGGTTATGCAACGTTTCCGCGACCGTAACATGCAACTGCTTATTGCTACTGACGTTGCTGCACGTGGTATTGATGTAAATAACGTTACTCACGTAATTAATTACTCTTTACCTGACGAAATTGAAAGTTATACCCACCGTAGTGGCCGTACTGGCCGCGCTGGTAAAACCGGTATTTCTATCTGTATTGTTAACTCTAAAGAGATTGGCAAGATTCGTCAGATTGAAAGAATTATTGGCAAGCAGTTTACTAAAGCAGAACTTCCGACAGGATTTGATGTTTGTGAAAAGCAATTGTTTGGCTTGGTTCACAAGGTTCATAATGTGGAGGTTAATGACGATCAAATTGAGCAGTACATGCCACGCATAATGGAAGAATTCAAGGAATTATCTAAAGATGATGTGATCAAACGTTTTGCTTCGCTTGAGTTTAATCGTTTCTTAGATTACTACAAAAATGCTCCCGATTTAAACTCATCTGCTGACGACCGTGGAGAACGCGGAGAACGTGGTGAGCGTGGCGAAAGAGGTTCAAGAAGTAGCGAAGGATATACCCGATTATTTATTAACCTTGGTTCTGTTGACGATTTTACAAGGGGTGATCTATTATCTTTTGTTTGTAACAACGGAAAAATCAGCGGAAAAAGTATAGGTAAAATTGACTTAAAAGGTGTTTACTCATTCTTTGAGGTTGAAAATGCAACTGTAGATTCTTTATTTGCAAACTTCAAAGCTGTTGAATTTAACAACCGTGGCGTTAGAATAGAGAAAACTGCTGAAGGTGAAGGTGGCGGTGGTGAACGCAGAGGTGGCGGCGGTGGTCGTGGCTTCGGCGGTGGCGAAAGAAGAAGTGGCGGTAGCGGAGGCTATGGCGGCGGAAGACGTGAAGGCGGAAGCGGAGATCGCAGAAGCAGTGGCGGCGGAAGACGTGAAGGCGGAAGCAGTACTGGCGGTGGTTTTAAAGATTTCTCCGGAAGAAGTCGTGACGATCGTGGCGGAAGCGCTAGTGGTCCGAGACGTGAAGGCGGAAGTAGCGATAGAAAGCGCAGGTCTTAAACCTATATAATAACAAAAAAGCCGGAACTTAAATTCCGGCTTTTTATTTATAATTAGCTATTTGGCCTTGATTTTATTTGGGATGCTTTCAAGTATATTTTTGCTCCTTTCTTATTAACATAGTATTTTTTGTTACTCCCGTTAATGTAAACGTTACTACCATCTGGCGCCATCATTCCTTTCCAGGTTTTATCAGCCACTTTTGAAGTCCCCTTAACTGCCACTTCAGCTGTTTTATTCCCCACTTTAGTTGCTGTTTTATCAATGGTTTGACCTACGGTTTTTTTCTTCTCCTGAGCAATACTGTCAAAGGATGTTACCGTTGTTAGTGCTATAACTAGTAGCCCAATAATATATTTCGTTTTCATAGTATAGTGATTTAGACTAGGAACAAACGACAAACAATTTTGTTTTCTAATTCAGCTGTTCAGTGAGTAGCGCCATTTCAGTGCTTGGAGAATGCCTTTCATAGAGTATAGCATAAACAGCGCGGCAGATGGGCATGTCTACTTTGTATTTTCTGTTTACGTGATAGATACATTTAACAGCAAAGTACCCCTCAGCAATCATGTTCATCTCCAACTGGGCAGATTTGACAGTATAGCCCTTACCTATCATATTTCCAAATGTGCGGTTTCTGCTAAATTGCGAATAGGCTGTTACGAGTAAATCACCTAGATAAGCCGACTCTTTAATATCCCGGTTTATTGGATGCACCGCATCTACAAACCTTTTTATTTCCCGAATTGCATTGGAAATAAGCACAGCCTGAAAATTATCTCCATAACCGACGCCATGACAAATACCACTGGCCACCGCATAGATATTTTTTAGAACTGCTGCGTACTCCGTTCCGAAGATATCATCAGAAATATTGGCTTTTATATAGCGCGTTTTGAGCATTCCTGCCAAGGCACCCGCAAGTTTCAAATCTACAGAAGCAAGCGTAAGGTAGGAAAGCTTTTCAAGTGCAACCTCCTCTGCATGACATGGTCCACTTATAACCACAATATCTGAAAGGGGGATGTTGTATTTTTGGTGAAGAAATTCTCCAATAATGAGGTTCTCATCCGGAACTACACCCTTAATAGCAGATATGAATTTCTTACCCTTTAACTGAGCTGCGGTGATGCCAACAAGGGTTTCTTTTAAAAAGGCTGCTGGAACATTCAGAACAATATAATCAGCATCTTTAATGACTTTTGAGAGGTCATTTGATATGTTTTGAGCAGGGATACGGATTTCTACAGAGCTCAGATAATTTGGATTGTGTCTATAATTTTGAAGATGGCTTATGGCTTCAGTATTTCTCATCCACCAGAAAATTTCTTTAGGCAGCGTATTATCGGAAAGCATTTTTATGATAGCTGTAGCCCAACTACCGCCACCAATCATTGCAACTTTAGGTATCATAATTTATAAATAAAAAGCCCCGGCCTTATGTTTTAGACAGGGGCAATTTACTTATTTATCACGACTGTAAATACTGATTTTATTTTGGAGAGGCAAAGAGCTGATCCTTAGTTGTTTTTTCTACAGCCATACCATCTTTGAGTTTATTTTGAATAGCAGAGTATGGCCCTGTTACTACTTCCTGACCAGCTTTTAGGCCTGATTTTACAATAATATACTGGTCATTCTGAATACCGGTAGTCACTTCAGCTCTTTTGACGGTTCCATTTGCTGCATACAGGTAAACATATTGTTTGATCGTTTTGTCTGTTAGCTTGCTTTTTTGTTTATCCGAGTTTGCATCTGTAGGAGCTGATTCGCCTTCTTTCTTCACTTTACTTGCATCCTCAGTAAATACACACTGAATAGGAATTGCAAGTCCTTTTAAGGATTGACTCTCGATATCAACGGTTGCAGAAAGACCCGGTCTAAATGGAGAAGGCAAATCCTTGGCACCACCTTTAACATTACTATATGAATCAGCTATGATCCGCACTTTAACGTTGAAGTTTGTGACCTGATCCACGCTGGTTGTAGTACCAACGTCTTTAGATGAACTGGCGATCTCTGTTACCACGCCCTTAAATTTCTTATCCGCAAAGGCATCAACTTCAATTATAGCACTGTCCCCAACGTTCACGCGATTGATGTCATTTTCATTAACATCAACATTAACCTCCATAGAGGAAAGGTTTGAGATACGCATGATCTCAGTTCCAGCCATTTGAGCTGTACCAAGAATTCTATCGCCAAGCTCAACAGAGAGCTTAGAGATCACGCCATCTACCGGGGCGAATATTGTTGCTTTCGCAAGATTGGCACCTGCTTCCTGAACTGTTGCGCCAGACTGCTCAAGCATAAATTTTGCCGCAGTTAAGTCTGCTTTTGCTCTTCCGAGATTCGTTTTGGCAGTTAAATAGGCTGCTTTCGCAGCATCGAACTCTGAAGCGGAGATCACTTTCTTATTAAACAACTCTACATTACGTTTGTAGGTCGCCTCGGCATTCACCATATTACCCTGACTCTGGGTAAGCATTTGCTGAGAAGATGCTACACCTGCTTTTTGCGAACTATAGGATGCATTAGCACGGTCAAACCCTGATTTCAAAACGTCTGGTCTTACTTTACAAAGTAATTGGCCTTTTTTAACCACATCACCTTCTTTTACTAAAAGCTCTGTTACCTCACCTGAAACTTCAGAGCTTAACTTCACCTCTGTTTCTGGTTGTATTTTACCACTAGCAGTAACGGTCTCAATTACCTTTCTGTCGGCAGCTTTTTCAATGGTAACTTTCTCTGCTTTCTTCCCGCCTATAAGACCAGTAAGTTTTGCGACTACCAGTAAAGCTATGATTACGCCTAGTGCTATTAAAATTGGTTTTAATTTCATCTTTTACTTATATTATTATATGTTATGCTCAGTATTAATAATTTGGACTAAAAAGTTATTTGTCTTCCCAGATAATAGTCAATCACCTTTGCACGGAACAAAAGATCATATTTAGCTTGTATAAAATCTGTTTCAGCTTTGTTTCTGTTTGTTCTCGAAGTGTTATAATCAAGCGAATTAACCAAGCCAACGTTGTAGCGCTGCTCGATTACGAAAAAAGCATCCTTTTGCGCAATGAAAGCATTTTCCGTCGATAAATAGCGTGATCTGGCAGCCTGAAGATCAGCAACAGACTGTGAGATGACCTTGTTAAGGTTATTCTTGGCAGTCTGCTCCTGAAGAATATTACCCTGATAGTTAATTTTAGCACGGCGTACATTTGAGCGCACTAAGAACCCATTAAAGATCGGAATCGAAAGTCTTAGCCCTACTGATTGATTAAAGTTGTCTGTAAATTGCGATCCAAAAGATTGTTTAGCCGTTACAATGTCGCTTCCCGGAACAAACACAGCTTCACCACTGGCAGTTTGTCCAAATTGGTTTAGAGTTGGGGTTCTGGAAATTACAACCTGTCTCCCACTGGAGTAGTTAGTTCCTACCCCTCCACCTAAGGTAAGTCTCGGAAAATAACTTCCCTTGGCAATATCCATAGCTTTTAATGAAACCTCAGATCTCAATGACGCAAGCTTGATATCTGGAAAAGTTTTTAAGGCATTTTCATAGACTTCCTGAATATTGGTATCCGTTCCGCTGTCGCTAAAACTGTTAACTAGCGGAGCCTGGACATCATATGGTGTATTAGCTGGCATTTCCATTAGCTGTGACAGGGTTAAAACAGAGATGGTAAGTGCATTCTCAGCATTGGTAACATTCAATTCAGCTGTGGCAGCCTGAGATTTTGCCTCAGAAACGTCTGCAAGCGTCTTGTTACCTGCATCCAGCAATTGTTGCTGTTGATTCAAAGTAAGTTTAGCGACATTCTGTTGTTGCTTTGATGCTGCTAATAAATCCCTGTTAAAAAGGATCTGCATGTAAGAAGTTACCACTTGCAAGACTAAGTCATTCTTAATTTTTTCTGTTGCAGTCTGATCAGCACTGAGTAAAATTTTATTTTGCTTAATCTGGTTCATCTTCTGAAAACCAGCAAAGAGATCCATCCCTACTGATAAGTTTCCGTTAAATCCAGAAAATCGCTGGCTTATGAATTGATTTGTTGATGGATCTATACTTCGACCGAAATTTAAACTATAGTTTCCATTTCCGTTAAGTGTAGGTAAAACATCATATTTAGCTTGCCTTAAATTTTCTTCACTTAAAGATTCATTAAGCTTAGATTGCTTAATCTGCAAATTGTTTTGCAATGTGCGCTCCACTGCTTGTTGAATAGTAATGACTTCCTGTGCACTGGATTGAGTAGCGAATCCTGCGGAAAGAACAATAAATAATAAGGCTATGGTAAGCTTCTTCATAATTTTAATTTCACAATAATAAGATAAACAACTTTTTGAATTTGTAAATTTTCAGGTACAACTACAGTTTACTATCTTTGAGCATGTACCTGGTCAAATCTCCGTTACTATTAAAATGGTATTATCCTCAGCTGACCTGGAACAAGACACGGGACGACAAAGTCATTTATTTAACCTTTGACGATGGACCTATACCTGATGTTACAGACTTTGTACTAAAAACTTTAAGAAGCTATAGCGCTAAAGCAACCT
Organism: Pedobacter sp. JCM 36344; assembly: GCF_046546555.1. Taxonomy (NCBI): domain Bacteria; kingdom Pseudomonadati; phylum Bacteroidota; class Sphingobacteriia; order Sphingobacteriales; family Sphingobacteriaceae; genus Pedobacter; species Pedobacter sp. JCM 36344. The sequence goes on from NZ_JBKHKK010000001.1 coordinate 186,736, forward strand.
TTTTTTGCATTGGAGATAATATTTTAAAATATCCTCAAATCTTTGAAAGAATAAAAAATGCAGAACACAGCATTGGAAACCATACTTTTAATCACTTAAAAGGCTGGGATACGTCCGATGATATTTACATTCAAAACTTTCAAAAGTGCCAGCAGCAAACCGGCACAAACTTATTTCGTCCGCCATATGGCAGAATTAAAAAATCACAAATCTGTGAGATCAAGTTGCAATACCCTGACACGGAAATTGTAATGTGGGATACCTTAAGTGGTGACTTTGATGTTAATTTGAGTCCTGAAAAATGCCTGCAAAATGTGATCAATCACACTAAAAATGGCTCTATAATCGTTTTCCATGACAGCATTAAAGCCTCAAAAAGGATATACTACGCACTCCCAAGAGTATTAGCACATTTTTCCAAACTGGGCTATACCTTTGATCAGCTCGGGTAGACGTTCCACATTTACTCTTTATAAAAGACGCGCTGCATTTATTTAGAATAGGTATAAATAATATAATGATATGCAGATGATGGCCCTCCCCTATTTTTTTTGTAAATTCGCTAGAAATAATATAATACTTACCCTTTTAACCCATACTATCAATGGCTTTTGATATTGAAATGATCAAAAAGGTGTATGCAAACTTTGGCCCCCGCGTTGAGGCGGCACGTAAATTAGTAGGCAGACCTTTAACACTTTCAGAAAAGATTCTTTATTCCCATCTCTGGGACGGAAATACCAACACTTCTTTTGTTAGGGGTACTGACTATGTTGATTTTGCTCCTGACCGTGTGGCCATGCAAGATGCAACTGCTCAAATGGCCCTTTTACAATTCATGCAAGCAGGCAGACCACAAGTTGCTGTTCCATCGACGGTACATTGCGACCATTTAATTACTGCCAAAAGTGGCGCTGAAATAGATCTTCCAGCTGCAAATACAGAAAGTAAAGAAGTTTTTGATTTCCTTGCTTCTGTTTCAAACAAATACGGCATTGGTTTCTGGAAACCGGGTGCAGGAATTATCCACCAGGTTGTGCTTGAAAATTATGCGTTTCCAGGCGGCATGATGATTGGCACTGACTCACACACTGTAAATGCAGGTGGTTTGGGCATGGTAGCTATCGGCGTTGGCGGTGCTGATGCTTGTGATGTCATGGCAGGCTTACCCTGGGAGCTCAAGTTCCCTAAGTTAATAGGCATAAAACTTACTGGAAAACTGAATGGCTGGACATCTGCTAAAGATGTAATCCTTAAAGTTGCAGGAATTTTAACTGTTAAAGGTGGAACCGGTGCTATTGTAGAATATTTTGGTGAAGGTGCCACTAGCATGAGCTGTACTGGTAAAGGTACAATTTGTAATATGGGTGCTGAAATAGGTGCAACCACATCAACTTTCGGTTATGACGAGAGTATGGAACGTTATTTACGTGCCACTGATAGAGCTGAAGTTGCTGATGCAGCAAATGAAATCAAAGCGCACTTAACAGGTGATCCGGAAGTTTATGAAGCGCCAGAGCATTACTTTGATCAGATTATAGAGATCAACCTTGATGAACTTGAGCCCTATTTAAATGGGCCTTTTACGCCGGATCTTGCTACACCAATTTCTAAAATGAAAGAGGTAGCGGAAGCTAATGGATGGCCGATGAAGATTGAAGTAGGCTTAATCGGCTCATGTACAAACTCATCATACGAAGATATTTCAAGAGCGGTAAGCATAGCTAAGCAAGTATCCTCAAAAGGTTTGACTGCTAAAGCTGAGTATTGTATCAACCCAGGTTCAGAACAGATCAGACATACTATTGCCAGAGATGGCTTCCTAGAGATATTCACTGGCATCGGTGCAAAGGTATTCACTAATGCATGCGGACCTTGTATTGGTATGTGGGATAGAGTTGGTGCTGAAAAGCAAGAGAAGAATACCATCGTTCACTCTTTCAATAGAAACTTTGCGAAACGTGCTGATGGAAACCCAAATACTTTTGCTTTCGTAGGGTCTCCAGAACTGGTAACTGCCTTAGCGATTGCAGGTGATTTAAGTTTCAATCCACTAACAGATACCCTTACTAATGATAAAGGCGAACAGGTAAAACTTGACGAGCCATCTGGATATGAACTTCCACCAAGAGGTTTTGCTGTTGATGACGCAGGTTATCAAAAGCCAGCTGAAGATGGAAGCGGAGTACAGGTATTGGTTTCACCAACATCTCATCGGTTACAGTTGCTTGAGCCATTCAAAGCATGGGAATGTACTGATCTTAAAGGTTTGAAATTGCTTATTAAGGCAAAAGGTAAATGTACTACTGACCATATTTCAATGGCTGGTCCGTGGTTAAAATTCCGTGGTCACCTTGACAATATATCCAACAATATGTTGATTGGTGCAGTGAATTACTTTAACGACTCAACAGACTCTGTAAAGAATGCATTCACAGGTGAATATGGACCCGTTCCAGCAACACAAAGAGCTTACAAAGCGAAAAATTTAGATTCAATCGTTGTCGGGGATGAAAATTATGGTGAAGGATCAAGTCGTGAGCACGCAGCAATGGAGCCACGTCATCTTGGCGTTCGCGCGGTATTGGTTAAATCATTTGCCCGTATACATGAGACAAATCTTAAAAAACAAGGTATGCTTGGTCTTACCTTCGTTAATAAAGAAGATTACGATAAAATTCTTGAGGATGATGTAATTGACATCAATGGTTTGACAACCTTCACACCAAATATTCCTTTGACCTTGGTATTAAACCACGAAGATGGCTCTAAAGAAGAAATCTCTGTAAATCACAGCTATAACGCTCAACAAATTGAATGGTTTAAAGCAGGTGGTGCACTGAATATTATTAGAAAAGAAGCGGCAGCCAAAGCGGCAGCTGCTGAAGCATAAGCAATATTAATTTATAAATAAAAACTCCCGCCAATAACGGGAGTTTTTTTATGGGTTAAAATTCGTTACCACAATTAAAGCAATGGTGTGTCTTCTTGGCATTAAATGGATAAATCATTAGTAATAGAGAAAAAAGCATAGTGAGTATACTGAAACGATTTTTAGTAGCCTGAACATATCCTACGTGATCAGAGCCGCATTTCGGACAAGTTTCGTCTGACTTCATTTCTTCTGAAATCCTCTCGGAATGGTTATCAAACCCAGCCACCTCATCTGCGAGAATCACTTGGACGTGCTGGTCATCTAATACCTTCCTTGCCGCCATTACATCATATTCAAACAAATGTAGTTTCACTCCACCAATTGCCTGGTTGTACAATGGATTAATGGTAATTGTATTTTCATCTGAAAGGAAACACTGAATTCCACTATCCACCAGCCGCTCCTTGACAATATTCGCCTCTATAGGGTTATAGTAAGTCTCAAAAACAACAATTTTATCCATAAGTATTTTACTGATATCCTGAAATATAATAAAAATGTTAGAAAATACGCTATTGCGAAAGAAAGTCCCTGAACCAATATCCGGAATCCTTAATAGTCCGTTCCTGAGTTTTAAAGTCGGTATAAATTAATCCAAACCGCTTATCGAAACCTTCAGCCCACTCGAAGTTATCCATTAATGTCCAGGCCATGTATCCGGTAATTTTTATGCCTTCGTTCTTGACTTTGAGTAAGGCAGTTAGATAGGCCTCAAAGTACGCAATACGCTCCTGATCGTGAATTCTGCCCTTAGGAGCAACGACATCTTTATAGGCCGCACCATTCTCTGTAATCATCAATTGCTTGATCTTTGGATAGGCGGCAAATTGCTTGATGATATTGTAGAAACTATCTGCGTTAACCTCCCAGCCCATTGCCGTGAATGACTTCTTACGTGATTTAGCTTTTACTTCCCAAGCTTGAAGTATGGGGACAAAAGGACTATATCTAATTGTTAAAGGAAAATAATTCTGCAGTCCGATATAGTCGAAATCGAAAGTTAAACGTTCTGTATGCCGCCAGGTTGAATGCTTGATAGCAAACTTCTCTAGAAGCTCCCAATCGGCTGTTGGGTATCCCATCCCTAATACTGGTTCAATAAAGAGCCTGTTTACAAGGCTGTCCATACGTTTTGCGGCGAGGTGATCAGCATCACTCTCCGTAAAAGGAATTATCTCAGAGCATGAAAACGTTGTGCCTATGTTGGCATTGCGCACTTCCGATCGTAAAATTCTACCACCATCTGCTTGTGCAATTGCCGCATGGTGGACAGCAGAAAAGAAGTTGGTTAAACCCGTCTGACCAGGTGCATGAATGCCAAGCATATATCCTAGGGATGTAAAGCCAAAAGGCTCATTTATCACGATCCAATTCTTTACTTTGTCACCATATTCTTGTCCACATAATTCCACAAAACTATTGAAAGCGCCATTTACACTAAAAGATGCCCAGCCACCTTCTTGCTCGAGGGCTTCTGGTAAATCCCAATGATAAAGCGTAATGTATGGCGTAATACCTAATCTTAAGCACTCATCAATTACTTCGTGATAAAACTTAATCCCTTCCTGATTGATTAGGCCGGAACCAAACGGCAACAGCCTTGGCCAGGAAATAGAAAAACGGAAAACTTTAAAGTTCAATAGTTTGACAAAAGCAAGATCATCACGAAAACGATGGTAGAAGTCGCAAGCTTTCCCCGGCTTCTTAGAAAAAGTGTCCCAGATAGAGGGGCCTTTGCCATATTTATCAGGAGCACCTTCAATTTGAGCAGCGGCAACCGCTATACCCCATAAAAAATCATCACCAAAATCTGAAGCTTTAATCATTCAAAAACCTTTAAGCCACAATATGAGGTTATCATATTAACATACTGTTAACCTTAACTCATTAATTTTGCTAGCGGGAATTAGTTAAGTGCCAGCCCTATCTCTTTCAATAACAAGGCAGCATTGAACGTCTTACATGGCCCATGTTTTAACTTATAGTCGAAGTTCATTTCCCCCTTAGAAAGCTGGATGTCAAAGTGGTAATTCCTTACTTCATTAGGATGATCACTCTCCATTTCGGAGAGTTGAAGATCATGAGTAGCAAACAAAGCAGGTGTACGCTGACTAATTAGCTTTTCTATAAATACCTTTGAGCCAAGATACTTGTCTTTACTGTTCGTTCCTCTAAGCATTTCATCAATCAATACAAATGAATATGGATCATTAGCAGTTAGGTCTAATATCATTTTTAGCCGGTTCAATTCTGCCTTAAATGTAGAAGTTTGATCATTCAAAGAATCTTTGATCCTCATGTAGGAAACAAGACTAAAAATAGAAAGCGACAATCTTCTTGCACAAACGGGAGCACCTGCAAAGGCAAGAATCATATTGATTCCAAGTGTTCGCAAGAAAGTACTTTTGCCTGCCATATTTGAACCTGTTACAATATCCGTAGTAGGTGTACTATTAAGTTGAAAATCATTCAATACACGTTGGCATTCAGGAATCAGCGGGTGACCTATCGCTTCGGTTTCGAAATTGAATTCCTGCGTAATCAATGGAAAAATCCAACTCGGCTCGTTATGTGCAAGTGTGGCAAAAGAAATTAATTCTTCAAAGTGGCTAATTGTTTCCAGCGCAGAGACTAAGCTCAGGGCAGATTTTTTGTGCCATTTATCCAGGCGGATAGCACAACGGAAGTCCCATAACAAAAAGCCGCGTAAAAATGGTGCGAGCAAAAAGTTTAAACCAGCATCAAGTGCATCAATAATTTTAGATAGCTTTTTAATTTCTTCGCTCAAAGATAAATTAGTGCCCTCAGTCCCGAACAGCCTATTGATGTAGGCACTTTTCCAAGTCACACTTCTAGTCCATGCAACAGTATCTGCTAGGGAATTAAACAGCTCTGCACTCTTTCCAAATCCCTTGTAAATACCAAAAACACCTTTGCGATAAACAAATACCAGCGATAAATTAAAAAGGAAATCCAAACCAAATATCTGCCATAAAATCCCCCCATAAGCTATGGCAGCGGCTAACAATGCGGCAGCAATGAAAGGTGCAACCTTCGTGTACATCCGAATAAATCTACCTTGAATAAAGGTCAGTTGTCCAGGCATTTCCTGACTAACTTTGTATTTCAACATATCCAATTGTTCAGGTTCCTGGTTTTGCAACCCAGCCCTGAAATGAAATGTCTTATCAATATTCTCTATAAATTCTTTGATGGCCTCTTGTCTTTCAGCTATCTCTGTTGCAGGAGAGGATCGTCCCAAGCGATCCGCGAGAAGCTTCATCCCTGTTATTGTATTGGACCGATTAACTAAAGCATAAAGTGACCCTGGTCCATAGATATCAAGATCGGAAGCATATGGATGGAGTTCTGACGTAAAGCTGTTCCCAGTATCGTAACCTTGCTTACCACTTAGAATAACATTCACTTCGTTTTCGAAAATAAAATGAAGTTTCTTGGCATAGCTAAGTTGTCCCTGAAGATTTACCTGCTTTTTCACCAGGTATAAAAAGAATATGATTGGAACAATTAATAACACACCAAGTAACCAATGGAAACCTTCGCTAATGATCAGTGCGACAATAAGTATCTCTACAATAAAGAACCCTAATCTAGATAATGACACTTTATTCAGGTTACCCTTCAGCTTTTCAATCTTTATTTCCTGAACTGCAATATCCTTCTGATAAGAAGCTAAAATACTTTCTCTTGTTTTAACCATTATATTTGACCTGAAATAATTAAGACAACAGCTTTGCTACCGCAGCGTTGATTTGATAAAGATAGCGTGATGACCCCGTAAAAATTGTAATTGATGAAGATAACTTTACTTGTTGTTGGTAAAACTGAAGATAAATATCTGATAGAGGGGATAGATAAATATCTGGGAAGGCTTAAGCACTACATTAACTTTAATATGCTGATCATACCTGACATCAAAAACACTAAAAACCTAACAGAAGCACAACAAAAAGCTAAAGAAGCAGAACTAATACTGAAGCAAATAAACAACCCTGACATGATAATTCTTATGGATGAAAGGGGTAAAAAATACACCTCTATCCAGTTTTCAGAGTATTTAAACAAATACATGATTGGAAGTGTTCAGCAGTTGATATTTGTAATTGGTGGCCCCTATGGTTTTGACCAAACAGTTTATGATCGGGCCAACGGTAAAATATCGCTATCAGATATGACATTCTCTCACCAGATGGTCCGCCTCTTTCTTGCTGAGCAACTCTATCGTGCTTTCAGCATTCTAAAAGGCGAGCCCTATCACCATGAATAATTCTATGAAAAACTACCTCATAATTCATCATTAAATAAAACGAAAAGATGCGTACACCTGCAGATTTTAAAAGAAGATACGAGTTCAAAAGTAATAGAAAGGGAGATCGATTGGGCTATATCATTGCCATCGTAATTTCTGCAATCGCACTATTACTCCTTTGGTATTTTGGCTAATGGGATAAAACTGATAGTTACTTTTTCAGTGTTAGAGATTTGATCAGGTCAGTTTCCTCTTTCTTATAGGGGCTCCCATCAGCTCTAAATATCTCATGAAACCAAAGCTTTGGCTCAGAACCATCTTTTATCGGCTCATCCCAAGCATATTTGGTGTTCGTCTTACCATCAACCAATCCCCAGTTTATCGCAATGATCTTTTGATCCTTCAACATCGGTAGTATAGTTTCAAAAGTGCTACCGTTTCTTCTTGCCATATATTCAGTGCAAATTAGCGGTCTTTTTGAGCCTTTCAATTCATTAATTCGCTTCTGATGTACTGGAGCTTTATCATAACTATGATAGGTTATAACATCGCTGTTAGCTATTTGAAAAACATTCAATTCTCTTAAATTGTCATCCCACACACCTGCAGATAATGGTTGTGATGGGTTAATCTCCCTGGCCCAACTGAACACCGCCTTGAGTAGAGGCATAGACTTACTTCCGTAGCCAGAGTTGCCTGGCTCATTATATAGATCCCAGAGAAGAATTCTTTTGTCGTTACCAAAAGTCTTAAGTATATCTTGAACATAAGCTTTCAAATATCCCCACTGATTGGGGTCATCATGAACTGCCTGAAGCGGGCTTCTTAACCAACCTGAATTGTGAACACCTGGTTTTGGAGCTGGCTGAACGCCTACAGTACCACTAGCGTTCCAACAATCATCAAAGAAAACCAATAGTGGCTTAATCTTATGTTTCTCCGCTAAGGCTAAAAAAGTATTAATATTCTTCTTGAATCCTGCTGCATCCTGTTTCCAGGCCAGGTCATGTAAATAAACCCTTAGGGTTTTCAATCCGATTCCTTCTGCCCAACTAAATTCTTTGTCAATAACAGCAGGATCAAACGTAGCCGACTGCCAGAATTCCAGCTGATTTATTGCGTAAGCAGGCGTATAATTTGCCCCTGCCATCCATGGAAGTTTAGCGTACCAGTCAGTGGCTTTTTTTTCCGTCCATTTTACGTTTTGTGCAGATACGCTAAAACTGGAAATTAAGATTACGACAGCAAATATAAAGCTTTTAGAATTTATCATATTAATTTGGTTAATGGAGCCGATGAAGATAATAATTTTTAACTACAATTTCCTACCTTTGCCCTGCATTAAACGCCATTTGCACCGGTATCAATGAATTATGACCTATCAAACTTTACTCTATTACTGTTATAGCTATATAGCAGACGCAGAACAATTTGCGACAGATCACCTTGCTTTCTGTAAGTCCTTAAATCTTGTAGGCCGAATTATTGTGGCTGATGAGGGGCTAAATGGTACGGTTTCCGGTACTAAGGAGGCATGTGAAGCTTACATGGCATACATCAAAGCCGATGAACGCTTTAGAAAGACCGACTTTAAAATAGACGACGTTGATGCCCCTTCCTTCGTCAAAATGCATTGCAGGTACAAATCTGAGATCGTTCATTCCGGCCTCAGAGATCCGAACATCATCGACCCAAATAAACAGACAGGGAAACACCTAGAGCCTATAGAGTTTCAAAAAATGATAGATCGGGAAGATGTAGTTATCCTGGACGTTCGTTCTAATTATGAGCACAATCTGGGAAGATTTAAAAATGCTGTTACATTGGACATAGAGAATTTTAGAGAATTTCCTGAAAAGATCAACGAGCTTGCTAAATACAAAGATAAAAAAGTCCTCACCTATTGTACAGGTGGTATAAAGTGTGAAAAAGCATCTGCACTATTACTTCACCATGGATTTAGTGATGTTTATCAATTACACGGGGGCATCATAAAATACGGAAAAGAGGCAAAAGGAGAAGATTTTGAAGGCAAGTGTTACGTTTTTGATAATCGAATTGCAGTCGACGTGAACAAAGTCAACCCCTCTGTCGTATCTACCTGTTACAATTGTGGAAAGATTACACCAAAAATGATCAACTGTGCAAATCCTGAATGCAATGAGCATGTTACCCAGTGTGATGATTGCGGTAATGACCTCCAGGGATGTTGTTCAATTAGCTGCACAAGCAATCCTAGAAAGCGTCCTTACGATGGAACAGGTTATTATGTGAAGGTTTCGCAGCAAGTAAAAGCACCTGCTACCGGATCCTAATTCATGAAAAAAATTAGCAAAGTCTATTTCGTTTTTGTAATTATTACAGCACTCGCAAATGTACTGCAGGCTCAGGATATCAAAAGTATAGGTGTTCCATACGTCCAGAATTATTTGAAGGCAGAATACCTTTCCGGAAATCAAAACTGGGCGGTAGCCAAAGATGACAAAGGAGTAATGTATTTTGCTAACGCTGAAGGCTTGCTAAGTTATGACGGAGGGTATTGGCAGCTAAATAAGATGCCCAATAAGCAAATTGTCCGATCCGTAACCACAGGTAATGGCAAAGTTTATGTAGGTGCTTTCGGCGAATTTGGATTCTGGTCTATAAAAAAAGGCCGGTTCACATACACCTCACTAACCAGTCTCATTCCGAATCATAAGGGCATAAAAGACGAGATCTGGAAGATTTATACCGATAGTAGACGGGTTATTTTTCAGTCGTTCTCCAACATCTATATTTTCCAAAATGGGAAGATAGAGGTAATCAGCGGACCAGGGATCTATCTATTCATGCACAAGGTAGGCGACCGTATTTATGTGGAATCTTTAGGCAGAGGATTATTTGAATTAAAAGCAACTAAACTTATCCCTTTAAATAACACAGGCAACATCAATCCGTCACAAATACTATCTATACTTCCTTATAAAGATGGTAAACTGTTGATTGGAACAAGTAAAGACGGACTATATGTTTATGATGGACAGCAATATGCTATATTTAATTCTCCCGCTAATACTTTTTTAAAAACGCATCAACTAAATAACGGAGCCCGTTTGCTTAATAAGTATTATGCCTACGGCACCATATTAGATGGGATTATCATCATTGATGAATCAGGAAATGTTATTCAGCGTATTAATAAGTCTCATGGATTACAAAATAACACAGTACTAAGTCTCTTTACTGATAACACTCAAAATCTTTGGGCAGGGTTAGACAATGGGATTGACAGGATAGAATTGAATTCCCCACTTTATTTTTACTTTGACAAAAGCGGTCAGTTTGGAACAGTTTACTCTAGTATAACGTATGGAAATTACATCTACTTGGGCACAAATCAAGGCCTCTTTTATAGTCCTTGGCCTGCAGGAAATGGAAGCTCATTCGATTTTAAATTAATCCCTGGATCACAAGGCCAGGTATGGGACCTCACTGTTCTAAATGGACAACTTCTTTGTGGTCACAATGACGGAACATTCAGGATAGCGGGAGCAAATTTTGAGAACATATCATCAATAAAGGGGGGCTGGACAACTAAACCTTTATTAAACAACCCCAATTATTTAGTACAAGGAAGCTATACTGGATTAGTTATATTCAAGAAGGATGCCTCAGGAAATTGGATATTTTCGCACCAAATTACAGGTTTTACTGAACCGTCTCGACACGTAGAGCAAGATGTTCGGGGCGACATTTGGGTTAGCCACGCTTATAAAGGACTTTACAAAATCAGACTTAGTCCAGATTTAAAGAAAGCGGTAAATGTAAAAAATTATACCACCAAAAACGGATTATCTAGCGAATTCAATATCAACATTTTTAATGTGGAGAATAGAATTGTATTCTCCACAGATAAGGGTTTTATGCTTTATGACGAAATCAGCGATAAATTCTCTGTATACGAAAGTCTGAATAAAAAACTTGGTGGATTTTCAACCGCTAATAAAATCATAAATGCAGGATCAGGTAAGTATTGGTTTATTAATGATGGGAAGGTAGGAATCGCTGACCTTACAGAGGGTGATAAAATTAAGGTGGATTCGAATCGATTCAGCATGCTTGATGGCAGAATGGTTCAATACTATGAGAATATTAGTAAAATAAGCAATAAAATATACCTGATTAGCGTGGACGATGGTTTTGTGATCTACAATGCTGCCGATACTAGAGCTTATAATTCTGGAAAGCTTCCCGCGGTGTTAATCAGGAGGGTCGCAGATGTAACAGATACCTATAAGCTGATCACGGAAAAAATTGACAATAAGACTATTCCAGAAATATCTTATACTAGAAACAATATAAGGATAGCCTTTGCCCTACCTTATTACAGGAAGTCAAAAATTAGATTTCAATACTTCCTTGATGGGTACTCAAAACAGTGGTCAGACTGGACGGAGTCTTCTGAGAAAGACTTTACGAACTTAAACGCCGGATCTTACATATTTAAAGTAAGAGCAAAGATCAATGAAGGTGCAATAACCAGTATTTCTATTTTTAAATTCAAAATTTTGCCTCCTTTCTATGCATCTGGAATAGCTATAGTCCTTTACCTAATTATTATTGCAACCTCATTAGTATTATCTAAAAAGCTTTACGACAAGAAATTGCTCACCGACAAGCAAGTACTTAGACGCAAACTAGAACTAGAAAAAGAAGAGTTTATCAAAATGGAAGCTGAAGCCACTGAAAAGCAAATCATCAAGTTGCAAACAGAAAAGCTACAAGGAGAACTGGCTGGCAAAAATCGGGAGATTGCAAACTCTGCTATGAGCCTCGTTTACAAAAATGAATTGTTGCAAAAACTGAGTCAGGAAATGTATAAGCTGAAAGACTCCAGTGGAAAACTACTTGAGGAGGATCAATTAAGGAAGATCCAGAAAGTTATTGATGAAGGTATGAATGATGAGCGTGATTGGAATCTTTTTGAAAGCAGTTTTAATGAAGCACATGAAAGTTTCTTTAAAAAATTAAAGGCCAACCACCCTGATTTGGTACCTAATGATTTAAAGCTCTGTGCCTATTTGCACATGAATATGAGCAGCAAGGAAATGGCTTCACTTTTGAATATTTCCCTAAGAGGAGTCGAAATTCGACGTTACAGGCTTAGGAAAAAGCTTGATGTACCGCACGACAAAAACCTTGTAGAGTTCCTAATGGATATATAACACTACATCATTACCTCTCATAACTCTTTTCAGTCCATCCTTTTTATGTGTATTAAGCTTGAATACCAGGTAGTACTGATATCTGCGTTTCAGCAACTTAAAAACCTGTTATTTACCAAACAAGTTGTGTACTATAAACGTTAAGTGAGTACCAAATAATCTGCTGATGTATTAATGTTGAGGCAAGTAATTTGTTTTGATAGATTATCAGCAGGACATTTACACTACTAAATATTAAACAGCATGAAAAAACATTTTACTCGACTAAGTGTTCTTTCTGTTTTTTTGATCCTATGTATGAACACAGCTTTTGCACAAAACATCAATGTGCAGGGTACGGTAACTGATGCTGCCGACAACCTTCCACTTCCGGGAGTTAGTGTAATTCTAAAAGGAACGAAAACAGGAACACTTACAGACGCCTCCGGTAAGTACGTTATTAGCGCACCCGCAACTGGCACATTGGTATTCACTTACATTGGATACACGATTCAGGAAATCCCTGTAAACAATCGAACTGCAATTAATTTATCGCTATCATCTTCTTCGCAAGAGTTAGATGCAGTTGTAGTAGTTGGTTATGGCACACAGAGGAGGAGCGATCTTACTGGATCAGTAGCATCGGTGAAAGGTGCAGACATCGCACGTCAATCTGTTCAAACACCTACTCAAGCTATTCAGGGTAAAGTTGCAGGAGTTCAGGTAATCGCTTCAGGAGAACCGAACTCATTGCCAACCGTAAGACTTCGTGGTACAGGATCTACACTTTCAGGTTCTAATCCACTCTATGTTGTCGATGGAGTTTTAACTGATGACATCAGAAACATCAATAACGCAGACATTGTTACAATGGATGTGTTAAAGGATGCATCCGCAACAGCTATTTACGGGATGCGTGCCGCAAATGGCGTTATAATCATCACAACAAAAAAAGGTGCTAATGGACCCAACAAAATTTCATATGATGCTAACATTGGAGTTCGTCAGGCAACAAATCTGGTAGATATGGCTGGAGCAAATCAGTATGCAGGATACCTTAATGAAGCCAATAAATTCTATGGTAGTGGGACAGATTTGATTCCTGCTTCTAGTTTAACTGGAACAAACACAGACTGGTATGATGCTATTCTTCGTACCGCATTACAGCAAAACCATAACCTTTCTCTATCTGGTGGAAGTGAGAAGATCAACTACTTCCTGAGTGCAGGTTTATTAAGCGATGAAGGTATACAGACTGGAAATAAATATGACCGTTTTACCTTAAGATCGAATAATGACTACATCTTAAGTAGTAAACTGAAACTCTCATCACTAGTATCATATACGAGAGGAGATGCCAGAGGTGCAAATTTTGGAGCATTTAGCGATTCTTATCGTGCAGCGCCAACAGTTGCAGCAAAATCAGGAGACCTATATGGCAATACTTCCCTGGCCGGTAACGTAGCAAACCCATTGTTAAATATTGATAAAAATTACAATCGGGCAGTAAACAATAGAGTTCAAGGTAATTTCGCCTTAGAATATAAACCAATTAATGGTTTAACCCTTAAGTCAGCAATGGGAGTTGATCTGGATTATTTGAAATCTACTGGTTATGCTTACCAATACCTTAATGATGCCTCCACCTTCTTAGTAGCTGGCGGAAATCAATCCCAACCAAACAGCAGACTATCATTAACTAAAAATGATGCGGCAAGGTGGATTTGGGACAATACAGCTACCTACACAAAAGCTTTCGATAAGCACAATTTTACAATCTTGGGAGGTATTACAGCGGAGCAGTTTAAATTCAACAGCTTGGTAGGTACAGCAAGAGATATTGCGCCAAATCAAGACCAGTGGTATCTGAGTTCTGGTAGTGGAGGTTCTCAGTCTGTAGGCAACTCAGGTGATAAATATACCCGCAACTCCTATTTAACTAGATTAAACTATGGTTATGACAATCGTTACTTATTAACCGCAAGTTTCAGGGCAGACGGTACCTCTAAATATGGCGCAGACAATCGTTGGGGTTATTTTCCATCAGCCGGTGTGGCATGGAATATCTCTAATGAGAGTTTCATGAAGGAACAAACTGTATTCAATAACTTAAAATTGAGAGGTAGTTTTGGTCGTGTAGGTAATGATAACATCGCCTCATCACTTTTTTACTCAATTGCCAGACAAAATATCCCATATTATTTTAATGGACAAGTATTTCAAGGTATTGCCTTCGATGAAGTTACCGATCCGAACTTAAAGTGGGAAATAACTGATGAGTATGATGCAGGTTTAGACTTTGCGCTTCTTGCGAACAGATTAACGGGTACATTGGATTATTATCGCAAAAAAACGAATAATTCATTGATCTATGTAGGACTTCCAGGTATTCTTGGAGACACCCAATACCTTACAAATGCTGCAAGCATTTCAAATAAAGGTATAGAATTCTCACTGGGTTGGGCAGATCAGATCGGAGACGATTGGAAATATGGCTTCTCAGGTAATATAGCGCACAACAAAAATCTTGTTGAAGGTTTAAACGGTGGTCAGCCTCTTGTTGGTGACCTCGTTGGAAACTTTGCAGTCACTAGAACAGATAATAGCCGCCCAATCGGCAGTTATTTCCTGCTGGAAAATACAGGCGTATTTCAGAACCAAGCTCAAATTGATGCTTCGGCTCAGAAAGATGCTAGAGCTGGTGACTTGATCTATAAAGATATCAGTGGACCTGCCGGTGTTCCAGATGGTAAAATTGACAACTATGATAGGGCTTATTTCGGTTCTTATCAACCAAAACTTACCTACGGATTCAACGGAAATGTTGGTTATAAAGGTTTGGATTTGAATTTTGGCTTTTATGGAACAGCAGGAAGTAAAATCTACAATGGCAAGAAAGCAGCAAGAGGTACAAACCAGTTAACGGATAACATAGAGGCCTCAGTTGCAAAAGATCGCTGGACTCCTAACAATCCAAGTTCAACAGTACCGCGAGCTACTGCTGGTGCGCTACAGGCTTCAACCTATTTCTTAGAGAAAGGTGATTTCTTAAGATTGAATAACCTAACACTTGGTTATACGCTTCCAACAGCTATGCTTGCAAAAGCAAAGATCTCTAATCTGCGTTTATATGTAACTGGACAAAACCTTTTCACCTTGACAGGCTATAGTGGTTTTACCCCGGAGATCCTGACTGCCGCTGGTGACAGAGCCAATCTGAATCAAGGTGTGGATGTAAATACTTATCCATCTACAAGGACATTTGCTTTTGGGATTAACCTTGGATTTTAATAATGAAAATCATGAAAAAGATATTTAATATAACAACACTGGTACTTCTGGTATCAGCATTATTGGTTGTTTCCTGTAAAAGTAGCTTCCTTGATGTCCCTCCACAAGGTGACCTCACCAGAGAACAGGCTTTAATTGATCCTGTTGCTGCAGATAAATTAGTTGGCGGCGTCTATAACGCGCTTTACTTACAAGGAACGGTAGGTCTGAAGTTCGCCATAGTTGGTGATGTTACATCCGACAACTCAGATAAGGGATCTGTTGATTCAGATCCTGGATTCGATGGAATATTCCTTGATGCGTTCAATTATAATCCTAACACAGGGATCTTCAACGACCTGTGGAACGATAATTACTTCGGTATTTCCAGAGCAAATAAAGCCCTGGGTATTTTGAACTCAAGTACTATTGATGAAACCACAAAAACTCGCTTAATCGGTGAGGTTAGATTCATCAGAGCCTTGCTTTATTTCAACTTGGTAAGAGAGTTTGGTGGTGTGATCAAATTGGTTAACACCCCAAATCCAGCTCAAGCTAATGGTGATGCCTATCAAACTAGATCAACTGCTGCAGAAATCTACCAAGTAATTGTGGACGACCTAAAATTTGGAGCAGATAATCTTCCCATGAAAGCAGAAACTGGTGCAGTTGTCGGCCGTGCCACCAAAGGTGCAGCGCAAGGTCTTTTATCCAAAGTTTACCTTTATCAGGAAAACTGGCAAGGTGCTTATGATATGTCTCTGGCTGTAATGAATTCCAACAAGTATGATTTAGGCGCTAATTACGCTGAAGTATTTAGAGAAGTAGGCGCTAACAATATCGAGTCACTTTTCGAAGTACAGACCGGAAACTTTGCTACGCAAACTACAGGAGGAATTTCCTGTGATGCAATCAGCAAAAACTATAGCAATTTCCAGGGGCCAAGAGGAACTTTTGGTGCACAGACGGTAAACGGAAAAACTTATACTGGGGGTGACTTAGGATTCGGCTTGAATACCCCATCAGCAAATCTTGCAGCTGCTTATACTGCAAGCGATGTTAGAAGAGCAGGAACTATTATTTTTACTAGCGAAACAGCGACTACGACACTTTGGGATGGATTTATACTACCAGCAAGACCAGCGGTTGTGAATGAGCGTTATAACTATAAAGGATATCATAGTCCTTTCTCTGAATCAAACAGCTGTAATGGCATAAATGATAAAGACAACAAGCCCAAGAATATCAGAATATTACGCTTTGCAGAAGTCCTGCTAATTAATGCAGAAGCTGCTACACATATTGGTCAGGATGCAACTACTCCATTAAGAAGAGTAAGAAGCAGAGCTGGCTTATTGACGACTTCAGCATCTATTTCAGATATCTGGAACGAGAGAAGATTAGAGTTGGCAATGGAAGGTGACAGGTTCTTTGATTTAGTTCGTACTAAACAAGCTAGTGCTGTGATGAATGCGCTAGGAAAACCGTTTATCACCGGTAAACATGAGGTATTTCCTATTCCACAACAACAAAGAGATTTGAGTGGTGGAAGACTTCTTCCGAATCCAAATTATTAATCTTAAAAGGTAACTACCATGAACACTATAAAAACTGCCTTTGCGGGCCTTTTAGTTGGAGCTGTATTGCTCTCATCCTGCACAAAATCAAATGACGATGACGATTTTCCAGCAGGTGACGTACCACCTACGGCTGGTGGATATACTGCTTCTAGTCAGATATCTCCCGCCAACCTCGTCGCCTTTTATAATTTTAACAGTGATAGCGTACAAGACTCTATCACTAAAGTAAACGGAACAAATGCCGGCATGACTTTTACGACTGGAATAAAAGGCAAAGCATTAACCGGAAATCCTGATGCAACTAAAAAGGCATATGCAACAGCAGCAGCTAGTGCCGCAGTGCAGGCAATGACCCAATACACTTTAAGCTGCTGGGTTAATACACCCCAGAATGTTGGTGCCACAGGTATAGTTGGCCTTGGCGATACTAAAAACTTTTGGGGAAATATTAATATTTTCTTCGAAAATGGTGGAACCAATACACTTGCACGTTTTAAAACTATCTATGGAGACAATGGGGTTACAATAGATAACAACATTCAAGATGTAGCTAACGGCTTCAACAATTGGGTTCAATACCTGATCACCTACGATGGTGCTGGTAACTTTAAATCTTATGTTAATGGAACACTGGTAAGAACCAATACCGTTTCTGGAATGACTGCTATACGTTTTACTAATGTTGGTCCAATCGTTTTCGGTGCATTGCACTTTAAAACTGTACCAAGCAGCACAACAGGCTCACCTGGTGAAGATTGGGCAGGTTACATCCCTGGTAAAATTGATGAAGTAAGGATTTATAATAAAGCACTAACTTCAACCGAGGTCTCTGCTTTATCAATATTAGAAAGACAGGGAAGATAAATTATGATGAGATCAAGGTTCTGCATATTCGCCGCCATTCTTCTTTTTCTTGCTTGTAAGAAAGGAGGAACCGACGCACCTGCAGAACCTTCTTATTTTAAACAAACGGCTGTCAGCATCAACAATCAAGCAGCAGTTGCCGGGAACTTCAATAACATATCTCTTAATCCCGTATTAAAAATAACTTTTAACACCAGCATTACTTCCGCTAATCTAACAAACGCGCTAAGCTTTACTGACCTGGGAACGGCGGGGAGTGTAGCTTTTACAACAAGTATTGAAAATGGGAATACAATCGTTATCCAACCAACCGCTGCACTATCAGGCTTTAAAGTTTATAATGTTATCGTTTCGAAAACATTGAAATCAGCAGCAGGTGGGAGTTTAGAATCAGAAGTATCCATAACCTTCAATACTGGTTTTGACAATAGTGATAAGTTTCCACGACTATCAGATGACGAATTACTCAGCAAAGTTCAGCAACAGACCTTTAAATACTTTTACGACTTCGGTCACCCCGTAAGTGGCATGGCCAGAGAACGGAATACCTCAGGTAACTTGGTTACCTCAGGGGGAACTGGTTTTGGTGTTATGGCATTGGTTACGGGTGTAAGCCGTAATTTCATTAGCAAAACAGAAGGGTTGGACCGGGTTAAAAAAATTGTTAACTTTTTGAAAACCGCAGAAAGATTCCATGGTGCTTATCCCCACTGGATAGATGGGACAACCGGTAAAGTTATTCCGTTCAGCACCAAAGATGACGGCGGCGACCTGGTAGAAACTTCACTTCTAATTCAAGGTTTGCTTACAGCCAGACAGTATTTTAATGGCGCATCAGCAGAAGAAACTACTTTACGAAATGACATCAGCCAAATCTATAACACTGTAGAATGGGACTGGTACAGAAGAGATGGTGGAAGCGTTCTGTATTGGCATTGGAGCCCGAATTACGGCTGGGATATAAATTTACCCATAAGAGGATGGAATGAAGCATTAATCACCTATGTTCTGGCGGCCTCTTCAACTACGCACGCGATACCTAAATCAGTTTATGACAATGGATGGGCTCAAAATGGAACTATGAGAAATGGGAACAGCTATTTTGGGACTCAGCTCCCTTTGGGAGAACCAAACGGTGGCCCCTTGTTTTTTTCTCATTATTCCTTCTTAGGCATCAATCCGATAGGCCTGACAGATAGTTATGCGAACT
This sequence comes from Pedobacter sp. JCM 36344, assembly GCF_046546555.1. NCBI lineage: Bacteria > Pseudomonadati > Bacteroidota > Sphingobacteriia > Sphingobacteriales > Sphingobacteriaceae > Pedobacter > Pedobacter sp. JCM 36344. Next base: position 206,048 of record NZ_JBKHKK010000001.1, read on the forward strand.
ACGAGACACAAACCAAGGCCCATACGCAGATCAATTACAACTATTGTATAGCGAATCCTAAGAATTATTATGGATATAGTGAAAATTGCTGGGGACTAACTGCCAGCGATATCCAGAATGGCTACACAGCAAGTTCACCCACTAATGATAGGGGTGTGATTGCACCTACCGCCGCTTTATCTTCCATGCCTTATACTCCTGATAATTCAATGAAAGCACTCCGCTTTTTTTACTACAAGTTAGGTGATAAACTATTTAAGGAATATGGTTTTATTGATGCCTTCTCGCTCCAAGACCAATGGTTTGCCAGCTCAACATTGGCAATTGACCAAGGCCCAATACTAATCATGATTGAAAACTACAGGACCAAACTGCTTTGGAACTTATTCATGAGTACCCCTGAAGTCAAAACTGGAATGAGGAGCCTTGGCTTTAATAGTCCGAACTTATAACATTATGAAGAAAATCCTACTGCTTTTATTAGTAACGTTCAGCACAGGCAGCTTATTCGCACAAAATAAAAGTGCATCGATAAAGCCGGAGTTAAAGATTCAAAAGAATTTAACTGATGACCAATTGCTGGACCTTGTTCAAAAGCAAACTTTCCGTTACTTCTGGGATTTCGCGCATCCGGTAAGTGGAATGGCGAGAGAACGGAGCAATGTTGCCTTTGACTATGGAACAGAAGTAGTAACAACAGGAGGAACTGGATTTGGAGTCATGGCAACTATTGTTGCCGCAGAGCGCAAATGGATTGGGAGAGACACAGCTGCAAGATTTTTATTGAAAATGGTCAAATTTCTTGGTAAGGCAGATGCATATCACGGGGTTTTTCCTCATTGGCTTAATGGAGGAACAGGAAAGATCATACCTTTCAGCCGCAAAGATGATGGAGCAGATTTAGTAGAATCTTCCTTTTTATTCCAGGGATTATTAACAGTACGTCAGTACTTTAATGCTGACAATCCTGTAGAAAATGACTTAAGAAATCGAATCAATGGTCTTTGGTCTGACATAGAGTGGGACTGGTTCACGAAAGGTGGGGAAGATGTTTTATATTGGCATTGGAGCCCTAATAATGGCTGGGCGATGAATTTCCCGCTAAGAGGTTATAACGAATGTCTTATTACCTATGTGTTAGCTGCATCAGCTACAAGATACCCCGTACCTGCATCTATATACCACAGAGGTTGGGTACAAAGTAATTTCTTTACGAATGGTAAAGAGTTCTACGGTTACAAATTACCATTGGGCTTTGATAATGGAGGCCCACTATTTTTCTCTCATTACTCCTTCTTGGGTTTGGACCCGCGTGGATTAAAAGACAGGTACGCTGATTATTGGGAACAAAACAAAAACCATACGTTGATCAATAGGGCGTATGTTGTTGCCAATCCCAAAAATTTTAAAGGATACGGTGAGAACAGCTGGGGATTAACAGCAAGCGATAGCTGGGTTGGATACGCCGCGCATTCGCCATCAGAAGATCTTGGTGTGATCAGCCCTACTGCTGCATTGTCGGCATTCCCTTATACTCCTGAATACTCAATGAAAGCTTTAAAGCATTTTTACTTCGACCTTGGTGGAAAATTGTGGACTGAGTATGGTTTTATTGATGCTTTTAGTGAAGAAAAAAACTGGTACGCAAAATCACATCTCGCGATTGATCAGGGTCCGATAATAGTGATGATAGAAAACTATCGAACAGGGCTATTGTGGAAATTGTTTATGAGCAATCCAGAGATTAAAGATGGACTTAAGAAATTGGGATTCGAAGATCAAACTTCTAAAAAATAACTATATTAACTTCAAATTTTAAACCATGTCTAAAAACATAAAATCCCTGATTGTAATGGTATTGATTTCAATGAGTGCTGTTGCGCAGAATAAACCTTTTTGGAATGAGATCAAAGAGTTTGAAAAGTCGGATAGTATTTCCATGCCGAGAAGTAATGGAATCGTTTTTATTGGAAGCTCTTCAGTAAGAATGTGGAGTGATTTAGAACAAACCTTCAAAAGATACGATGCGATAAACAGAGGATTTGGTGGTTCGGAACTTACTAACGCAAATGATTACATCAAAGAATTAGTGTTAGTATACAAACCCAGGCAGGTCGTGATATATAGCGGTGAAAACGATGTTGCCTCCGGCGCAACATCAGATAAGACTTATGATCGTTTTGTAACTTTCTTTACTAACCTTCGCAAGAATCTTCCTAAGGCTAATATCACTTTCATTTCCATGAAGCTAAGTCCCTCTAGAGCGAAATTCTCTAAAGTGATTTTGACAGCTAATGCAAAGATCAAGGAATTCATTTCTGGAGAGAAGAATGCGGGATATATCGATATAACCTCTAAAATGCTGGACAGCACTGGTGCAAACCGACCAGAACTCTTCCAACCTGATATGCTTCACATGAAGCCTGCGGGATATGCAATTTGGACGAAAGAAATTACTCCATACCTAAAAAAAAAATAACAACAATATGAAGTTTAAATACATATTCTGCATAGCAATGTTGCTAAGCCTGACTGCTCATGCGCAGCAAAAAAAGGCAGTTTCAATACACGATCAGAAAATGAACAAATTCATTGACGGTCTGCTATTGAAAATGACGCTGGAAGAAAAGATCGGCCAATTGAACTTATTAACGGGCGGAGAGGCGACAACAGGTTCGGTGGTAAGTACTGGTGTCGAAGATAAAATCAGGAAAGGGCAAGTTGGCGGTATCTTCAGTTTAACGACTCCTGCAAGAATCAGGAAGGTACAAGAAATTGCAGTCACCCAGACCCGGTTAAAAATTCCTATGATATTCGGTCAGGATGTTATCCATGGTTATAAAACTACTTTTCCAATACCATTGGGAATGTCTTGTACCTGGGATATCGATCTAATTCAAAAAACTGCGCGTGTTGCCGCAATAGAAGCGAGCGCAGATGGCTTAAATTGGACCTTCTCCCCTATGGTAGACATTTCAAGGGATCCAAGATGGGGTAGGATTTCTGAAGGGTCAGGTGAAGATACCTACCTGGGTTCACAGATTGCAATGGCAATGGTTAAGGGATATCAAGGTGATGACCTTTCGAAAAATAATACCATCATGGCTTGTGTAAAACACTTTGCGCTCTATGGCGCTGCAGAGGCAGGTAGAGATTATAACACAACAGACATGAGCTTAAACCGGATGTACAACGAGTACCTCCCTCCTTATAAGGCTGCAATTGAGGCCGGTGCGGGAAGTGTAATGACCTCTTTCAACGATATTAACGGTGTACCAGCTACTGCTAACAAGTGGTTAATGACTGACCTTTTAAGAAAGCAGTGGGGATTTAAAGGCTTCGTAGTAACCGACTACACCGCAATAAATGAACTTATTGACCATGGTTTGGGTGACTTACAGAAAGTTTCAGCTTTGTCGCTAAATGCAGGTGTAGACATGGACATGGTTGGAGAAGGATTTCTTAGCACTTTAAAAAAATCTGTACAGCAAGGAAAAGTAAAGACGACACAGATTGACCAGGCCTGCAGATTGATTCTTGAAGCAAAGTATAAACTTGGCTTATTTGAAGATCCCTTTAGATATTGTAACGAAGAACGTGCAAAGACTGAAATTTTAAAACCTGAGCACTTGCAACTCGCCCGCGAAGCAGCAGGACAATCTTTTGTGTTGCTAAAAAATGAAGGTAACGTTCTTCCTTTGAGAAAAACAGGAACTATAGCCCTTATTGGACCATTATCAAATACGGGAACTAATATGCCTGGCACATGGAGTGTCAATTCAGACTTGGCAAATACTGTCTCACTTCTTGATGGGATGAAGGCAGCTTTAGGTTCGCAAGTCAAAATACTACACAGTTTTGGCGCAAACCTCATGGCTGACGAAGAATATCAAAAAAGAGCAACTATGTTTGGTCGCGATATTCCAAGAGATTCACGATCTGAGGAAGACATTATTAAAGAAGCTGTTGACATTGCAAAGAAATCGGATGTAGTAGTTGCCGCTTTAGGAGAATCATCTGAAATGACTGGCGAAAGCTCGAGCAGAACGAATCTCGACATTCCTGAAACTCAAAAAAGACTTCTTGAGGCATTACTTAAAACCGGAAAACCCGTAGTACTTGTGTTATTCTCTGGAAGACCTTTGACTTTGAGTTGGGAGGCTCAGAACGTACCGGCAATACTAAACGTTTGGTTTGGTGGAACAGAAACTGCTAAAGCAGTTACGGATGTTTTATTTGGCGACGTTAATCCTTCTGGTAAATTGACGACGACCTTCCCTAAAAATGTTGGTCAGATTCCTCTGTACTATAGCCATAAGAATACTGGCCGTCCTTTAGTTGCAGGTCAGTGGTTTTCAAAGTTCAGATCGAACTATCTAGATGTAGATAATGATCCGCTATATCCATTTGGATATGGTTTGAGCTACACTACTTTCGCCTACAGCGATTTAAAGATGAGTAACACAAGCTTTAAGAAAGGAGGGTCAGTTACCGCTTCAATCGTAGTAAAAAATACCGGATCGAGAGAAGGAAGAGAAATAGTCCAGCTTTATGTACAGGATTTGGTAGGTACTGAAACAAGACCTGTCAAGGAGTTAAAAGGATTTCAGAAGATCAGATTGCTTCCCGGAGAGCAAAAAACGGTAACTTTCAAGATCAGTTCAGATGACTTAAGGTTCTATAATGCAGCCTTGAAATATGATTCTGAACTGGGGGATTTCAAAATATTTATTGGTGGAAATTCAATGGACGTGATGGAAAGCTCCTTCAAACTTAAAAACTAGATTTTGATATGGCTGTTGGATATGAGTGACATTCAACAGCCAAATCACTTTTTTTACTCAGCCATATTGTGGTAAACGGCCTGAACATCGTCATCCTCTTCCAATTTATCAATTAATTTAAAGACGTCAACAGCTTGTTCTTCTGTAATAGGCATGGTCGAAAGTGAGATTCTTTCCAACTTTGCACTTTTCATCTCAACACCAAGTTCTTCTAAAGCCTTTTGCATTTTTCCAAAATCTTCGAAAGCTGTTTGAACCACCGCGACATCTGTTCCTTCTTCGTCAGCTTCCAAATACAATTCTTCAAGACCGGCATCAATTAGTTCAAATTCTAATTCTTCCAGGTCCTTTTCTGCAGGAAGAAACCTGAAGATCGATTTTCGGTTAAAAATAAAATCCAGTGACCCGGTTTTACCTAACGCACCACCTGTCTTATTGAAATAACTGCGTACGTTCGCTACCGTTCTGTTTGTATTATCGGTAGCCGTTTCAATAAGGATAGCTACACCATGAGCGGCATAACCCTCATAAACGTGCTCTTCGTAACCGTTTTCATCCTTATTAGATGCACGTTTGATGGCCGCATCTACAGTATGCTTTGGCATATTAACGGCCTTTGAATTTTGAATAGCCGTACGCAGACGGGAATTAGTATCTGGGCTAGGTCCTCCGTCTTTAACGGCCATGACAATCTCTTTACCTATCCTTGTAAACTGAACTGCCATTTTGGCCCAGCGCTTAAATTTACGTTCTTTTCTGAATTCGAATGCTCTTCCCATGTTTGCTTATAGTTTGGTCCATATCTTGTAGTTCACAAGTTACGGACGATTTTTATTATTTATTATGAGGCCCTAAATAAATTCAGGATAATACTATCATGCCTTATTTTTGCAGGTTTTTAAACATATCTGCAGTCATTTCAGTCAGGTCAAACTCCGGCTTCCAACCCCAGTCATTTCTCGCGAAACTATCATCAATTGATTTGGGCCAGCTGTTGGCGATCAGTTGCCTTGGATCATTGTCTGTATAGGTCAATTTAAAATCAGGTATATGCTTCTTAATTTCTGCTGCAAGAATTTCTGGCGTAAAGCTTACACCTGTGAAATTATAACTGGAACGCATGGAAATACTATCTGCCGACGCATTCATCAGTTCAATGGTTCCGCGGATGGCGTCATCCATATACATCATTGGTAATTCTGTACCTGGATTCAAAAACGAGGCATAAGTGCCCTTTTTTAGGGCCTCATGAAATATGTGAATGGCATAATCTGTAGTTCCGCCGCCTGGAGCAGCTTTCCAACTGATCAATCCCGGATAACGAATGCTTCTAACATCAAGTCCAAACTTTTGGTGGTAGTATTCGCACCAGCGCTCGCCCGCTAGTTTGCTTATTCCATAAACCGTATTTGGATCCATCACACAAAACTGAGGCGTATTGTCCTTAGGCGAATTCGGGCCGAAAACAGCAATCGAGCTCGGCCAATATACTTTAGCAGTTCTATAAGTTATAGCCAAATCCAGGATATTCAGCAAGCCATTCATATTTAGATCCCATGCTAATTTTGGGTTTTGCTCGCCCGTAGCAGAAAGTAATGCTGCTAAAAGGTATACGTGTGTTGGTTTGTACTTTTGAAAAACACCGTTTAGCGTCTCTTTTTCAAGAACATTGACGAATTCAAAGGGGCCTGAATTTTTGATGTCATAATCCGGTCTTCTGATATCACAAGCGATCACGTTATCTTCTCCGTAGGTTTTACGTAAAGCACTTACCAGTTCTGTCCCAATTTGCCCATTCGAACCAAATACGATTATCTTTTCAGCCATGTTTTTTATTGATGCGGCAAAGTTATAAAAATGCCACAAACACCCCCAAGTCGGCAACAATTTATTTGGTATATAGAAAACATTTGAAAAACGAAATTAGTTAATAAGTAAAACACATTTCAGTACAGGGATATTTTTAAAGCAGTTTGTTACGAACTGATAAGGTCAAAGGCTAACCAAGGCTATTTCAAGGACGATAACATGGAGAATTTGCTATCACAAGTTTTACATTACACCATTTCCCTTCATTACAAACCCTGACCTCTACTGAGCCTTTTCGCCTTGCTGAATTTCTTTCAATATCTCAACGAGGAAAGTCAGCCTTGGTCAAAGTCCCGGCAATAAACTTCCACTGAAAAGTTGTTTTCTATGACCCTATTTCTGCTCCTGAGTGCTAAAGTAAATAAAGTACGATCAGGAGCACGACTGTCATTGCGACTACTCTCAATTTTAAATGCCTAGGTCGCAGGCTGAGGTTCGTATTCAAGGTGATACGTTTGTTTCAGTTCGATCTGTGGATACTCCTAATAACTGCGTTACCGCCTTCAGGGCATTAAAAACGCCCTAAGTAACAAAAACATAATATTTTTACTTAAATTGTGTATTTAGAACACTAACTATTTATTTTTTCTTAATATTACAAAACGAAAGATATTTAGCACACAACTAAGTTAACGAAACCACCAAATATGAACTGCCAGATCCAGAACATTTCTGTCTTGAATCACTTCAATTTAATGATTTTGAAGAGGCTGTATTGGTTGGTTTCAAACAATCAAAATAGGTAACCTTAATTTAATGAAAACGAGAAAAATTAGAATGGGCATGGTAGGCGGAGGTAAAGATGCATTCATCGGAGCCGTACACCGCATAGCTGCAAACATTGACGGTCAGGTAGAATTCTGCTGTGGAGCATTGAGTATCAATCCTGATGTGGCACGCGAATCTGGCGAAATGCTTTTTTTACCTGAAGACAGGATTTACCTTACCTACGAGGAAATGATCGAGAAGGAAAGTAAACTTCCTGCTGATAAACGCATTGACTTTATAACTATCGTTACACCAAACTTCGCACATTTTGGCCCAGCTATGATGGCGTTAGACAATGGATTCAATGTAGTGATCGAAAAACCAATCGCTCTTTCATTAGATGAGGCAAAACAGTTACAACAAAAGGTAGAGGAAACAGGCTTGCTATTATGCCTTACTCACACTTACTCTGGCTATCCAATGGTAAAACAGGCCAAACAAATGGTTAAGGATGGCGCATTTGGAAAAATAAGGAAAGTGATGGTTGAGTATCCTCAGGGATGGTTAAGCACACTTACTGAGCGCGAAGGAAATGCTGGTGCTGCATGGCGAACTGATCCAAAGAAAAGTGGAAAAAGTGGTTGCATGGGTGATATTGGTACCCACGCAGCGCAACTTGCAGAATATATATCAGGATTAAAAATTACCAAACTTTGTGCTGATCTTAATATTGTAGTGGAAGGTCGCGGACTAGATGATGATGGTAACGTCTTATTAAAGTTCGACAACGGAGCCAGTGGCGTGCTTTCGGCATCGCAGGTGGCAGCGGGAGAAGAAAATGCATTGGCTATAAGAATATATGGTGAAAAAGGTGGTCTTGAATGGCATCAAATGGAGCCAAACACTTTATTGGTAAAATGGCTGACTGAGCCAACACAGGTTTATCGTGCAGGACAAGCCTATCTTTCTGATGCTGCCAAATACAATACCCGTGTTCCGGGAGGACATCCTGAAGGCTATCTTGAGGCTTTCGCAAATATTTACAGAAACTTCACATTGACTTTATCTGCAAAAATACACGGAACAACTCCTACTGATGCGATGTTAGACTTCCCAAAAGTGAAAGATGGCGTGCGAGGTATGACATTTATTGATAGCGTAGTGGCATCAAGCCAGTCTGACCAAAAATGGTTTGATTTTAATTCTTAAAAAGCATGACAACAATTAAAGGACCAGCGGTATTCTTAGCTCAATTTATCGGCGACAAAGCACCGTTCAATTCATTAGAAACAATTTGCGAGTGGGCAGCCGGCTTAGGTTTCAAAGGAATCCAGCTTCCTACTAACGATCCAAGATTTATTGACCTTCAAAAAGCAGCAGAAAGCAAAACTTATGCAGACGAGCTGGTTGGTAAAGTAGGATCTTATGGACTAGAGATTACTGAGTTATCAACACATTTACAAGGGCAGTTGGTAGCCGTTAATCCTGCTTACGACCTGGCATTTGACGCATTTGCTCCGGATCAATATAAAAATAATCCTAAAGCAAGACAGGAATGGGCAGTTCAGCAATTGATGTTTGCCGCTAAAGCATCTCAAAACCTAGGTTTAAATGCACATGCAACCTTTAGCGGATCTTTATTATGGCATATGTTCCATCCATGGCCACAACGTCCTGAGGGATTAGTAGATGCAGGCTTTACAGAACTGGCTAGGAGATGGATGCCGATTCTTAACGAATTTGATAACTGTGGTGTGGACGTTTGCTACGAAATCCACCCTGGAGAAGATCTGTTTGATGGCATCACCTACGAGATGTTTCTTGAAAAAGTAAACAATCACCCCCGTGCGTGTTTGCTGTATGATCCTTCACATTTTGTGCTGCAACAGCTGGATTACATACAGTACATTGACTTTTATCATGAGCGTATCAAGGCTTTCCATGTAAAAGATTCGGAGTTCAATCCTACAGGTAAGCAAGGTGCCTTCGGTGGTTACCAAAGCTGGGCAAATCGCGCTGGAAGGTACCGTTCTCTCGGTGATGGGCAAGTAGATTTTGGAACTATATTTAGCAAACTAGCGCAATACGATTTTAAAGGTTGGGCCGTTATGGAGTGGGAATGCTCAATTAAAGACTCACAAGTTGGCGCTGAAGAAGGCGCGGAGTTTATTAAAAAACACATCATTAAAGTGACTGATAGAGCGTTTGACGATTTCGCAAGCTCCGGTGGCGGGGACATAGAATTTAATAATAAAATTTTAGGTTTATAATTAGAAATACACACAAATGAAAACATCCAAACTGTTTATTTTAGGACTTTTAGCCTTAATATTCGCGTCTTGCGCTAGTCCGGAGGAAAGGGCCGCAAGAAAGAAAAATCTGTTAGACACCAACAAAACTAATCCAGGGGCAGCTATGAGCGCTGAAACTGTTGATTCGAATCAAACAGACAGCTCTTCGGCAACCCAAGCGGCGGGGCCGGTAGGGGTGCCGCCGACCGAAGCTTCTGCGACACCTGCACTAGCAGCAGAACAAACTGCAAAGGCAGAGACCCCGAAAGCGGCTATGCCTGGCGAAGCCTTACTAAAGAAATCTGACTGTCTAGCTTGTCACAATGTAAAAGTTAAAATTGTTGGCCCTGCTTATGCAGATGTAGCGGCAAAATACCCGGCGACTGCTGAGAACATAGATATGTTAGCTAACAAGATCATCGCCGGTGGTTCTGGTGTATGGGGAGAAGTTCCGATGAGTCCACACCCTGCCGTTAGTAAAGGTGATGCAAAAGAGATGGTTAAATACATTTTATCCTTAAAAAAATAATTTCACAACCCAACCAAATTAAACCATGGAAGAAATAAAAAAAGATCAGGAAGCTGCTTCAAGACGTAGCTTTCTAAAGACTTCTGCAATTGCAGCATCAGCGTTCATGATCGTACCACGTCATGTTCTTGGAGGAAATGGATTTTTAGCACCTAGTGATAGGCTAATTGTTGCCGGCGTTGGTGCTGGTGGCAAAGGGGAATCGGACATTGCTATGTTCGCAAAAAGCGGCAAAGCCGACATTGGTTTCCTTTGTGATGTAGACGAAAGAAGAGCGGCTACTTCCCGTAAAAACTTTCCGAAGGCAAAGTTCTATAAAGACTGGAGAGAAATGTATGATAAGGAATCAAAAAACTTTGATGCCGTCTCAGTATCCACTCCGGACCATAACCATGCGATCATCGCTCACCATGCTATGCAGCTGGGCAAACATGTTTATGTACAAAAGCCACTTACCCATGACATTTATGAGGCCCGTATGTTGACGGAAGCCGCGAAAAAATATAAAGTGGTTACTCAAATGGGTAACCAAGGAGCGTCAAATGATGGAACCCGTTTACTTTCTGAATGGTATGATGCAGATTTAATCGGTGATGTTCACACGGTCTACTGTTGGACAAACAGACCTGTTTGGCCTCAGGGAATTGCATGGCCAACTACCAAAGCTGAAATTCCTAAAGAACTGGACTGGAACCTTTGGTTAGGTACGGCTCCGCAAAAAGATTACGTAGATAAGTTAGTACCGTTTAACTGGCGCGGATGGTGGGATTACGGAACCGGTGCACTTGGAGATATGGGATGTCACCTAATGGAGGCTCCTTTCAGAGTTTTAGACATTCGTTATGCAAAGGATGTACAGGCGAGCGTAGGTTCAGTTTATGTGGATGAATTCAAAAAAGGTGTATTCCCTGAGAGTTGCCCTCCATCAAGTCACATCACATTAACTTTCCCTAAGACCGCGAAAACTAAAGGTGATGTTACTATGCACTGGATGGACGGAGGTATACAACCGGAAAGACCTATTGAACTTCTACCGGATGAAAAATGGGGTGGTGAAGAAGGAAATGGAACCTTATTTATTGGCACCAAAGGAAAGATGTATGCAAGCACCTATTCTGACGGGGCAACCTTGCTTCCAAAATCACGCATGAAAGACGCTAAAGCAAAACAGAAATGGGCACGTGTACCCGATGGTTCGAATGGCCATTACAAACAATGGGTGGAAGGATGTATTGCCGGCTATGGCAAAACCGAACTTAGTTCTTCGTTTGAAACTGCAGGTCCATTAACTGAAGCCTTGTTAATGGCAAATCTTGCGGTTCGTGGTCACGATCTAAAAGGTGGTGTTAAAAAGCTACTTTGGGACAATGCAAACATGAGAGTGACGAATTTTGAGGAAGTAAATCAGTATGTTAAGCGTAACTATCGTGAAGGCTGGACTTTGTAACAATTAAATAATTATAAAAAACAATAATGAGACAATACATTTTCTCTGCGATGATCATTGCCTTAACGCTAGGCTGCAGCAGCACTAAAAATCAGACTGTGGCGTCGAAGGGTTTTATGAAACTTTTTGATGGCAAAACTACCAATGGATGGCATACTTACGGACAATCGACGGTAGGTAACCACTGGAAAGTTCAGGATGGCGCTTTATTTCTTGATGCCAAAACACAGGGTGACGGCGGTGGTGATCTTGTTACCGACAAGGAGTACACCAACTACCATTTAAAACTAGACTGGAAAGTTGCTCCTGGTTCAAATAGTGGAATTATCTTCTTCGTGCATGAGGACAAAGCCAAATACGGAGCTACCTACAGTACTGGTTTAGAGATGCAGGTACTTGATAACGAAGGTCACGACGATGGAAAAATTCAAAAACACAGAGCTGGAGATTTGTATGATATAATCAAGAGCAGTTCAGAACCTGTTAAGCCTGTTGGAGAATGGAACACCGCTGAAATTATTACAAAAAACGGAAGCCTTGAACTTAGGTTAAATGGCGTTAAGATTGTTACCACCACACTTTGGGATGCAAGCTGGGCTACATTACTAAAGCAAAGCAAGTTTGCTGACTGGAACGGATTTGCTACTTACAAGACAGGTAAGATAGCACTTCAAGATCATGGAGGAGACGTTTGGTATCGCAACGTAATGATTAAAGAACTGTAAATAAACAAGATATAATTAAAATAATGAATTCGAATAATCGAGTAAAATTATCTATCATGATGTTCCTGGAGTTTTTTATCTGGGGCTCATGGTTTGTTACATTGGGAACTTTCCTTGGCAGTAACCTTGGTGCCACTGGTGCGCAGTCTTCATCCATATTTTCAACACAGTCCTGGGGAGCTATAATCGCGCCTTTCATCATAGGTCTTATTGCCGATAGATATTTCAATGCAGAGCGAATTCTGGGTGTGCTACACCTCGTTGGAGCCGTTTTGATGTATCAAATGTACAATGCAACAGAAATCAGCACCTTTTATCCTTATGTTTTAGGCTACATGATTTTATTCATGCCTACGTTGGGATTGGTAAACTCTGTATCCTTTAACCAAATGAAAGATCCTGAAAAAGAGTTTTCGACCATCAGGGTTTTCGGAACAATTGGATGGATTGCAGCAGGTTTGGCTATTAGCTACATATTCCACTGGGATACTGCAGAAGCGACTTCTGCCGGGATGCTTAAGAATACTTTCGCAATGGGTGGAATCGTATCAGTGATATTGGGTTTATTCAGCTTCATTCTACCAAAAACACCTCCTAAAGTTTCTACAGGAGAGAAAGTTAAGATTTCTGAAATACTTGGTCTTGACGCATTGAAACTGTTGAAGGATAGGGATTTCGCGATATTCTTTGTCTCTTCCATTCTTATCTGTATTCCGTTAGCCTTCTACTACCAAAATGCCCACCCTTTTCTTTCAAACGTAGGTATAGATAACCCGACAGGAAAGATGACTATAGGTCAGGTATCTGAAGTTCTTTTCTTATTGCTATTACCAGTATTCTTTACCCGTTTTGGTTTTAAAAAGACTATCTTGATTGGTATGATTGCATGGGCAGTTCGTTATGCGCTATTTGCATTTGGTAACGCTAGTGATTTGAGTTTTATGTTAATCATCGGTATCGCTTTACACGGTGTGTGTTATGATTTCTTCTTCGTTGCAGGTCAGATTTACACCAATGCTGCGGCAGGTGAGAAATACAAAAGTGCTGCCCAAGGTCTGATTACACTTGCCACCTATGGTGTTGGAATGCTAATCGGGTTTGAAGTTGCAGGCATGATCACTGATAGCTATAAGTTGGCTGATGGAAGCTTTGACTGGAAAATGATCTGGATTATTCCGGCGGGTATCGCGCTTGCAGTATTTTTACTTTTTGCGCTCTTCTTCTCTAATAAAAAGAAGGTTGCTGAAAGCTTAGTAAGTGTCTAGTCTTTTTGAATTATAAATCAATTATCATGAAATCTGAACTTAGCAGAAGATCTGCACTCAAAAATATTGTTGCCGGAACCGCCGCCTTAGGTGTTTCGGCAGCATTGCCTGCTTTTGCACTAGCAGAATATAAAAATACAATGCTAAAAGGAAACGTAAATCATTCAGTTTGTCGCTGGTGTTTTGGTAATGTAGACCTGGATAAACTATGTGTTGAAGCGAAAAAAATCGGTATTAAAGCGATAGATCTTGTCGGGCCTGGAGACTGGGCAACTTTAAAGAAACATGGACTCGACTCATCATTATGTAACGGTGCTGAACTTGGTATCGACGATGGATGGAATGAACCTAAATTCCATGCAGATTTGATTAAGCGTTATACAGAGATGATTCCAAAAGTTGCTGAAGCAGGTTACAAGCAATTGATTTGCTTTAGCGGTACTAAACGTGGGAAAGATAATGAAACGGGTTGGAAAAACTGTGTCGACGGACTGAAACAAGTTCTTCCAATCGCAGAAAAGTATAATGTTGTGTTGGTGATGGAACTGTTAAACAGCAAAGTAAATCATAAAGATTACCAATGCGATAACACCCCCTGGGGCGTCGAGTTGTGTAAAAGATTGGGTTCAGAAAATTTTAAATTGCTTTATGATATCTACCACATGCAGATTGATGAAGGTAATGTAATCAGCACCATTAAAAATAACTTCCAATATATTTCCCACTACCACACCGCAGGTGTGCCGGGGCGTCATGAGTTAGATGAGAACCAAGAGTTGTTTTATCCTGCAATCATTAAAGCTATTATATCAACAGGTTTTAAAGGTTACCTTGCACAGGAATTTCTGCCAAGTAAAAAAGATATATTTAAATCACTAAATGATGCAGTGATGATCTGCGATGTGTAGCTTATGAATTCAAGAAGAACTTTTATAAAACAGGCAAGTATCGCGGCAGCGGGCGTAGCCATTTTACCAAACTTTTACTGTACTGCTTCAGCTTCGGCCAATGCAGTTGGACTTCAACTTTACACACTTAGAGAACAATTGCCTAAAGATGTTAAGGGAGTAATCGCTAAAGTTGCTCAGGCAGGGTATAAGAAAGTTGAAACTTACGGGTATACCGCAGAGACCGGCTACTGGGGATTGGCTGCCAAAGACTTCAAAGCATTGCTTACGGAAAATGGCCTAACAGCACCTAGTGGTCACTTCAGCATGGATAGCTATATAAAATCCGGCAATGTGGAAGAATTGAAACCACTTATTGAAGGCGCAGCAGCTCTGAGTATGGAATACTTTACCTGCCCATGGTTGAATCCAACTTTGCGGACAAGCATAGAAGATTTCAAAAGACTTGCGGAGCGACTAAATACCGCAGCAGGTGTTGCGAAGGCTGCAGGAATGAAAATGGCCTACCATAACCACGATTTTGAATTCACAAAGTATGGTGAGGAAACAGGTTATGAGACTTTACTTTCGTCAACTGACAAAGACAATGTGAAGTTTGAAATGGACCTGTACTGGGTAGTTAGATCTGGAAACGATCCAATTGAGCTTTTTAAAAAGCATCCAGGAAGATTCCCTATGTGGCATGTAAAGGATATGGATAAGGCAGACAAAACAATAAACACCGAAGTTGGAACAGGCTCCATTGATTTTAAGAGTATTTATAAGGAGGCTAAGGAGGCGGGATTGGAACATCTTATTGTAGAACAAGAGAACTTTTCCATAGACCCTTTTGTAAGCATTAAGAAGAGTTTCGATTACGTAGATCACGAGCTTATTTAAGACCTAACTGTATTATAATATGAGAGGGAAGTGGTTTAAAAATAGCCCCTTCCCTTTTTTTACGTAAATAATCCACATATTTGCAGACTTATCAGACCGTAAAAATATCAATTAAAAGAGCATAGATAACAAATTAAAAAAACATGAAAATTGCAGTAGTAGGCGCTACCGGACTGGTAGGCACCGTAATGTTGAAGGTATTAGAAGAGCGTAATTTCCCATTAACCGAATTGATTCCTGTAGCTTCTGAAAAGAGCGTTGGTAAGCAAATCACATTCAAGGGTAAGAAGTTTGCTGTTGTAAACATGGACACTGCAATCTCAATGAGACCTGATATTGCCTTGTTCTCCGCTGGAGGAAGTACTTCTTTGGAAAATGCGCCACGTTTTGCCGAAGCTGGAACTACAGTAATTGACAACTCTTCTGCCTGGAGAATGGACCCCTCAAAAAAATTAATCGTCCCTGAGGTAAATGCTGATACCTTATCAATTGACGACAAGATCATCGCTAACCCCAACTGTTCAACAATCCAGATGGTGGTCGCTTTGAAACCATTGCATGATAGATACAGGATAAAACGCGTTGTTGTGTCAACCTATCAGTCGGTTACTGGAACAGGCGTTAAAGCGGTCGAACAGCTAATGAATGAGCGCAAAGGTATCATGGACGGACCAATGGCCTATGCCTACCCTATCGACTTGAACGTGATTCCCCAAATTGATGTATTCACCGACAATGGTTATACTAAAGAGGAAATGAAGATGATCTTGGAAACCCGTAAAATTATGGGTGATGATACCATCAGAGTGACTGCGACCACTGTTAGGATTCCTGTTATGGGCGGCCACTCAGAGTCTGTCAATATTGAGTTTGAAAATGAGTTTGACGTTGCTGAAGTAAGAGATATCCTGGCTAAAACTGAAGGAATCATCGTAGTTGATGACCCGGCAAATGCGAAATATCCAATGCCTAAAGATGCTCATGAGAAAGATGAGGTATTTGTTGGCAGGATAAGACGTGATGAATCCTTACCTAATACACTGAATATGTGGATAGTTGCGGACAACCTACGAAAAGGTGCTGCCACAAATGCTGTTCAGATCGCTGAATACCTGGTAAGAAAAGAACTGATATAGTTTATCGAGAATAATACGTTGAACGTGATGTAGAAATAACCAGAGCTGTTATTTTTACATCACGTTTTTTTATACCTATGCTTAAAACATCTTTCATCATTATATTAATCCTTGTAGCAGGCATAAGCCATGCACAATCTCCAACACAAAAGCTTGAACAAGCGTATAACAATCTTTTGGCGGACATTCAAACAAAGTATGCTACCGTTTCGCTCTGCGTATTGGATGCAAACTCAGGGAAGATCTTGTATGCAAGAAACGAGAACCTAGGTGTTTCCACGGCCTCGACATTAAAAACAATAATCTCTGCAACAGCATTTGGGGTATTGGGTAAGGATTTTAAATATCAAACTACGCTGGGCTACAATGGCACCATAAGTATAGATGGAACGTTAAGTGGCAATCTGATTATTGTTGGCGGTGGTGACCCTACACTAGGCTCTTGGAGATACCCTAGCAGCAAAGAGGCAACAATTCTAAACTCTTGGGTTCAAGCGATCAAAGATGCAGGAATTAAAAAGATTGATGGTAGCGTTATAGGAGATGAAAGTGTTTGGGGCACACAAACGACGCCTGATGGCTGGGTATGGCAAGATGTAGGAAATTACTACGGCTCCGGAGCCTCTGGCTTAACCTGGAGAGAGAATCAATTTGACCTGCATTTACGCGCTAACAGATCGGATAATTCAGTTTCAATAATAAAAGCAGTGCCTGCGATGCCTTACCTAAAAATTGTTAATGAGCTAAAGGCGGGTGCCGAGGGAACAGGCGACAATGTATATGCCTATTTACCTGCTTTAAGTAACATCGCGTATTTAAGAGGAACATGGGGATTGGAAACTCCGAAGTCGGGTATCTCTGCTGCCTTACCGGATCCGGCTTTTGACGCCGCTTTTCGCTTGCAGGATACACTTCAGCGAATTGGAATAAAGGTTTCCGCAGAAGCCACCACAAGCAGAATTCTAATTGCCGACAAAAAACCGGTGCCTGTAGTCTCACAAAAGCTAACGACGATCTCTTCCCCTTCATTAAGTGAAATCATCTATTGTTTCAATAAAAAAAGCGTAAACCTCTATGGCGAGCATCTGATCAAGACTATTGCCTGGAAAACCGGTAAGACACCTACAACTAAGAACGGTGCTACAGCAGTGGTAAACTATTGGGGGCAAAAAGGAATTGATAAAAACGCATTAAATATATTGGACGGCAGTGGGCTTTCGCCAGGAACACGAGTGACCACATTTGCAATGGCGAATGTCTTATTTCAGGCGCAACAAGAAGACTGGTTTGTCGATTACTACAAGTCGTTGCCTGAAAATAATGGGATGAAATTAAAGAGCGGAACCATTAATGACGTATCAGCGTTCGCGGGTTACTACACTGCTGGCAGTGGCAATAAATACGTTATTGTCATTAATATCAACAACTATTCTGGGTCGGGAATAAATAAAAAGTTGTTTCGCGTTTTAGATGCCCTAAAATAATTTGGTAAATTGCGTAGCTTATGAGAAAATCTTCCTTATTACTACTACTGTTCATATTAACGATTCCAGCTTTTAGTCAGACAATAGTTTCTGATAATTTCAATGCAGAAATGGCTGGCAAATTCGACCATACTGCAGAAATAGCTATAATTCCTGAACCAGTCTCGCTTGTAAAAACGGAGGGACACTTTGTACTCCCTGCCAATGTTGTAATCCACTCAGCGGCAATACCTGAACTTAAACAAGTCGTTTCCTTTTTACAGGAAAGACTTTCTACACCTACTGGTAGCTTTGTTTCCAATATCTCTGATACTAAAGGCCCGGCTACAATCAAATTAATCCTTAATGACAAGAGTAATGCAGCAATAGGTAATGAAGGGTATACACTCATCGTAACACCTTCTTTGATCACCATAAAAGCAAATAAAGCAGCGGGCTTATTTTATGGTGCTCAGAGCCTGATTCAACTTTTCCCAAAAGAGATCGAAGCAAAGGAACTGGTAGAAAACGTGGAGTGGGCAGCGCCATGTGTTGAAGTAACCGACTATCCAAGGGTGGGATGGAGAGGCCTAATGTTCGATTGCGCACGTCACTTTTTCACTAAAGCAGAGGTGAAACAATATATCGATGCAATGGTGAGGTACAAATATAATTTGCTTCATTGGCATTTAACTGATGATGAAGGTTGGAGAATCGAAATAAAGGGAATGCCAAAGCTAACAGAAGTTGGCGCATGGAATGTGAAGAAAGTCGGAGAATTCGGCATCTTCTCGCCTCCTGAAGCTGATGAACCGCGCACCTACGGTGGATTTTACACCCAGGAAGATATCAAAGAAATCGTTCAATACGCTAAAAATCGTTTTGTAGACATACTTCCCGAAGTTGATGTTCCAGGCCACAGTCTGGCGATCATAGCTTCTTACCCTGAATTATCCTGCACTGAGGGAGCTGAAAACTATCGGGTGAGATCTGGTGAGCGTATCATGGACTGGTCGAAAGGAGCCCCTCCTATTGCACTAATCGACAACACACTCTGCCCGGCAAATGAAAAAGTATACGGTTTTTTAGATACGGTAATCACTCAGGTCGCTCAACTGTTCCCATTTGAATACATACACATGGGAGGAGATGAGGCACCGATAAACTTTTGGCAAAAAAGCGATGCGATCAAAGCATTGATGAAAAGTGAAAATCTTAAAGACATGCATCAGGTTCAGGGTTACTTTGAAAAACGTGTTCAGAAGATTGTAGAGTCGAAAGGTAAAAAGTTCATGGGCTGGGATGAGATCCTAAATGGAGACATGCCTCCAAGTGCTGCGGTGATGAGCTGGAGAGGCGTAAAAAATGGAGTCGATGCCAGTAAGAAAAAACATGAGGTGGTGATGAGCCCATCAACTTATGCCTACCTGGATTACATGCAGGCAGATCCAATTACTGAACCGAAAGTCTACGCTTCGTTGAGGCTCAGCAAATCCTATGAATTTGATCCTCTACCTTATGGCTCCGATGCAAAATATATCAAGGGTGGTCAGGCCAATCTTTGGACAGAGCAGGTGTATAACATCAGACAGGCAGAATATATGACCTGGCCAAGAGGCTTTGCAATCTCAGAATCTTTATGGTCTCCCTTAGAGAAAAAAAATTGGAAGACGTTTTTCCCTAAAGTTGAACAGCATTTCAAAAGACTGGATATAGCAGAAACCAAGTATGCTCCGAGTGTTTACGATCCAATATTTAGTGTTAGCAGATCAGCTGATAGGCAACTAATGATCGAGTTGTCTTCAGAGGTTGAAGGGTTAGATATCTATTACAGTTTCGACAACTCATTCCCTGATCGCTTTTATCCAAAATACACAGAGAAGCTAACGCCCCCGAAAGATGCAACTATGCTTAAAGTCATTACCTATAAAGGAAAAGATCCGGTTGGCAGAATAATGAACATGCCAATCGAAGAATTAAACAGACGCGCAGGAAGACGGTAACGTGAGGTACTTTTTCCACATCGGCTATAATGGACTGCAATACAACGGCTGGCAAAAACAACCTGGGGTACTTAATGTGCAGGGTGTAATTGAAACGACCCTAAGCAGCATTCTTAAAACACAGTTATTTATCAATGGATGTGGCCGCACTGATGCACACGTCCATGCAAGCCAATTCTTCTTTCATGTGGATATTGAAAGGGAGTGGGACTTTGACTTGCTGTTTCGCCTCAACAAAGCACTGCCGGTCAATATCGCGGTATTTGATATTCTCCCTATGGAAGGACAGCCTCATGCGCGATTCGATGCAGTTTTCAGATCCTACAACTATTTCCTCCACACCTACAAGGATCCTTTTTTAAATGGATTAAGTTCTTTCTATTTACTAGACCATTTGGATTTCGATAAGATGAAACTGGCTGCGGCTGTGTTACCTAAGTATAAGGATTTTAAGCCCTTTTGCACCAGTCCGGATAAATATGAGCATACAATATGCAATGTGATGGAAGCTAAGCTTAGTGTCGATGTAAAGGGCGACAGACTAAGATTTCAAATCTCCTCTAACCGCTTTTTAGGTAAAATGATCAGAATCATCATGGGCCAACTGCTTAAGATAGGTAGCGGCACGCTATCGTTGGATGAATTTGAAAGCTACTTAATCCTGCTTAAAACCCCTGCCCTCATCACTCCTGCTCATCCGCAGGGACTTTATCTTTCCAAAGTCACCTATCCATATTTAAACTTACCACCAAGAACGGAATTTTCATCTATACTACAAAAGCAGGCTGATGAAATCTGGAAAAACCTATAACCATGAACAAACTGCTTACACTTCTTCTGCTGCTGGGTGCATCAACTGCGTTTTCCCAAGATCCAACAACGCGTTACTTCAACCTGACCAGAAAGGCATTCAATAAGTCTAACGCTTACGAAACAACTGCATTCGTGGAGCAAAGGTGGAGACTGCCAGGAAATAAGGGTTTCAATGAAAGCATTTACCATGTCGAGGAAATTCTTAAGAAAGCGGGATTTGTACTGCAAAAAGACAATGAAAAGGAAGGGCCACTTACCTACAGGTTAGAAAAGCGGCCAATGAAAAAGAATGCCTGGGATCCAGTTAATGCTAGCCTGACGATAGTGGGGCAAACAAAGCCCTTTCTGGCATTTCAAACTAATAGAAATATGCTTACTATTGGTTCTTCCTCTACTCCTGCGGAAGGCCAGACAGCGGAAGTTATATATCTGGATGCTACGGCAGTTAATAAAGCGAGTGACCAAGACTTCAAAGGAGCGATCATATTCTCAGAAACCAGTTCGGCAAGGCTATTTAATGTAGCAATTACTGCTGGAGCAATCGGCGTCTTGGGGTATTCAATGCCGGCTTACACACAGCCTGAAAAGAATCCAACCTCTATTCAGTTTTCAGGGATCAATAATCCTGACGACAAAGGCTGGGCTATCAATTTATCCTACCAAGCCAAACAAACCCTAAAGGAAGCGCTGTCAAAAGGACCTGTCAAACTGAAAGTAAACATCAAGGCTAACTCTTATGCTTCTGAAGAATTGACTATAGTAGCCAACGTAAAAGGATCAGTCGCTCCCGATGAACGCTTTGTATTTAGTGCTCATGTGCAAGAGCCGGGAGCGAATGATAATGCCACAGGCGTGGGTACGCTTGCCGAAATGGCCAGAGTGACAGCAATGCTCTTGAAAGACAATAAATTGAAGCCACAGCGCACAATTACTTTTCTTTGGGGAGACGAAATTGTTTCCACTCAGCGCTATATCAAAGAGGATCAGGAGAGAGCAAAAGGAATCATTTGGGGCATGAGTTTGGATATGGTGGGTGAGGATACGCAAAAAACAGGCGGGAGTTTCCTGATTGAGAAAATGCCTGATCCTTCAGCTATCTGGACAAGAGGAGCAGACAAGCACAGTGAATGGGGCTCTGGCGATACAAAAGAAAAAGACCTGTTTCCTCACTACTACAACGACTTCATCGTGAAAATTTGCAATGAGCAGGGTAAACATGCAAAGTGGACTGTAAACTACAATCCATTTGAGGGAGGTAGCGACCATACCCCTTTTATTCAAAATAAGATTCCAGGATTATTGATGTGGCATTTTACTGATATGTTTTACCATACCGACAATGATAGGTTAGATAAGGTTTCCGCAAGGACCTTGAAAAATGTGGGAATCAGTGCATTAACAGCTGCTTACACACTTGTAAATGCTGATGAAAACACAGCCTTGTTTACAATTAATGAAGTGCGGGATGCAGCTTTAAAGCGCCTAAGGGTTGAATTTGATTTAAGTAGGGATGCTGTTGCTTCTGGAAAGATACTCAGCGAAGAGAAGCATATTTTGGAAACTTGGGGCAATTACTATGTTGCCGCATTGTCAACTATACAAAACTTACCAGTTACATCAGAAACAACTAAAGTTGAATCCGCAATAAAAGCGGCAGTAAATCTGATCGAGACGGAAACGCGAAAGTACTTAGAAGATCTGAAATAGTTCATTTCTAACCTGTTCTGTGGTGATATTAATGCCATTCACCGTTAGAAAACTACGCTCATAATAAGGATTCCTTTCTTCAAGCTTTTCTTTAATAAAGGCAACGAGTTGCTGTTCATCCATATTGGCAACTAGCGGGCGTTTATGCTTTCCGTATTCCAGGCGTTTCGCAAGAGCGAGCGGTGGCAGATCCACATAAATTGTGATTCCACTCCTATTCATAAACTCCATGTTGTCAAAAAAGCATGGCGTTCCGCCTCCTGTGGAGATAATGCAGTTAGTTGGGTAATCAAGCGTATTCAAAGTGTCCTTTTCCAGTATCCTGAAAGCCTCCTCACCATTTGCCGAGAAATAATTGCTTACAGACACACCCGCTGCTTTCTCCAGTTCATGATCAAGATCCATAAAACTATAGCTCATCTTTTGAGCAAGCTTCTTGCCTAAAGTAGTCTTGCCGCAGCCCATAAAACCGATTAAAAATATTCTCATACTATGCTAATTTAACCCTTGGATCAACAAAGGCATATAAAATATCTACTAAAATATTAATTACTACAAATACCAGAGCGATGAACAGAATGGATCCCATGATAACTGGAAAGTCAGACATTTCCAAAGCGGTAACAGCTGTTCTTCCTAGACCGTTGTAGCCAAAGATGTACTCCACAAAGAAAGATCCGGCTAATAGGGAGGCGAACCAACCAGAGATCGCAGTAATTACCGGGTTCATCGCATTTCTTAAGGCATGCTTGTAAATGATGGAACTGCGGCTCAGCCCTTTCGCTCTCGCTGTCCTGATATAATCTTGAGCCAAAACGTCAAGCATCGCGCTACGCGTCAGCTGAACAATAATGGCCAGAGGTCTTAAGCCTAATGTTACCATAGGTAACATTAGGTTTTTCCAGGTCATAATTTCCCCTTCGAAAGGATCATAACTGTAAAGACTCCCAGACATACTTAAGCCGGTGTAATCGCTCAGTACAAATCCAAAAAGCCAGGCAATTATAATCCCCGCAAAGAATGAAGGTGTCGAAATTCCAAGAATTGCAAAGGCGTTTGCTGCTTTGTCTATCCAGGTGTCTTTATTTACCGCAGAAACTACTCCAAGAAATACACCGATCAGCGTCGCAAAAATCATCGCAGTTAAGGCGAGGATAAAGGTATTTGGAATTGTTTCTCTCAAGATAGAAGTCACATCTCTCCTGGTCTGATAAGATCTGCGTAAATAGGGCAACTTTAATGCAATGACATCACTGCCAACAGAAAATAATTTTAGGTAATGATATTTATTTCGCGAATCTGCATTATTATCATGTATTCCGATTGGGGAGAGGTCGTTCAAATATAGAAAAAACTGTACGGGCCTTGAACGATCCAAGCCAAACTCCTTCCTAACTGCCTCCAGAGATTGTACGTCAGACCGTTGCCCCAGTGTCATTCTTGCCGGATCTCCTGGCAAAACGTTGAATAGTAGAAACACCACAACTATCACCCCTGCCATCACGGCGAATCCATATAAGAATTTCTTCAGGGCATAGTGAAGCATAGCTATTTTGAGAAATAATTTTTAGAAAGTTCGTCGAACGAAGGCACAAGATTATAGTGCCATTTGCCAATGATATCCCCGTTTCTAAGTAATAATACTCCAGGGTTTGCACGAACCATACTTTTCAATGGAACTGCATCAGCATAGAAAACTTCCATGAACAACTTCATTCTTTTGCTGAAAGCATCTGCATCCTGGGCAGAATTGGCTGTAAGCATAACGGTTCTTATATTAAATTGTTCGGTTGCATTTAAAGCTAAAGCATTAAGTTCAGAGATGCCTTTTTCATCTGTATCATTTAAATTCCATGCAACAATAACAAAGTTGTAATACGGATTTTCAGTAATTTCTTTAGTATAATCCGTTCCTCCGGCATCTGTAATTTTCAAATCACGAATTTTCGGTTGGTAACCAGCTTTAAGCAGTTTGCTTTCCGGATCTCCAACAATTTCCCAATTGTCATCTTTCCATATTTCGGTTTTCAGGTATTCCTTATCGCTTAGCAACTTCTTCTCCCCAGTTTTCTTATTGGTCATGTTGTACATGATCTGGTATTCATCCGGAATCGCACCCATGGGAATGCTCATCATCTGGGGGATATTTGCACCGACTTTATAGGGTAAAAAATCAAGAATAGGAAGTGAATTATAGGTAAACTGTGTAAATAGTAGGGAGAACGCAAATACGGCAGCAAACAAGCTGCTTTGCCAACCACGTCTATTGGTGATTGGCTGTATCTCTTCCTTGAACTTAAATAAATAAACGATCATAACGAGCAGCACCAGATCTTTAGAGAACGATTGCCAAGGGGTTAAAGGGATTGCATCGCCAAAACATCCACATGACGTAACTACTTTGAAAAAAGCAGATACAAACGTCAAGAAAGTAAAAAAGATAATAACCCCCAATAGTCCAGCCATGACTTGCTTACGCCAAAAACCAAACAACAGCAATGCCCCTAGTACAATTTCCAGAATGCAGAGTAACATCGCAATACCTGTGGCATACCCTATAAAAAAAGGCATGTGGAATACTTCAAAGTATTCCTCAAGCTTATAGCCAAAACCAGTGGGATCATTGGCTTTGATTAATCCGGAAAAGATGAACAATATTCCGACAAATATTCTAAAGAAGTTTACGAGTGATCTTTTCATAGTTCTATTTTACGCCCAGTTTAATCAATGCAAATACGGCATAATTAAGCATGTCCTGGTAATTAGCGCTAACCCCTTCTGACGCTAGGGTGTGACCAAGGTGATCCTCAATCTGTTTTACCCTCAAGATCTTCATCAAAATGAGATCGGTTAAGGAACTTATTCTCATGTCTCTCCAGGCCTCTCCGTAATCGTGGTTCTTGGCGAACATTAATTCTTTTGTTTCAGACACTTTTTTATCGAATAACATTTCCACCCGGCAAACTTCAAGTTCATTGGACTCCGAGGCATCAAGATCCAGTTGAACCATTGCGATCACGCAGTAGTTGATTATGCCAATATATTCCGAAGTAATGTCTTCTCCAACCTTTGAAACTTTCTTCACTTCCAGTGTACGAATTCGTTGTGCCTTTATAAAGATCTGATCAGTAATAGATGCGGGTCTGAGTATGCGCCATGCAGTACCGTAATCACTCGTCTTTTTTACAAAAAGCGATTTGCAAACCGTTATAACTGAATCGTATTCTTGTGAAGTATTTGTTGCCAATTTTATCTAAGTTTGCAGCATTAAACAATGGCTAAAGATACATTTTTATACCGAAAGAGCACACTTAACCTGCAAGGAAAGCTAGTAGATCTAGCTATTCCATCGGTCATGGCAATCCTTAATATCACGCCTGATTCCTTCTTTAAAGGAAGTAGAGTCGACAGTATTGACGATGCCCTTTTTCGGGTCGAAGAATTTCTTAATGAGGGTGCAAAGTTCATTGATTTGGGTGCCTATTCTTCCAGACCTGGTGCAACCGATATCACAGCCGATGAAGAACTGCAACGACTCATCCCATTTGTCGAAGCCATAAATAAGCGGTTTCCTGAGGCAGCACTTTCCATTGACACTTTTCGCGCAAAGGTCGCGAAAACCGCCATTGAAGCTGGCGGACATATAATTAACGACATAAGTGCAGGTAGCTTCGATGAGGAAATGTTTGTTACTATAGCGGCATTAAATGTTCCCTACATCATGATGCACATGAAAGGCAATCCTCAGAATATGCAGGACTTTGCCCATTACAAAAACATCAGCATCGAGGTTTCAAATTATTTCAGCGCTAAAATTGCAAAGCTTCGTTCCCTAGGGGTAAAAGACGTCATTATTGACCCCGGTTTCGGGTTTTCAAAAACCATCGATCATAATTATGAGCTATTGCAGCACTTAGAAGATCTCCATATTTTCGGTCTCCCTATTCTAGTTGGCGTTTCCCGGAAAGGCATGATTTATAAGTTTCTGAAAACAACAGCCGCAGCCGCATTGAATGGAACGAGCGTACTGAACACTATAGCCCTGTTAAAAGGAGCTAATATCCTTAGAGTTCATGATGTTCAAGAAGCTAAGGAATGCATCAATATCATCCGAAAGATGCAACAACAGTATTCTGATTAATTTCCTACCTTGCATTGATGAAAAGTTTAGACTTCGATTTTTTAAAGATCACGCCAACAGCGGTTATAGACATCGTTCTGGTTGCAATCTTAATTTACTACATCTATAGTCTTATCAAGAACACGCTGGCAGTAAATCTCCTGCTTGGTATGATTATCATTCTTATCATCAAATTTGCAGTTGATGCGCTACAGATGGAGTTATTATCAACCATCATAAACAAGTTTATAAGTGTAGGTCTAATAGCCCTTATCGTCATATTTCAACCAGAAATCCGGCGGTTTCTGCTCTTGATTGGGAAGAACACTTTTTTACAGAAAAATAAGGCTTGGTGGGGGTATCTCTTCGGTACAAAAGGAATTGAAAGAGATAACTTAGTGCGCATCAAGCCCATAATAGATGCTTGTAAAAGCATGAAGAAATCACGTACAGGAGCATTAATCGTGTTTGTTAAATTTTATGACGACCAGCTTTTTGCCAATAGTTGCGAAATCATAGAGTCTAAGATCTCTAAAAGATTGTTGGAGAGCATTTTTCAGAAATATAGCCCTCTGCATGATGGGGCTGTTGTAATCTCCGAAAATAAGATAAAGAGTGCCAGTTGCATCCTTCCACTAACAGATAATGACCAATTACCGCCGCAGTTTGGCTTGCGTCACAGGGCAGGTATTGGTGTATCTGAAACAACTGATGCTGTAGCAGTAATTGTGTCTGAAGAAACAGGTGAAATAGCTTATGCCAAGCAGGGAAGGTTACGAATGAATGTGTCTTTTGGAGAATTGGAAAAATTACTTAATAAAGATTTCTAATTAGTAATAAACATATCCCTGAGCTAAGCTATCCGAATCTAAAGCTTCAAAGTTTTGATCCAAGCAAGATATTTTAACCGCCATGCTCTTAAAGTTCAGGTTACCAAAGCTGCTGGCCAATGCAGTGTCTGTCGCATCGAAGCTCGTAGCGATCTTCACAAGGCCATTAATAGGCATCAGCTTCGTCGCATCTACAATCACCCAATATCCTCCAAGGTAAACTTCAAAACAAGCATGGAAATCTTGTGGGACCAATCGGTATGCATATCCTGTAAAATATCTAGCAGGAATAGTCATGGCTCTACACAAGGCTACCCCGAGATGCGCAAAATCTCTACAAACTCCGATCTGTTCGTTCAGGGTATCATAAGCTGAAGTCTGCGCTGAAGTAACGCCTACTTTATATTCCACGTTGTCATAAATCCAGTCTCTGATCGCCATCACCTTTTCAAAGGTACTTTCAATAGAACCAAACTTATCAAAAGCAAATTTATAAAGTTTGTCCGATTCACAATATCTGCTTGGGTTGAGGTAAGGCAATACCGAAACAGGCATCAAACTAATCTGAACATCGTCTAGTTGCCTGGCAGGAATAGTTTTGATTTGATTTTCTACAACGCAAGAATACGTAAACACCACTTCTTGTGCTTGTGGAACTTCCAAAACTTTAAACCTTTTTTCGCCGGAATTAGCATACCATTCGTAGCTTTTTAAAACCATGTTACAATCAAATCTTTCTTCTAGCACACGCTGTCCTACAGTTTTAAATGGCTGGATATTTAAAATTAAGGTAGATGGAACAATAGAATCGTATATTAGTTCGGCAAATACCTCAAATTTCATAGAGTAGCTTCGTTAGGTATGGGTAATTTATTAAATGCACTGCTCATCCATTCTTCAGGAATATTGTCCAGTGCCTTTTTAAGCTCTTCTGCCCATTGGTCAGAAATATGCTCCAGGTCTTTTTTGCCATAACGATGTTCAACCATACTGAAAGTATTATTTTGATATAGAGCTACATCGATTGGAAAATCTACATCATTTGCGCTGGCTCTAGTCGAATCAAAAGACAAAAACCCGGTTTTTAACGCCAATTGCATACTGGAGTCACTTGTTAATGTTCTGTTTAAAATCGCCTTTCCATGACCTGAATTGCCAATAATAACAAAAGGTGCGCCTTCTCCCAACTCTACCCAGTTCCCCTCGGGATACAATAAAAACAACTTGTGCTCCTCATCATCCTTAAGCTGACCGCCAATAATAGTATGCAGGTTAAATTTCAACCCACTTTTTTCAAGTTCAGCGCGGTCTTCCTGAGCAACTCGTTTTACCTGTGCGCCAAAAGCATTAACAGCCTTGTATAATTTGTTATGGGTTTCCCCTTCCTCAAGAAGTTCTTTGAAATATTGTACTGCCTTATCTCTTACAGAACGTAAGCCACTGGTCATGATAAACAGAGAGTACTTATCGCGCTGCTCAATATAAACTTTTTTCTTTTGTGTGGTGTCTGTACCCGAAGTAATTCGAGTATCTGCTATTGCTACCAGGCCTTCCTTAACCTTTATCGCTAAACAATATGTCATAGTCAAATATAACCAATCCGACCTAAAAAACTGAGCACTAAAGGTTTTATTTGCGTAGAATTTGTGACGGCTTTATCCTATCAACAATAATTCTCTTATTATGAATTTCCAAGATGACTTATTATTTCATACTTTGTGAGGAATAACTACATTCGAGTCTCAGGGATAGGACCAGCAATAATGATTTTTAAAACTTTTAATGCCTTACTTTTAACATTCGCCTTGTTTGTTGGCTCCTCCTACTCGCAAGTAATGGGAGCTCGACCGCCAGATGCTGATGGTATTATCGACCTGCGTAACGAATCTTTCGAAAATAATTACGAGATAAAAGGAAGATGGGAATTCTTTTGGAGCATGCTGGTTGCCCCGGAGGATTCCACTACCAAGACACAGCAATACGTGCAGTTTCCAACTAGATGGACAAATTATAAATCCTTCGAAAGAAAACTACCTGCATTTGGTTATGCCTCCTATAAAGTGACTATTTTGCTTCCTAAAAACAGTGAACAGCTTAGGTTCGCCATGCCAGAAACTTATACTGCATATTCGTTATTTTTCAATGGCAAATTAGTTGCAGCTAACGGTAAGGTAAGTACGTCTGCAGATCATTTTGTTCCACACTGGCAATATAAAGCAGTTGACATTCCCAAGTATACAGAAAAACTTGAGATCCTGTTACAGATAGCCAATTT
Organism: Pedobacter sp. JCM 36344; assembly: GCF_046546555.1. NCBI lineage: Bacteria > Pseudomonadati > Bacteroidota > Sphingobacteriia > Sphingobacteriales > Sphingobacteriaceae > Pedobacter > Pedobacter sp. JCM 36344. Next base: position 235,800 of record NZ_JBKHKK010000001.1, read on the forward strand.
TGTTCATAGTAAAGGCGGCATCAGCAAATCTCCATCAATAGGCAAGAAAGTAAACATAGAATTTCAGCGCCGTAGTGCTGAAGCCATTGATTATGTGCTCTTCGGTTGCCTCATTATGGGCAGTATGTTTTTCATCAGCTTATATTTGCTTGGCAACCGCGATAAGGCAATTTTGATGTTTACTATATACTCTTTAATATATAGCTACCGCATAATTGGTTCAGAAAATTATGTGCTACATACCATTTTCCCGAATCTGGATTGGTTTTTAACTGCGCGTTTAGAATATATGAGTCTGTTCCTGAGCATTGGCGTCTTTGCGCTTTACACGAAATACCTCTACCCTTTAGACATCAATAAAAATGTTGTGGAGATTATAAGTATCATATGCTTCACCTTCGCTTTTGCCACATTATGCATTGCACCAATATTTTTCACACAATTGATCAACCCATTTCTAGTCGTGATGGTGTTCTGTGTTTTTTATGTTCCTTATGTCTATGTTTCGGCATTCATTAACAAGCGCCCGGGAGCTATTTATGCCTTATTGAGCTCGCTTGCATTAATGTTTGCATTCCTCCTTACATTGCTTCGCTATTGGATGATCATTTGTGACTGGCAGCTGGCGACATTCTTCTGCTATATGTTCTTCTTCTTCATGCAATCGTTGATTCTGTCTCACCGTGTATCATTTGCCCTAAAGTTGGCGACAACACAAGCAGAGGAGGGTCTGTTAGTGAAAAGTGAGTTTTTGAGCACCATGAGTCACGAAATCAGAACACCACTTAACGCTGTAATTGGAATGAGCCACCTACTTTTAAAGGACAATCCGAGAAAGGACCAAATAGAATATCTGGATGTTATGCTGTTTTCAGCAAACAACCTATTGTCAATTGTAAATGATATCCTGGACTACACTAAAATCGAAGCCGGAAAAGTTACTTTTGAGCATATTGAAATGGATATCGCCTCCATTGTCAGAAATATTGTTAGCGGTCTGCAGGGTTCCGCGACAGATAAAGGAATCAGCCTAAACCTTAGTGTGGATGATGCACTGAACAATAAACTGCTTGGGGATCCCACCAGGACTACCCAGGTAATTACCAATCTGGTACACAACGCCATCAAGTTCACCCAAAAAGGCCAGGTGCAGGTAGGGATTGAGGTGGCCAACCAGAATGAAAGAACAGCCACGCTTAATATTTACGTTAAGGATACCGGTATCGGAATCTCGGAAGACAAACAAAAAATCATATTTGAACGTTTCACCCAAGCAGATTCGTCAACGTCAAGAGGTTTTGGGGGCACTGGTTTAGGTTTAGCTATTTCAAAAAAAATCCTGGAATTGCAAAAATCTTCCCTTAAATTAATCAGTCAGGAAGGCAGTGGCTCCACATTCTACTTTATTCAGATTTTTGAAAAAAGCACAAAAAAAGTTGGAAGGCAGAATATTGAAGCACTACCTGACGAGGCTGATAAACCGCTAACCGGGATTCATATTTTACTTGTTGAAGACAACCTGATGAATGTACTTGTCGCGCAAAAATATCTGGAAAGATGGGGAGCAACCATTGATGTGGCACATAATGGACTTGAAGGGCTTAACATGGTCAACCCAAAGATCCATAAACTCGTACTAATCGATTTGCATATGCCTATCATGGATGGCTATGAGGCAACTAGAAATATGCGTTCCAGAGGAATCAATATTCCAATAATAGCACTAACCGCTAATCTTCCTAATGAAATTGCTCAGCAAGTGAAAGATGCTGGTATTGATGACTTTGTGGTTAAGCCCTTTCTTCCAGATGAGCTTTACCGAAAAGTACTACATTTCACCGCAGGAGAAAAATAGTGCAAATAAAAAGCCGCTGATACATATTCGTTACAGCGGCCTTTTGGTTAAAGCATTTTATTAGCAGTACTGATCAAAAGCACCAACTAGACTATCTGCGATCATTTGAGCCGGGCGACCTTCAATTTGATGACGCTCGATCATGTGAACAAGTTTGCCATCTTTAAATAAAGCCATTGCGGGTGATGATGGCGGAAAAGGCATCATGTAACCTCTTGCTCTATCAACTGCCTCCTTTTCCATACCAGCGAAAACAGTTATTAATTTATCAGGATGTTTATCATTAGCTGCTGCTAATCTCGCTGCAGGACGAGCATTAGCCGCCGCACAACCACAAACTGAATTAACGACGACAAAAACGGTTCCTTCGGCACCAATCGCATTGTCAACATCAGCAGCGGTTTTCATCTCTTCAAAACCAACTTTTGTCAATTCTGCACGCATCGGTTCAACTAAATATTCTGGATACATATTATTAAATTTTGATTATCTCTTTTTGAATGCATAAAGGTACAGCCCTAAAGAACAGTATCAAAGCATTATACATGCCCTATTACAGTTTTTACCTTAAAATTACGATGATCAGATCGTAAGAACCTTTTACTGGTTCCTCATTCCTTCGAGTACTTCTTTCATGTGTTGTGGATCCTGCAAAGCAGCAAATCCGAAAAACATTACGATTGCCACTATAAACAGAACATATAGCACGCTTAATATCAAAGCAATAATGGAGCAAATTCTCCCCGCTTTTGAGTTTTTATAAGAACTTTCGGTATACGCGTCCGGATTGCTTTTGTATAAGGTCAAATCCTTGTTCCCGAGAACAAGACCAATGATACCCAAAATAAGTCCAGGTACACCATAGCAGCAGCAAGACAATATTGCCAGGATGCCTAAAACCAAAACAGGGGTGCTATTTGGCAGTGACATTTGCCCAAATTGTCCATATGGGGTGACTGGCGGTACTTGCTGTGAAAAGTCCGATGGCTTAAGGTTATGTGTGAATTCTGGTTCTTGACCAGGTACTTGATTTTCTGACATAAGGTTAATTTAAATTATGGGTGAATATTTTATATGAATAGTTAAGTAGAATGATCAGTGCAATAAGCGCGTAGGCAATTTTGATAAGGAATGCCCCATGTTTAAAATCAAACTTTAGATGAGCAGGAACAAATAGCACCAATGCGATGATTGGCATGGAAGCAGGGTAAAGCTGGAAAGAATGGTTTAGATCACCTTTGACCAATGCAATAACCGAGCGCTGAAAGCCACAACCTGGACAATCAAGGCCAGTATGACCCTTGAATGGACATGAAAGTAAATGCGCTTCCAGCCAGTTTATTAACCCAAGAAATGTGACGAACAGAGACATGAGGGAACTGCGTATTTTATTCGTTACTAAATTATACAATTAGTTGACAAATAAAATATCATCTCAAATTTATTATCTTCCACATTATCAGCATGATGCATAAACACCAAAGGATTTACTTTAGCTGCCAACTTTTGAAATTGGTCAAAGTAATCCCTACTTTTGCCAAACAATTAATCATAAAAAATATGTCATCAGTAGAGACAACTTACGTTCCTTACAAAGTTAAGGACATTTCACTGGCAGAATGGGGCCGCAAAGAGATTGGTTTAGCAGAAGCAGAAATGCCGGGGCTAATGTCGCTTCGTGAGGAATTCGGTCCGTCACAACCATTAAAAGGAGCACGCATTGCTGGCTGCCTTCACATGACCATCCAAACTGCAGTTTTAATTGAAACTTTGGTTGCCCTGGGCGCAGAAGTTACCTGGTCGTCATGCAATATTTTCTCCACACAAGATCACGCTGCTGCTGCTATCGCTGCTGCAGGTATTCAGGTTTATGCCTGGAAAGGCTTAGATGAGGAAAGCTTTGACTGGTGTATCGAGCAGACTTTACACTTTGGTGCAGATCATCAGCCGTTGAACATGATCTTAGACGATGGTGGTGATTTGACTAACATGGTTTTCGATAAATTCCCTGAGCTGATCGCAAACATCAAAGGTCTTTCCGAAGAAACTACTACAGGTGTTCACCGTCTGTATGAGCGTATGAAAAACGGAACATTGCACTTACCCGCAATCAACGTAAATGATTCAGTTACTAAATCTAAGTTCGACAACAAATACGGTTGCCGTGAGTCATTAGTGGATGCGATTCGTCGTGCTACAGACATCATGATGGCCGGTAAAGTTGCTGTAGTTGCCGGTTATGGTGATGTTGGTAAAGGTTCTGCAGAATCTTTAAGCTCACAAGGTGTACGTGTTATCGTTTCCGAAATTGATCCGATCTGTGCATTGCAAGCTGCAATGGAAGGTTATGAAGTTAAGAAATTTGCTACAGCTGTTTTAGAAGCTGATATCATCGTTACCACAACTGGTAACTGCAACATCGTTCGCGCAGAACACTTCAAAGTAATGAAAGATAAAGCTATCGTTTGTAATATTGGTCACTTCGACAATGAGATTGATGTAGCCTGGTTAAACTCAAACTATGGAAATACCAAAGTAGAAATCAAACCACAAGTTGATAAGTACACAATCGACGGTAAAGACATCATTTTATTAGCGGAAGGCCGTTTGGTTAATTTAGGTTGCGCAACTGGTCACCCAAGTTTCGTAATGTCTGCATCTTTCACTAACCAGACTTTAGCACAATTAGAGCTTTGGACTAATCCAGATAAATATGACAATAAAGTTTATGTTCTTCCAAAATATTTAGATGAGAAAGTTGCCCGTTTACACCTTGCTAAAATTGGTGTTGAACTTGACGTATTGGATCAAAATCAAGCCGATTACATCGGTGTAGCTGTTGAAGGTCCCTTTAAACCGGAAGCATACAGATACTAGGTAATACAACAAAGACAGAACGTCAATTTTATTAAAAGGATGATACCAAACAGTATCATCCTTTTTTATTACATCCAGTAACCTTTAAACAAACCATAACCCTTATTTACTGTTAAAACAAATCTTATATTTGTTTTATGGCAAAGCTTTCTGTAAACATCAACAAAATAGCGACCCTTCGCAACAGTCGCGGAGGAAATAATCCTGATCTCGTAAAGGTGGCGTTAGATTGTGAACGATTTGGTGCAGAAGGTATCACCGTTCATCCAAGACCAGATGAACGTCACATCAGGTATCAGGACACCTATGATTTAATGGCTTCTATCTCCACTGAATTCAACATTGAAGGAAATTGCAGAGAACAGAAATTTGTTAAGCTCGTTCTGGCGAATAGACCAGCACAGGTAACTCTGGTTCCCGATACAGAAGGACAAATCACTTCCAATCACGGATGGGATACGATCAAGCACAAAACCTACCTGAAAGAAATGGTTTCGATATTCCAATCCGAAGCCATCAGGGTTTCCATTTTCATCGATCCTATTGTTGACATGATCGATGCTGCAGCAGAAAGTGGCACAGATAGAATTGAGCTTTATACAGAAGCATATGCTCACAATTATTATAATAATAGAGAGAAAGCAATAGTATCTTATGTGGCAGCAGCGCACAAGGCTAATGAGATTGGCTTAGGAATCAATGCAGGTCATGATTTAGATTTACACAACTTAAAATACTTCTCAGAAAGCATCCCCGGACTACTGGAAGTAAGCATTGGACATGCACTGATCAGCGATGCGCTTTACCTTGGCTTAGAAAACACCATTCAAATGTATTTGAGGCAATTGAAGCATTAAAACTATACACCAAACATGTTACTGAAACATGGAATTCTTGACCATAAATAGGCGCATTTTTATTAACTTTGCGCAACTTTTATTCTAAGAATTCATGAGCTTAAATATTCATTACCAAGAAGACTTTAAAGATCGTCACATTGCGCCAAAGGCTGAAGATAGAGATGCAATGCTTGCCGTTCTGGGCGTTAGTTCTGTCGAGGAACTAATTGAACAAACTGTTCCCCAGAAAATCAGATTGAAACAGCCATTAAATTTGCCAAAAGCCAAATCTGAGAAAGATTATTTAACTACGCTAAAACAGACTGCATCCTTAAATAAAGTATTTAAATCTTATATCGGACAAGGTTACTATGATACGATAACTCCCGGCGTAATACTTCGAAATGTGATGGAAAACCCGGGATGGTATACACAATATACGCCTTACCAGGCAGAAATCGCGCAGGGTCGTTTGCAGGCCTTGCTAAATTTCCAGACTGCAGTTATTGACTTAACAGGAATGGAAATTGCAAATGCATCCCTTCTTGATGAAGGTACCGCAGCCGCTGAAGCAATGTTCATGCAATACAGCCTGCGTAAAAACCAGTCGGCCAAGAAGTTTTTTGTTTCCAGATTGTTATTTCCACAGACCGTTGATATTCTAAAAACAAGAGCGAATCCTTTCGGGATTGAACTTGTTATTGGCGATCACCTGACATTCGGCTTGCATGATGAATTCTTCGGCGCCATTGTTCAATATCCGGCAGGAAACGGTGAAGTATATGACTACACTGCTTTTGCACAACAAGCACATGAAAAGAATGTAAAAGTTACGGTAGTTGCAGATCTTTTGAGCTTAACATTATTGACTCCTCCGGGAGAGTGGGGAGCTGATATTGTAGTTGGTACTAGTCAACGTTTTGGCATACCAATGGGATTCGGCGGACCGCATGCTGCTTTTTTTGCAACTAAGGACGAGTACAAACGTTCGATCCCAGGACGTATAATCGGAGTTACCATAGACAGTAATAATAACTATGCTTTGCGCATGGCTTTACAAACGAGGGAACAGCACATCCGTAGAGATAAGGCGACTTCTAACATTTGTACAGCACAAGCACTGTTAGCGATCATGGCTGGCTTTTATGCGGCATATCATGGACCAAAAGGTCTGAAACTAATTGCGGAGCGTACTCATGGCCTAACCATAACATTAGCTGAATCGCTAAAGAACGCTGGCTACAACGTATTGAACAAAGCTTATTTTGACACCATTCAACTAGATCTACATGATCTCGTAGACTCGATCAAGAGAGAATGTATTGACAACGAGATTAACCTGCATTATAATGGTTCAATCGTGACCATCGCATTGGACGAAACTACTTCATTCGAAGATGTTAAGTTGTTAACTAAAATATTTTCAAAGGTTAAAGCAATAGCCGCCAATGCAGCTGAAGTTTTTGAAGGCAACATCGTAACGGTTATCCCAGAATCGCTACAGCGTACTTCTGAATACCTGACCCACCCTGTATTTAATACGCACCATTCTGAGCATGAAATGTTGCGTTATATTAAATCGTTAGAGTCAAAAGATCTTTCGTTATGTCACTCGATGATCGCTTTAGGGTCATGTACCATGAAGTTGAATGCCACTACTGAAATGATTCCCGTAACGTGGCCTGAGTTTGGAAAAATCCATCCCTTTGCCCCAGCTGATCAGGTTTCTGGCTACTACACGGTGTTCAATGAACTGGATAAATGGTTGAGCGAAATCACTGGATTTGCCGCAATGAGTTTACAACCGAATGCTGGTGCACAAGGCGAGTACACAGGATTAATGGTAATCAGAGCTTATCACCAGGATCGTGGAGATCACCACCGTAACATTGCTTTGATCCCTTCATCTGCCCATGGAACAAACCCTGCTTCAGCAGCGATGGCCGGAATGAAGATCGTGGTTGTGAAATCCCTTGAAAATGGAAACATTGATGTAGAAGATTTAAATGCTAAAGCAGAATTACATGCCGAGAATCTTTCTTGTTTAATGGTGACTTACCCTTCAACGCATGGTGTGTTTGAGGAAAGCATCATCGATATCTGTACTATCATTCATGAGAATGGCGGACAAGTTTACATGGACGGTGCGAACATGAATGCTCAAGTTGGGCTTACAAGTCCGGCTGCTATCGGGGCAGATGTTTGCCACCTTAACCTGCATAAAACATTTTGCATTCCACATGGTGGTGGCGGTCCGGGCATGGGTCCGATTGGCGTTGCGAAACACCTTGTACAATACCTTCCTGGTCATGCAGTTGTCGATATCAACAATAAAAAATCTATTCATGCGGTATCTTCCGCTCCATGGGGATCAGCGTCTATATTAATTATTTCCCATGCGTATATTGCGCTGATGGGTGGAGAAGGATTGACCGACGCCACTAGGTATGCAATTCTAAACGCAAATTACATGAAAGCCCGCTTAGAAGCTTATTATCCGGTTCTGTATTCTGGAGCTAATGGCCGTTGTGCTCATGAAATGATCCTTGACTGTCGTGCCTTCAAAAGTTACGGCATCGAAGTCGTAGACATTGCAAAACGTTTGATGGATTATGGGTTCCATGCGCCGACAGTTTCTTTCCCGGTTGCGGGAACTTTAATGGTTGAGCCAACAGAAAGCGAGCCCAAACATGAACTTGACCGTTTCTGCGATGCTTTAATTGCAATTAGAAATGAGATTACCGAAGTCGAAACAGGCGCACTTGATAAAGTAGACAATCCATTAAAAAATGCACCGCATACTGCGTCTATTGTTACAGGAGACGAATGGAGTCATTCTTACAGCAGAAAGACAGCAGCATTCCCGCTTCCCTATGTTGCAGCTTATAAATTCTGGCCGGCAGTAGGAAGAGTAAATGATTCATTTGGTGACAGGTCATTGATCTGTGCCTGTCCGCCGATTGAAAGCTACTCAGAAAGTGAAACTTTTGCATAAATCTTAACATAAAAATAGACAATGAAATTAAAATTAACATCAGCGGCTCTACTTTTTTTAGTAGTTTCATCGGCATTTATTGCTCCCTTTAAAGCGGTTATCTACAAAGTTGACGCAGAAAAATCATCATTAACCTGGGTAGGCAAAAAACTCACAGGGAGCCACAATGGTAGCATCGCTCTGCAATCTGGAAACCTTCTCTTTGAAGGCAAAAAACTTAGTGGCGGTAATTTCGTAATAAATATGACTACCATTAAAGATGCTGACAAAAGTGACAAACTGGAAGGCCATTTAAAAGCTGACGATTTCTTCGGCGTAGATAAATTTGCTACATCAACTTTTACAGTTAGAAAAGTAAATCCCGGAAAAGGGAATAACGTTACTGTTACTGGTGATCTAACAATCAAAGGCATCACGAGTTCAGTTTCATTCCCGGCTTCAGTAGTTTGGAATTCAGATGGTTCAGTAACTGCAACTGCGGATAAAATTATCGTTGACAGAACTAAATACGGCATCAAATTCAGATCAAAAGGTATGTTTCCAGATGTTGGCGACAAAATGATTTATGATGAGTTTGAACTAGCAATTAAACTTGTTGCTAAAAAATAATTATAAAATCAGCATGAAAAGGCCGCTATCCCAAGATAGTGGCCTTTTCTGTATTAAAATAAACTTACAGTTTAAAGACTTGTTAAGAATTTTTATATCTTAGACATTCAAGATATCCCTTTTGTACTAACTTTATGATGGCTTCAAAAATTAACCTGCTAGTGATCGATGATGATGATATTAACATCTTCATTATTAAAAAGATTGTAGCGAAAACCGGATATAATGTGGAAATGGTCTCTAAAAATAATGGTCAGTTAGCAATAGACTATTTGGCGACCCTCAAGGATGATCCTGAAAAATTTCCTGATTTAATGCTGATAGATATTAATATGCCTGTTCTAAATGGCTGGGAATTCCTCAAGGCATATGATGAATTAGATTCAAAACTAAAGTCCGATATGTACATGCTTTCCTCTTCGGTTTATGAAAACGACATAGAGAAAGCGAAAACTTATAAGACTATTAAGGGTTTTATCTCAAAACCTTTATCTATCGAAAGGCTTAGCGAACTTCTTAAGGTGGTTACTCCGTAATTTACACTATTTTAAATTGCCCGTTATTTAACGCTACAAATCCGGTGGTTTTACTTTTGCCATGATAAAATAAACAATTCCAATGCGCTACGGCTGCTCTGGCACCAAACTGTTCCCTCAGCTCCATTGCTTTACGTCCGTCATAATCGTACTTCGCTATAAATTTCTTGATCAGTTCTTCGGGTTCAGGCAACACATCTCCACCGAAAAAAACTTTGTCTTTGCCATCATTTAACAGAAAAACCTGGTGAAACGGGGTGTGCGCACCCGTCAACTCATAACTTATCTCCTGCGTAAGTTGTCCTGATCCTTCTATAAAATGTAGTTGTGCATTACGCTGTAGAAAATCAAAAATTTCTGTTCTATAAGAAGATGAGGAACTTGTAAAAGCACTCTCCCATTCGCCTTGCTGGATGACGTAGGTTGCATGAGGAAAGCTAAGCTCCATTTTACGATCAATATATCTCACCATCCCACCCGAATGATCGAAATGAAGATGAGACATCAGTACCATATCAATATCATCAGGATTGAAGCCTGCCCTTCTAATGTTCTCATGAAGAATAAGTTCGCCCTCTTCATTATTATAACCGAGTCCAGTATCAAAAAGTAACAGAGAGCCATTTAATTCGACTAAAAAAGGTTGCACATGAATAAAAAGAGAAGCTGGTCGTTCTTTAGCACTGTGTATGGTTGGATCAAAAGGAACAAATCTCTTGGAAGCATCTACAGAATAGGAACCCTCGAATAAAGTGAAAACTTGCAATGGCGTACTTGTTAGTGAGAAAAAAAGAATAAATGATATATTTACGATATCAATGCAAAGATAAAGATCCTGCATGAACAAACGGCCAAATGATAATGAAGAAAAGATGGGTGCAGACAGCAGAATGTAACGAAGAAGCTGTAATTACACTTGCGAAGGAGTTGAATATCGATAAAAGTTTAGCGCAGGTTTTGGTTCAAAGAGGTATTGAAAAATTTGATCAGGCAAAAGATTTTTTCCGCCCGCAGATGGCTAAGCTTCATGATCCATTTTTAATGAAGGATATGGATAAAGCGATTTCAAGAATAGATGAAGCCATCAATACTGCAGAAAGGATTCTCATATATGGAGATTATGATGTAGATGGGACTACCGCAGTTGCGCTTACTTATAGTTTCTTTCGGAAACATACAGAAAACATCCAATACTATATTCCCGACAGGCATAAAGAAGGCTATGGGATTTCAAAAATTGGGATTGACTATGCTTTCGCCAACGGTTATACCTTGATCATTGCACTGGACTGTGGGATAAAATCTGTTGACAAGGTCGAATATGCGAATACTTTGGGCATAGATTTTATAATTTGTGACCACCACTTGCCCGGCGATGAACTGCCCCCAGCTATAGCGGTTTTAGACCCAAAACGCCCGGATTGCATGTACCCCTTTAAAGAACTTGCAGGATGTGGAATTGGCTTTAAGTTAGCTCAAGCCTTTTGCATGACCCACAAGCTTTCCGTTTCAGAATATGAACAATATATTGATCTGGTGATGGTAAGCATCGCCGCAGACATAGTTCCCATCGAAGACGAAAACAGGATACTTGCCTACTATGGGCTAATCAAACTTAATTCATCGCCCTGCAAAGGACTGAAAGCATTGATGGATATATCCGGCAAATCAAAAGTATATACATTAACCGACGTCGTTTTTACCTTGGCGCCACGCATAAATGCTGCAGGAAGAATGGATCATGGAAATGAGGCCGTGAAGATGCTAATTTGTGATGAAGATAGCGCGGCAATGGAACAAAGTGAGTTTATTAACCTTCAAAACTCCGACCGCAAAACCTCTGATCAAACCATCACAGCTGAAGCCCTGGCACTCATAGATGAGTGTAATATTTTGATAAGCAAAAAAACAACTGTTGTATTTAACCAGAAATGGAATAAAGGGGTCATCGGTATTGTAGCTTCGCGGTTAACCGAAAAGTATTACAGGCCTACCATTGTATTGACAGAATCTAACGGTTTACTAACTGGTTCTGCAAGGTCTGTCGCAGGGTTCGATCTGTACAAAGCGTTGTTAGGATGTCAGGACCTTATGGTACAGTTTGGCGGACATAAGTTTGCCGCAGGCCTTACAATGAAACCCGAAAATATCGAAGCGTTTACTGAGCGGTTTGAAGCAATAGTCTCAGCGACTATCACAGAAGACTTGCTTTGCCCGGAAATAAAAATAGACACTGAAATTGCCTTAAGCCAAATCACCGCCAAATTTCAACGCATTATAGCTCAAATGGCTCCTTTCGGGCCTCACAATAATGCACCAATATTCGTAACTCAGAACGTTATGCTTGTGGGAAGTCCGCGTGTTCTTAGCGAAAAACATCTTAAATTTAGTTTAAAGCAATTAAATTCGAGTAGTTTTGGTTGCATTGGTTTTGGCTTGGCGGAGTACGAAAAGCTTTTGCAACCAAATCGTTCTTTCACTGTTTGTTATACAGTGGAAGAAAATGTGTGGAGAGATCAACACAGTTTACAGTTGAACATTAAAGCAATAGAACTAGATAATTAATACGCCAAATGATATTAAGAGCTGATAACCTGATTAAGAAATACAAGCAACGAACCGTAGTGAATGACGTTTCTTTTTCTGTGAGTCAAGGAGAAATTGTTGGACTTCTTGGCCCCAATGGCGCAGGTAAAACAACATCGTTCTACATGATTGTGGGCTTGATTAAGCCCAATGAAGGCACAATATTTCTTGATGATGAAGACATAACTTCAGATGCGATGTACCGACGGGCGCAAAAGGGAATTGGTTATTTAGCACAGGAAGCGTCTGTGTTTCGTAAGCTATCTGTTGAGGATAACATCATGGCGATTCTTGAGATGACCAAGATGGGCAAAGAAGAACGTCATGAAAAACTTGATGAGCTGATTAATGAATTCAGTTTGCACAAGGTCAGAAAAAACCGGGGCGATCTATTGTCTGGTGGTGAAAGAAGGCGAACAGAAATTGCCAGAGCATTGGCCGCCAGCCCGAACTTCATTCTCTTGGATGAGCCTTTCGCTGGTGTCGATCCGATCGCAGTGGAGGAAATTCAGACCATTGTCTACAAACTCAAACAAAAAAATATAGGCATTTTAATTACCGACCACAACGTACAGGAGACGCTGTCAATTACCGATAGAGCCTACTTACTTTTTGAAGGTAAAATTCTTGAATCCGGAACCCCGGAAGTTTTAGCTGCCAATGAAATGGTAAGACGCGTATACCTAGGATCCAACTTCATACTGCGCAGTAAAACACTATAACCTGATTTAATCCCTTATGGCAATTGTAAATTCGATTTTTACATGGTATATGAAAAAGCGCGTTCACCAGATCGAGCTGTTTATGAAATATCCCCATGACGTGCAGGAAGAATGGTTCCATAAGCTAATTTCCTGTGCACAGGATACAGAATGGGGAGAAAAATTTGAGTACCGCACCATTGAAAACCCAAGGCAATTTAAGGAACGGGTACCCATCCAGAACTATGATACGCTAAAACCATACATTGAGCGCATGCTTAATGGTGAGCAAAATATCCTTTGGCCATCTGAGATCAAATGGTTTGCTAAGTCGTCCGGAACAACAAGTGACCGAAGTAAGTTCATCCCAGTTTCTGAAGAGTCTTTAAAGGAGTGCCATTTCAAAGGCGGTAAGGATCTGCTTTCGATATTTTGCAATAACAGGCCGGAAAATCAAATATTAACAGGCAAGGGACTGGTACTTGGCGGTAGCCACCAGATTAATCAACTCAATGAAGATTCGTATTATGGAGATCTTTCTGCAGTATTGATTAAAAATCTTCCGATGTGGGCAGAGTATTATCGCACACCTAATATTTCTATTGCTTTGATGGACGACTACGAAACTAAGATGGAGAAAATGGCTGAAGCCACCATTAAAGAGAACGTAACCAGCATTGCAGGTGTCCCTACCTGGACGATCGTTCTTGCTAAAAAGGTATTGGAAATAACTGGTAAAAACAATTTATTGGAAGTATGGCCAAATCTAGAGCTTTACACCCATGGAGCAGTGAACTTTAAACCATACAGAGAGCAGTTCAAAGAGTTGATTCCTTGCAGCAAGATGTATTACCTGGAAACATATAATGCTTCTGAAGGATTCTTCGGCATTCAGGATGAGATAGATTCTGATGAAATGCTCCTAATGCTGGACTACGGAGTCTACTATGAATTTCTGCCTATTGAAAAGCTGGATGACGCGAATCCCGATACCTTGGCTCTTGATCAGGTCGAGCTTGATAAAAATTACGCAATTATCATTTCAACAAATGGAGGTTTATGGCGCTACATGATTGGTGATACTGTACAGTTTACCAGCCTATCGCCATACAGAATACGGATTACCGGAAGGACAAAGCATTTTATCAATGCATTTGGAGAGGAAGTTATAATAGACAATGCAGAGCAGGCTATTTGTGCAGCTTGTAACGCGACAGGTGCAGTGTTTAAAGATTACACCGCCTGCCCAATATATTTCAAAGGTGAAGACGTTGGCGGCCATGAATGGATTATCGAATTTGATCAGCAACCGAACGACTTCGAAAAGTTTGTGGATGTACTCGACCATACCCTACGAGAAGTAAATTCTGACTACGACGCTAAACGCTTCAAAGATCTTGCCCTTAGGAGGCCCAAAGTCCACAATGCACCCTTTAATACCTTTTACAACTGGTTGAAACAAAAAGGCAAGCTTGGAGGGCAGCATAAAGTACCAAGGTTAGCGAATGATAGAAAGTATGTAGAGGAAATATTAGAATTGCTGGAGTAGGAATATTTAGGTATATTCAATTAGCTAAATGTTAAACCCTTATGAAAACAGTACAACAAATACTAGATGCGAAGCCGTCGCAAATATTCTCAGTTACTGAAGATTCAACAGTATTATCGGGACTCCAATACATGATGGAACGTAATATTAGCGCTCTTCTAATTATAGAGAACAACTTACTTACTGGCATCTTTACAGAAAGAGACTATGCCCGAAAAATCATTCTGCGTGGCAAATCATCTGCAGAAACACCGATCAAAGAAGTGATGACTGCCGATCCAATTACCGTCTTACCTAAGGATTCAATTGACTTGTGTATGAAGATAATGACAGATAAGCACATCAGGCATTTGCCTGTTATGGCAGAGGGAGTGTTGCTTGGAATGGTTTCGATTGGGGATCTGGTGAAGTTCATTATTGCAGATCAGAAACAGACCATATCACAGTTGGAAAGCTATATAAACAGCTAGTACTATGACAGAAAGAGGCCCCGATATTAGTACAACAGCGGGGCCTCTTTATATTTACCAGATCTTAACTCTGTCTTTTGGAGCTAGATATAAAGAGTCTCCGGGCTTAACTTTAAATGCCTCATAGAATTCAGGAACGTTTCTTACAACACCATTCACCCTGAACTTAGCGGGTGAGTGAGGATCTGTCCCAACCTGATTTCTCAGCGCCTGTTCATTTGCCTTATTTAACCAGGCCTGAGCCCAGCCTATTAGAACCCGTTGTTCGCCCGTGAAACCATCCATCACCGGAGCAACTTTACCATCAAGGCTGGTCTTATAAGCTTTCATAGCGATACTTAAGCCACCTAGATCTCCGATATTCTCTCCTAAAGTAAATGTTCCATTCACAGCTAAATCAGGAAATACCTGGAAACTATTATATTGAGCTACCAATGCATTCGTTTTCTTTTTAAATTCGGTAAGATCCTTTGGTGTCCACCAGTTTCTCAACACTCCATCGCCATCAAATGTAGCCCCCTGATCATCGAAACCGTGGCCGATCTCGTGACCTATAACTGCACCAATACCGCCATAATTAACTGCGTCTTCTGCTTCCATGTCAAAGTAGGGTGGCTGTAGAATTGCTGCAGGAAATACGATCTCGTTCATTGTTGGATTGTAATAGGCATTTACTGTTTGTGGAGTCATGCCCCACTCCTTTCTATCTACTGGCTTACCTAGTTTATTGATGGTCCTATTATATTCGAATTCAGTAGCGCGTAAAGAATTCCCATAAAGGTCATTCTTTTTTACCTTTAAGGCGCCATAGTCTCTCCAGGTATCAGGATATCCGATTTTAGGAGTAAACTTAGAAATTTTAATAAGTGCCTGTTTCTTAGTTTCGGGGCTCATCCAATCAAGGGCTTTGATACTCGTTTCATAAGCCTTTAGTAGATTATTCACTAGCTTCAACATTCTCTCCTTGGCTGCTGGCGAGAAGTGCTTTTCGACGTAAAGCTTACCTACCATTTCGCCAAGGTTAGCATTCACCATGTCAACAGCTCTGCGCCATTGAGGTTTTTGCTGCTGAACTCCGTATAGGGTCTTAGAATAGAAGTCAAAATTAGCCTTATCTAAGGTTGTTGTGAGCAAGGTGGAAGCACCGGTTACAGCTCCCCATTTGAAGTAATCTTTCCAAACATCCAATGGCGTGTTTTTTAAAATCGCATTGAGATCTTTAGTGTAAGCAACCTGAGTAACAACAAGACTATCCTGCCCTTTGATCCCTGCAGCCGATAAGAAGGTGTTCCAATCAAAATCGGGAGTCAGTTTACTCAAATCCTTGATGGCATATTTATTATACAAGCCAGCAATGTTTCTGGTATCTTCTTTCTTCATATGCTTGCCGGCTAATGCTGTCTCCAGCGCAAGTATTTTGGCAGCTTTCGCTTTTGCATCTGAAACCCCAGCCAGCTGCAACATATTTTCAATATGGGCTAAATATTTAGCCCTGGTTTCCACTGATTTGGCATCCTTCAAAAAATAGTATTCGCGATCCGGGAGACCAAGTCCACCCTGCCAGGTTAACAACATATAATTCTTAGGATCCTTAAAATCTTCAGTTACACTTACATTGAAAGGTATTTTCAAACCTACCCTATTCGCGTAGCCCAGATAATCGACAAAATCTTTTGGAGAGTTAATGGCATCAATTTTTTTGAACTCGGCATTTAATGGCGCTAAGCCTATTGAATCCCGAACCTTCATATTCATATAAGATTCATAAAAGTCTCCTATCTTTTGCTCTTCAGATCCTTCTTTCCCGCCTAACTTGGCAGCATTCTCAATGATCGCCTTGACGTTTTCCTGGGCTTCATCGTTCACAATTGAGCCAGCACCGTAGGATGATTTATCCGCAGGAAGCTTGGTGTTTTTAACCCAAGTTCCATTTACGTATTGTGTAAAGTTGTTTCCAGGGTTTACAGTTGTGTCCATGTTCTTAAGACTGATCCCTGAGTGTAAGTCAGAGGAATCCTTGGTACTGCAAGATGCCAGACTAAAAAAAGCCGTGGCGATTACAGGAATAGCAAACAATCTTGTATTCTTCATTAGTTTTTTATTGAGTTAGTAAAACAATGCATACGGCATCATTAAATTAAAAGTAGAAATTATTTTTTATAATTAGGCCATGCAATATTCATCCTACCTTTTTAACCTCACCACCGGGTACCCGTTATTGACTACAGCTTTTTTTGTTTTAGTTAAAACGCTAAACCGACAGTGCAGGATGGCGATATAAATTATATTGGTGATATTGATTTTGATTTAACCAAATGTATACGCCGTAGTGAATTGTAACTATCATACAAAAACTTTATTTCTAGGAATCCTTTTATGGGGTCTTTCCTGCCTATCTGCATTAGCTCAACTACCAAAGGTTCCTATCGTGCCAACAAAACAGGAACTACAGCGTCCATTTAGTAAGTCGGATGAAATATCTTTTCTTAGCCCAACCAAAATCTACCGTCCTGAGACCTGGTTTCATTTTATTGGAGGCAACGTTTCTAAAGAGGGAATTACCCGTGATCTGGAAGCAATCGCCAAGGCCGGTTTCTCAGGAATTCAGTTGTTTCACGGTCAATTTGGTGGGGAGTGGCCAGGAGTCCAGCCGCAGATAACGAGTCTTAGCGCAAACTGGGACGATGCTGTTAAGCATACTGCTTTAGAGGCAAGGCGACTTGGATTAAGGTTTTCTATGAACAACTGTCCGGGTTGGGCAACATCCGGAGGTCCATGGATCACACCCGAAAATGCAATGCGAAACCTTATATGGAACCGGACTGACGTACTGGGCGGAAGATTGATCGCTCGCGTTCTGCCTCTGCCAGATCCCAACAAAGAAAAATGGAGAGATTATAAAGACGTGACCGTACTCGCCTTTCCCACACCAGTGGGAGATACCGGAAAGCCGCTAATACCAAAATCAATAAAAACCAACACGAGTTTTAGTTGGAGCCCTTACTTTCAAGGACTGGGAAAAGAGCCGATGCGCTTGGCTCCTGCTGAATTCAATAAACCACATTGGGTGGAGGTTGAATTCTCAGATGCAGTTGCAGTCCGCAGCCTTGAGTTCTCTAGCGTGCAAGCTTTCAACCATGGTCAGTCTTATGATCCAGGCGTAACCATATTAGTTCAGGGCATTCTTCTGGATGGAACGGTTAAAGATATCCTGAAAGCAGAAATGCCGCAGGCCAACTGGCAGGATGATCAGCCGATAACATTAGCCTGCTCAGAACTTTCAGGGGTAAAAAAATACCGTGTATCCATCTTCAACAAGTACAATATGACTCTCAGTTCGATACGCATGTTTTCCGCTGCCCGAAAGAACAGCTGGGAATCCGAAGCAGCCTGGACTTTAAGAAGTATCCAGCGCAGCGGGGAACATCCCAAGCAATCACCGGAGGCTTTTATTACTCCTGAACAGATCATAGATATCTCCAGGAGTATGGATAAAGCTGGCAAACTGAACTGGCTTGCCCCAAAGGGAAACTGGACAATCCTACGACTGGGACACGTTAATGCTGGCAAGCAAAATGGTCCCGCTCCTGCTGAAGGAACCGGATGGGAGGCAAACAAACTTTCTAAATCTGGAGCAGATGCACATTTTGCAGGCTACATTGGAAGGCTTTCCGCTGAGAATGGCCCGTTGGCACAAGGACTCCTGAACGGGATGCTTATCGACAGCTGGGAATGTCACACGCAAAGCTGGACCCAGGAAATGGAATTGGAATTTAACCGGGTTTCCAATTATTCTCTTCGAAAATGGCTTCCTGCACTATTTGGTTACGTGATAAAAGACCACGAAACCACCTCGCGGTTTTTGACCGACTGGCGGAAAACGTTGAACGATTTGCTGAGTAACAACTACTACAGCCGGATGGCAACGCTCGCAAAAGAAAACGGACTTTCCGTTGCATACGAGACCGCTATGGGAGATGTTGTTCCAGGAGATATATTAGAATACTTTAAACATGCAGACGTACCAATGTGCGAGTTCTGGCAACCACTAAGTTCTGGATTTGTGGGTTCGTTAAACTTTAAACCAATAAAGCCGACTGCATCAGCTGCAAGGATGTATGGAAAACCACGCGTTGCAGCTGAAGCGTTTACCTCAATGGCACTCACTTGGGATGAGCATTTAGAAATGCTCAAAGAGGTCGCTAATATAAATAGTGTAGAGGGCGTAAGTCATTATGTATTTCACACTTACACACATAATCCACAGACTCCTTTTGTGGCTCCAGGCACCTCATTTGGAGCGGGAATAGGCACGCCATTTTTAAGAGGACAAACCTGGTGGCAGTATATGCCGGATTTTACAACTTACCTGGCGCGCTGCACCTATCTTCTTGAACGCGGAAAGCCAGTTTCTGATGTGCTCTGGTATCTTGGCGATGAACTTAACCACAAACCAGATCAAAATGCTCCATTTCCTAAGGGATATAAATACGACTATTGCAACCCTGATGTATTGCTGAATAGGATTAAGGTCGAAAATGGGATGCTTGTAACGCCAGAAGGTATACAATACCGATTCTTATGGTTACCTGACTCGCCATATATGCGCCCTGAAACTTTAGAGAAAATACGTTTGTTGGTTCGAAGTGGCGCAACGATTCTGGGCGAGGCACCTATCGACCTATCGACGCTATCAGGGGCTGATGCGGCAAAGGAACGTTTTAATAAAGCGGTGAAAGACATCTGGGGAGTTGCAGTAAAAGGTTTGCGGAAGGTGGGGAAGGGTTACGTTGTATCGGGCTTAACGATAGATCAGGCGATGATCGCATTAAAAATAAAACCTGATGTTCTGGGCTCCGATGCGTTATGGTCACCCCGCCGTGTGGAAGGTGCTGATTGGTATTTCGTGACGGCTCCAGAGGGTAAGGGATTTAACAGTGAGCTTAGCTTTCACGCTACAGGAGTTGCCGAACTTTGGGATCCGGTTACCGGGACTTCTCATCCGGTTGAGCGCATACAGCAGGGAGAATATTCAAAAGTCAAACTCGATTTACCAAAATCAGGATCTTGCTTTATTGTATTCCGGAGAGAAGGTAGCAAAGCTTCGTTGTTGAGATCAAAGATTTCTGGAACTAATGTCTCGATTCCATTGTCAGCAGACTGGAACCTTTCCTTCCCTGAAGGTTGGGGAGCACCGGCGTCGTTGCAATTAAAAGATTTAAAAGCTTGGAAGGACCTTGACATTTCAGTAGAGGGCAAAGCATTTTCTGGGACGGCAAGCTATACTACGACATTTAATATTGCGAAAACAACATCAGAGCGGACATATATATTGGACCTGGGAAAAGTAGATATGGCTGCCACGGTATTTTTAAATGGAAAGGAAGTTAGGAGACTATGGGCGCCACCTTATTGCGCAGATTTAAAGGCTTTCATAAAGCAAGGAAAAAATACGCTGGAAGTTAAAGTTACCAGTACCTGGTTTAACCGACTGGTTTTTGATGCCGGGCAATCAGCCGAAAAGCGTAAAACATGGAGTATTTCCGGGCCGGGAAAAGATTCAGCATTAGGTGCATCAGGATTATTGGGCCCGGTGATACTCTACTAACAATATCCGCAAAATAGCACTTAGAAAACATAGGATTTATTGTTATAATAAACATATCGCTGAGATTAAACACTTAAATTCTTAACTGCGCAGTCAACATTTAAGTGTAGACTTAATGATTTATGTGCACACTTACCAATTTAAGTGTGCACATAACCTATTTTAGGTGTAAAACCTGCCTTTGTTTAAAATCAATATTGTAGGTTCGTTTTAGCAATCAACCAATGCTGCTTCTAATTATGCTACTAAATACTACTACATTTCCCTATTTCAGGGCTACAAAGAACAGCCTCAATGGTTCATTACTAGTTGCCTCTGCTATGTCTCGGCTTCGTGTCTGCTTCGTATCTGCTTCGTGTCTGCTAGCGCTCGGCCCCTAGGAAACACACTTAAAACACATAGCAAAGCGGTATTTGAAAAACTTCAGTACAAACCACATATCAACCAGAATATTTCCTTGAAAAACAAAGTTAGAAAACTGATAAAATTAAAAGAAACTTAAAAGTTACTTATGAAAATATTAAGCAAATTAATTACACGGTGCTCGTTTTGTTTGTTAACATCCACCTGCATGTTTTCACTAATTTTGATCATGTCTTCCTGTTCAAAGAAGATGGTTGTAGAAGAACCTGTCGACACAACAAAGGCGCCTGTAATTCCACAATTACCAATCAGTGATGTTGTAGGGAAGGTAGTTGTTGGTTATCAGGGATGGTTTGTTTGTTCAGGAGACAACTCTCCTGTTAACAGGTGGATTCACTGGGGAGGTAATGGAGCAACCCCGCCATCACCAGGCCATCAAACTTTCGAAATTTGGCCTGATACTCGGGAATTTACTAATACATACCAAACCGGTTATTCCGCACTAGGTAACGGCAAACCCGCTAAATTATATTCAGCGTATGATAGCCAGGTTGTGAACACTCATTTTAGTTGGATGAAACAATATGGTATAGATTGCGCTGCCATTCAACGCTTTGGATCTGAACTCACTGATCCGGTGTTTAAAGCTCAGCGGGATGGTGTATTAACCAAGGTTAAAAGTGCAGCTGAAAACACTGAACTAAAGTTTTACGTCATGTACGACATATCTGGCTGGGATAACTTCCAGACGGCTATTAAAATTGATTGGACCAATACCATTACCGGAACATTGAATGTAACCGCATCATCAGCGTATGCAAAACAAAATGGTAAACCCGTAGTATGCATCTGGGGTATTGGAAGTAACGGCAGACCAGGTAGTGTAGATGCTTATAAAGATGTTATCAGCTGGTTTAAATTAAAAGGTTGCTATGTAATTATAGGAACCCCAAATAATTGGCGGACAGATACTACCAATTTCCCAGCCTATATTACTGCAAACATGATATCGCCGTGGACGGTTGGTTCATATAAATATGATATTGAAATAGATAATTATTCCAACACTCTTTATAATGACAACGTTGTTTGTAAACAATATGAAATTGATTTTCAGCCAGTTGTCTTTCCTGGATTTGCTTGGTCAAACTGGAATGGAGGTTTCAAAAACGACTTTCCCCGCAGGCATGGAGATTTCATGTGGAGACAGTTTGCTCAAATCAAAACCAAGAACATCCCAAATGTATACGTGGCTATGTTTGATGAATTTGATGAAGGAACTGCTATTGCCAAAGCAGCAGAAAATGCCTCGATGATTCCTACCAATCAATATTTTCTAACTCTTGACGCGGACGGTGTTCCATGTTCAGCAGACTTCTATTTGCGATTAACCGGAGATGGGGCGAAAATGATCAAGGGCACAATTCCTTTTACATGGAATCATCCAACTTCGCATCAGTAATCCCCCTAATTAATTAAACAAACCCAATTCACATGGCAAATTATTTGTTGAATAAAAGAGTATCGCTGGTTTTATTGATACTCCTTCTAAATATCAATTATGCGTTTTCGCAGGGAATAAAATACAACGGCAATTTGTCACCCTCTGAAGGCTTAATAAAAACACAGGAAAAGCCTTACAGAGACGAAATCTGTATTAACGGAAAATGGGATTTTCAGCCCATAGCGGTTCCTGAGAGTTGGAAAAAAGGAAAAGGAGTACCACCTGAACTACCGCTCCCCGAAAACAATAAGTGGGAAAGCATTAAAATAAAAATACCGTCGCCATGGAATGTTAACACATGGGGCGCAGGTAGCAAGGTTGGTAAAGGAACAAGATTGCCTTTTTCACCGGGATCAATATACTACCCATCTTATCCGGAGAGTTGGGAAAATGTAAAAATGGCATGGTTGAAAAAAACATTCAATCTTCCATTAACCTGGTCTGGTAAAGAAATTATCATACATTTTGAGGCTATCGCAGGCGATGCGGTTGTACTTATCAATGGTCATGAGGCTGGTAAAAATTTCGACAACTATTTACCATTTGAAATTGATATCAGTTCCCTGGTAAAAAATGGAGTAGAAAATACCATCATGGTTGGAATAAGGGACCGGAAGCTGTTTGACATCAGTAATGAGAAATATGAATACATGCAGGCTACTTATCCACCAGGTTCAACTACCGATAATCTAATTGGCATCTGGCAGGATGTTTTTATCGAGGCGTTACCACCTATTAGAATCAGCAATATTTTTGCAAAACCCGATGTTGACAAAGATAAACTGGAATTTGAGGTAGAATTAATTAATCACAGTTCAAAAAAACAATTATTAAACATTAATGGTCAAATTAAGGAATGGGTAAACCAAGCTAAAACGGATAATATCGCTTCTGCTGAGATCAAGTGGGATCTTGGCAAGTCAGCCATTACTTTGGATAGGCAGGCTGTTTTAGTGGAAGCAGGAGCAACAAAAAAAATAACGTTAAGTACTACAGTTGATAAAAGACTGAAATATTGGAGCCCAAAAGAACCTAATCTTTACACCGCAATATTTGACATTACTGTTAACGGGAAAAAAAATGACATTAAAACTGAAAGGTTTGGCTGGCGAAGCTTCACTATCAAGGGTAAAGACTTCTATTTGAATAAAGAAAAGATCCAATGCTTTGGAGATTTACAGCATCCCTTCGGACCATATATATGTTCACGCAGGTTTGCCTGGGCCTGGTATAAAATGATTAAGGATGTAGGTGGAAATTCAGTTCGCCCCCACGCACAGCCCTGGCCACGAGTTTATTATGACCTTGCTGATGAAATGGGTTTAATGGTACTTGACGAAACTGCCTTATTCGGCAGTTCAATCCGGCTTAATTTTGAGGAAAACATAACGTGGAAAAGAGCTGGTGACCAGGTTGACAAACTGATATTACGTGATCGAAATCACCCCTCGGTAATCGGTTGGAGTATAGGTAATGAATTATTTGCGATAGCACTTTTAAATAAGCCAAAAGCGGACGTTTCAAAAAAATGGGATGAAAGAATTATCGAATTAGGAAAGCGACCAAGATTAATTGACCCCACGAGACAATTTGTAACCTCTGATGGCGACCGTGACATGGATGGCTCACTTCCGGTATGGAGTAAACACTTTGGGCATGGCTTAAATCTCAACCAGCTACCAGATATTGACAAACCCCTTGTCGTCGGTGAATCCGGGGCAACCTATTATGGAAAACCTAAAGAACTTTACCCCTTCGTTGGCTTGAAAGCATATGGCACATATTACAATCGAAATGAGGCCCTTGCAATTGATCTTTATCAAAATGTAGTTAAAATGGCTAAGCCGTTATTATCCTGGTTTTCTCCTTCAGAGATATGTTGGTTTGGTATTGAGCACCTCAACCTTGGCTACCATGATTACACAAGGTTACCTAATATCAAAGATGGAATTTTCCCCGGACAGGATTATAAAGAAGGACAACCCGGTTATCAATTTGAACGCATACCACCATACGTAACGACTTTCAATCCCGGACTAGACCCGAAATTACCATTATACAAACCTCTTCCGATGTTTAACGCAATGAAAGACGCGCTTGCAAATGATCAATCTAAGCCTTCTAAATGGGATCACAATCAGGATACAACCTCAGCTTTACCTAAGCTTCCCCAGCCCCTGTACAAGGAAGTTTACCTGATTGGTGATCCTGCTGGGAATGTTGCCAGGCTTTTGGATAGTATCGGAATAAAATATTCGACGAAGAAGAAATCCCCATTTACAATAATAGATGCCAGTACAGTGAGCAGATCAACCAAAGAGAAGAATATCGGCGAGATGATAAGTTCAGAGGATGACAAAAAAACAACCTGGATTATTGCCAGGGACAGCATTGGGCTAAGCAATGCAAGCAGCATATTGTCGTTAGGAATTAATTGTCAGCCTTTTAGTTCAACCGCCTTAAGTGAATATAAGCAAAGTGAGGTCGGAAAATATTTCAACGCGCGAACCTTATACTTTTCCGAAATGGAAGGTGACAACGCAATAGTAAAATATACTTTTAGCATTAAAAACCCGGCATCTATTGAGCCCATATTTAAACCCGCCTTTACGGACTGGGCGCTTTTTAACGGCGTAGATGAAAACCGTAAATGTGCACAAATTGTGCTTTACGAACATTTAGATAAAGTGGGGGGCCTTTCTATGGTAAAATTGAAGCAGGGTAAATCCGCCTTTATACTATCATCAATAGACTATACTATTATTAATAGCCAGTCATTATCCTTTTGGAGAAAACTTGCAGGCTCAATGAGAATCGATTATAAACCGGCAGAAGTAAAAAATAAAGCTGAGCATAGGAAAAAGCATGACCTTTTGTTAGATGGGCCCACATCTAACTGATGACTTTGTTCCGCTTGAGTGGAAATATTTATGTTTTTACTTATTTTATTAACGCGCGATAGTCTTGGTTAAAAAACTAAGAATTGATGAATAATGCGTAGGATTACTCAGGAAATGCAATTAGTGGCTTCGCTGAATTCGTTTGCTGCATTTATTGACCAAGACAGACAGCATGCGGAGGATAACATCCGGGTAGCTAAATATTTGAAAAGGTGATTATTTTTTGATTCTGTTATCAAATTGAAATTTTGTGATTTCAATGATGTGGACGGAATTGATTCTACTGGATTCGGGATTGATCAGGTAGTTGTACTCTTGCGCTACCATAATTGAGGGTACACGGATACATAGTACGTTTGGATCAAGCAGCAGTTTACTGCCCAAATCTTTGGTGGAACTTGGGGCGGGTATTTCAGGCCAGTTTTCAGGTAGCTCATTTTCACTTAAGTTTCGTATTTCTGAATCCGGGAATTCATAACTGGTGATGCTTAAGTTTGCTGGTAGGAATTCCGTTTCCACATTGGCGGCTAATTCCAATACTGAGAGTGCACGACTGGCTGAGGTATAGATACAGGCAGTGTCTTTGTTGTTCCATCGGCCGCCGTATAATTTGGCCCCTGTTCCTTCTAGGTCTCCAGCAAATTCTGAGTTGGATAATCGGTATACTTTCATTTAAGAGTATACACCGTGCTGAATCCTGCCAATGATGTTTTTTACTTCGTCGATACCGAATATGGTATCCATCACTTCCAGTGGAATTCGGTTACCCAAAGCCCGGTTTGACACCTGTACCCATTTGTTGAATTTATCATGATTCCCAAACACCTGATAGCCGAAACGGTAGATGTCCATCAGGGCAATTACCTTTTCAGATATGGATGGGCTGAAGGTTTCATTTCTTTGCTTCTTGTGCAATGTGGTCTTGGTGGTGCCAAGCACAAAAGAAAGGTGATCATAATCAACATTAATAGCCTGTTTGAAAGAAACCAAGCTGTCTTTACTAATTCCGTTTTTTACCGAAGCGATTTTGTCAAAGTTTGTCCATGACTGGGCAATCCAGTCTGCTGTTTTTGCACTCGTTTTTTCTTTAACTGCTGCGCCGTTATGTTTTGCTGTTGCTGCTCTTGCCATGATAGTAAGAATTTTTACTAAGGTAAATAAAATATTTTACTTTTTATTTCTTCCCGTATACGGGACTAAACATGATTTAAGAATTCAGCAGAAATTGCTGATGAACTTAATTAAGCTTTACATGAAAAACAATTGTTCTTTTGAAAAATAGCTTCAACATGTAATCAAAAAAGTCCGTTTCCTTTTCAGAAACAGGCTTTTAAGTAATCGCGGACTTGCGATTTGTTGGCTCCCTCTGCTGGGCTCGAACCAGCGACCCTCTGATTAACAGACGGACACTACCCATTTATAACTATATATTAATCAATAAATTACAAGCTATCAAAGAAATCCCGTCAAATATTTATAACAGTTTTTAATTAATTATGAATTTAAAACATTCTTTTGAATGCATGGCTTCTGGTTTTAATAATTTGATGAGTATTTATCGAACATCATTTTGATCAGGCCCCGGAGTTTTAACTTAATATATTGGTTTTTAGTTTTGAACTCAGGTCATGGAAATAACTTGGTGACCATATTTCAAGTATCTTTGGATCCTTTATAAATCTGGAGATATCAGCTTACACAAAGTCCATTTTAATACTTTCTATCCTTTCGCTCAATAATTTCCTGAACTCCTCCTCGTTGATTGTATCTTTTTTCCAATCACCCCTATCGGTCGCCCTTAGAAGGAAATGGTCAGCTTTTTGGGAACCCTACAGTATCATGCATAAAGTCCAGGCTCCAGGTGACATTTGGATAGATTGGATAAAGCAATGGTTCCTTAACTCATGTCGGAAGCCGCTTTTTCCTCATATTTCGAAGGTTTAGTCGCATGGAAGTATAAATCCGGTAAACGCGTTTATGATTCCAAATGTATTGCAACTTTCGAAGTCGGTGAAATATCAGCCAGAATCCCAAGCTGCGATGTGATTCGGCCAGAGAAGACAACTGATCTATGATTTCTTCATCATCGTTTCTCTTAGCACGATAATAAAATACTGAAGTGCTGATACAAAAAAGTATGCAGGCCTGCCGAAGGCTCATCTGGAGGTCTCTCCGGCATATCCAACAAGCTCCCGTTTTTCGGCAGGCCCTAAAGCTTTTTTTCATTACCCTTAATTTATTAAATACTACACTTATTTCTGTAGCTGTTTTTAGGGAAGATTACAATACCACATTATTAATTCAAGGAATCAAAGGAAAGATTAACGAACAAGGGCAAATAACTGATAATGAAACACAGCAAGATTTACTAAAGTTTATCAATGCCTATGTGACACTTATTAAAAACCGGAAAGCTGATCAAAGAAGATTTATGTTATAAGTGTTCTTATTTTCACACATTACAAATGTACTATGGGTGCTGCCAATGCTATTCACTGAGCCTAATTTATTAAACACAAAATCTTGGTAATGTTTCATATCCCTGGCGTAGACCTTCAACAAAAAATCAAAATCTCCAGATATATTGTAACACTCTACCACTTCATCAAGCTGCATGATATCGCTCACAAAGTCATGACCTATAATTTTATCGTGCTGCTTGAGCTTAATGTTGCAGAAAATTATCAGTCCGTAGTTTAGCTTCTCGGCGTCTAATAGCGCAATATATTTTTTGATATAACCACCAGCTTCCAGTTTCTTTACCCGCTCAAAAACAGGTGTGGGGGAAAGATTAACTTTTACTGCCAAAGCCTTCACCGTCTGATTAGAATCTTCTCCAAGTAATTGGAGCAGTTGTCTGTCGGTAATATCAAGTTCTTCCATAGAATAATTTACTTTTTAAAAGATCAGTACACAGCGATAAAAGTGTAATATTCTGATAATAGTATAAATTTAGAATTTTATTCCTAATTATTCTTACAATGTGGTACTAAAATCTTTACTTGTACTTTTGTGTGGTATTTAGATCTTTGTTTACTCAATCAAATGGAATTGGTTACCAGCGAAAGCGGGGATTAAAAGGGAATCGTGTGTAAATCACGAGCTGTCGCGCAACTGTAAGTAACACCCAACAGTTTCAGCCAATGAATGTCCACTGTCAGCATAAGGATGGGAAGGACGGCTGGAATGTTACAAGTCAGGAGACCTGCCGATACCGTATGACGATGCTTTCGCGAGATAGAGCAAATGGTCTGATCTGATGTTTACCCGCTGGCAATTGGCCTGTAGACCTCAGTATGTCATTTTCTTTGTGAAGCATTTTGAAGTTTAGCAAAGAGATTAACTGTTTTTCTAATTTAATCTTTGAAAGAAATGTTAACACAAAATTTAGGCTATCCGCGAATTGGTAGCCAAAGACAACTTAAAAAAGCCTGCGAGCAATACTGGGCAGGCAAGATCGACCTTAAAGAACTAAATAAGGTTGCACGCAGTATTAAAGAACAAAACTGGCAAACCCAGCTGGATGCCGGCATTGATCTGATTCCTTGTAATGACTTTAGCTACTATGACCAGGTATTGGATACAAGCTTACTTTTAGGTGTGATCCCAAAGCGCTATTCTCCTGTGCTTTCGCAGGTAAAAGCAAATTGCGAAATTGACCTTTATTTCGCCATGGCCCGTGGTTATCAGAAAGATGGCTTGGACATTACCGCAATGGAAATGACCAAATGGTTGGATACTAACTACCACTATATCGTACCTGAGTTTACCGAAAATCAGGATTTCAAGATCTTTAATGAAAACATCTTTAGCGAGTATAACGTTGCTAAACAGCATCTGGGGGAAAAAGCCAAACCAGTTCTTTTAGGGCCGGTAAGCTATTTAATGCTTGGTAAAGAAAAAGAACCGGGATTTGAGCGTATTGATCTCATCAAAAAACTGGTGCCTGTCTATATAGAGATTATTAACCGACTTAGACTTCAGGGCGTTAAATGGATACAATTTGATGAGCCATGCCTTGCACTCGACCTTTCTAAAAAAGAAAAAGAGGCATTTGAGTACGCCTATCGTGTTATTTCTCATGGTGTAAGCGGCGTTAAGCTACTGGTAGCTACTTACTTTGAAGCCCTGCTTGACAATACACAACTGGCAGTAAACCTTCCTATAACTGCATTGCATATTGATCTGGCACGTGCACCGGAACAACTTGATGAAGTGCTTGCACTAATTCCAGATTACCTTCAACTTTCTCTAGGCGTGGTAGACGGTCGGAATGTCTGGAAAAACGATTATGAAAAATCTCTCGCATTAATTCATAAAGCTGTTGAAAAATTAGGTGCTGACCGGGTGATCATCTCTCCTTCCTGCTCGCTGCTGCACAGCCCTATAGACCTGGAGCTGGAAACAGCAATGGATACGGAAATCAGGAACTGGATGGCCTTTGCCAAACAAAAACTGACTGAGGTAAACGAAATCCGCCAGATCATGGAAGGGAATACCACTTTACTAGAGACCAATAAGGCGGCCCTCCAAAGCAGAAGATTATCTCAAAAAGTACATCAGCAGGTTGTAAAAGATCGTGTTGCATCAATTACCGATGCCGAAGCAAGCCGAAAAAGTGCATTTCCATTGCGCCAGCAGCTTCACAACGAACGCTTTAATTTACCGTCGTTCCCCACAACTACAATTGGTTCATTCCCTCAAACTGACGACATCCGTCAGCTACGCGCAAGGTTCAAAAAAGGAGAGCTGACACTCGAGCAATATGAGAAAACGATTGAGCGGGCGACTGTAGATGCCATTCGCTGGCAGGAAGAAATCGGATTGGATGTACTGGTACACGGGGAGTTCGAGCGCAATGACATGGTGGAATACTTCGGCGAGCAACTGGACGGCTTCTTGTTTACCAGGAACGGATGGGTACAGAGTTATGGAAGCCGATGCGTGAAGCCTCCTGTTATTTATGGAGACGTTAGCCGACCTAAAGACATGACTGTCCGCTGGAGCACATTTGCAGCAGCGCAGACTAAGAAGCCAATGAAAGGCATGCTGACCGGCCCGGTAACTATACTACAATGGTCATTTGTACGGGACGATCAACCCAGAGACGTTACTACTAACCAGATTGCTTTTGCCATCCGTGACGAGGTTTTGGCACTGGAGCAGGCAGGTATTGGCATTGTTCAAATCGATGAAGCTGCAATCCGCGAGGGCCTGCCATTGCGCAAAGCTAAACACCCACACTATCTGGATTGGGCAGTCAAGGCCTTTCGCATTACTGCAAGCGGTGTACAGGATAAGACTCAGATCCACACACATATGTGTTATAGTGAGTTCAACAACATCATAGCGCATATTGCCGCTATGGATGCTGACGTAATTACCATTGAGACCTCGCGGTCACAGATGGAATTACTGGAAGCATTCGCCCATTTTGATTACCCTAATGAGATCGGTCCCGGGGTATACGATATTCACTCCCCTCGTGTACCTACTACAGAAGAAATGGCCTCATTGCTGGCAAAAGCAGCGGACCTCCTGCCTGCACGTAATTTGTGGGTAAACCCTGACTGTGGACTGAAAACCCGCAAATGGCCAGAAACTAAAGCCGCTTTACAGAACATGGTAGCAGCTGCTAAATTGGCGCGCGAACAGATTAGTGTAGAAAGCGCAACTTAATTAAGGACAAACAGCACTGTGAGAGATCCTCAGCAGTGCTGTTTTTGTGAACAAAATCTAATACAAACGGAAATCTCTCTGTAAGGCTTTTAACTTACTCCTCTGCTGGGCTCGAACCAGCTACCCTCTGATTAACAGACGGAGGTTACCCATTTCTAGTTTTAATTTTTCCAAAGCCAAGGTCTAAAGCTTAATTTGATGTATTGATTTTTAGTTTTGCGCTCAGGTCGTGGAAATAACTTGGGGACCATATTTCAAGTACCTTTGAATCCTGTATAAATCTAGAGATGTCGGCTTTGACAAAGTCCATTTTAACACTTTCGATCTTTTCACTCAATAATTTTCTGAACTCCTCTTCGTTGATGGTCTCTTTTTTCCAGTCACCGCTGTCGATCGCCCTTAGCAGGAAATGGCCGAGATTGAGGGGATATCCTTTTTTGATGTACCATTCCATATCATACCAGTCCCGCCCTTTTACATTCGTGCCCCACTTGCGAAAAAGCAGTGCATGCATCTTTCCGGCAAAAAGGTCGGGAAGCGACAGGCACTTCACGTAAAACGAAAAAGGCTTGAGCAATAACTTTTCCTCAGTAGAAAACCCCAATGGTGGCGCTGCATCTACTTCTATCTTGATCTTAATACTGGCTACTTCCTTAAGTCCATTCTGCGGGATGACACCCTCCAACACAAGTTCCTTCCAAATGGTTTCCGATTTTAGAAAGGCTGAGTTGATGTTACTCTTCGCTGCTTTCTGTTTTTCCGAAATAGATACCTGCATCCCTAGGGCGGCAAACTCATTTATGATAGCATCCTGATATTTTCCCAGTGAAAAATCCGGATCAACGCCAAGTAGCGAAAAATCCAGGTCCTCTGAAAATCGGTCTAGACCGTAGACTATCCTGAGCGCAGTTCCGCCATAAAATGCAGCTTTTTCAAAAAAACCTGCGCGGTTAAGTCCCGCCAGTGTGATCTCCTGCATGATTTCCCTCAATGCATCTTTAGCTTCTTCCCGGTTTGCGGGATGATAATCTTCGAGCCATTCCTTTATCATATTTTTTCGATCATTTTGATTAACATTTCCAGGCTTTCCCTTTTGGGTGCATTTTCCAGCCAGCTTAACATAGCATTTAGATCAAACTTAGCGAGATCTTCTTCTTCCATTCTCAGGTTTCCAAAAACATAGTCCCTTGCAGAAGACTGGCTTCTTAAGGTTATGCCTGCTGTTGTAGCTATTTTATCGCATAGTGCCTTTTCGGGGATTGCCATTATAGCCCGTTGGTCTTTAGACAGGCTGATGGTAGCAAGACCGAATGCAAAATAAGGCAATGGCAGGTTGGTATAGGTATATAGTCCAATGTTAGCCTGAAATTTCCTCGATGCTTTTGTAGCCATTGAAGTGACCGCAAAAACCTTCTCTGGAATTAGCCCGTAATGGGCGAGCGCACTTTCCATTGAAAGGTAGCTTGGTCCGAATATATGGTTGGCAAGTAATGCGCTTTCAGGTCGTTCAGAGCCAAGAGACCTACCTACTATGTAAAGTCCTTTTTTGATCGGTTCGATCAGGCCATCCGCTTTTAAAGATAATATTTTATCGTTTGGCCGTTTATAGTCTTTCAAAAGGTTTACCAGGAGCTGGTGGGTCAGCGGTTGGTTAGATAGCTCTCTTAGTGCTGTTCGAATTTCCATTGTAAAATATTAATAAGATAAACGATAATATTTCGTTTATCTTATACCAAAACTGCATAGAATATTTAAATATGCAAAATATCAACAAGATAAACGGCTGGTATTCGTTTATGCTTCTATATTTTAACAAATATTTTGATTTAAAAAGCTGAAGTTATTGATGAGTATACTTGAAATTGCTGCTGATCTTGATCAAGCTTTACACGAAAAAACAATTGATAATTGGGAGGAAGCTTTCACTTTTAAGCAAAAAAGCCCATTTCTGCAAAGGAAACGGGCTTTCTGTCGGTTATTTTAATGTGATGGATTTAATTTCCGAATCTTATCAGGACATTAATATAACAGAAAATGATTTAAAAAATTTGCACAATATTCTTCTAAAATATGGTAAAAAGGATGAGTGGCATAGAGGCGATTACCAACAACACAGCAACGCCGTTGAAGCCACCTTACCGAATGGACAAAAACAATTAATTTTTCAGACTACTCCAACGGGATTTGCTACAGAGGATGCCAGGAGAAGTTTAATCAGTTGGTATGCTACCGACAATACTACCCACCCTTTAGTAAAATGCGCTCTGTTTGCTTACGACTTTGTTAGCATACACCCATTTCAAGATGGCAATGGTAGGTTAAGCAGGCTGTTATCAACTTTGTAACTATTAAAGCAGGGTATAGCTGGATTCAATATGTAAGCCTTGAACATGAAATAGAAAATCAAAAAGCAGAATATTATCAGGAATTAAGAAAATGCCAATCACAAAGGCATAACAAAGATGTAACTAAATGGGTGCTATTTTTCTTCGATGCTTTAAAAAATATTCAGGAGCAGCTATCACCACGAGAAAAATCTATACTTATATTCATAGGGGATCATGCAGGTAGTAAGTCTGGGGACATAGCCAAAAAATTAGGTATCCTTAACCCTACGGTAAAACGCATATTGAGTGAGTTAATGGCAAAAAATTTAATAGAAAAACAAGGTTTAGGTGCCGGCACGAATTATTCTCTAAAATAAACCATCGTTACCGTATCACCATCGTATATTTTCGTATCAAATCGTATCCTTATCGCATTCTTGTGTTAGATGGTGATAGTTCATCTTAGCAATGAAAGATTCATAGCACTTAAGTACATTAATGACAAACGATGCGTTTTTTGTGCAAATTCTGTGCACAAAAAAACCCACACTTGCCGAAGTGTGGGTTAAATCATTGATTTGTAAGCTCCCTCTGCTGGGCTCGAACCAGCGACCCTCTGATTAACAGTCAGATGCTCTAACCAGCTGAGCTAAGAAGGAGTACTGGTTGCCAAAACGCGCCTTTGGATTCAATTAAGAACATAAAGCTTTGTTCGTTTTGGGAATGCAATATTAGGGCTTTTAAATTATTTATGCAATATTTGTAGCAAAAAAAAATAAATAATACATATGAGCCTCATAATCATAGGAACTGTAGCTTTCGATGCTATCGAAACTCCTTTCGGAAAGACAGATAAGATAGTTGGTGGAGCTGCAACGTACGCAAGTCTGGCTGCTTCTTACTTTTACAATAAGGTAAAAATCGTTGGTGTAATAGGCGATGACTTTCAGCAGGAGAATGTTGACAAGTTCACACAGCACGGTATTGACACAGAAGGATTGCAAGTGAAAGAAGGTGAAAAGTCATTCTTTTGGTCTGGAAAGTACCACAACGACATGAACAGTCGTGATACGCTGGTCACAGAGTTAAATGTATTAGAAAATTTCGATCCGATCATCCCTGAGAGCTACCAGGACTGCGAGTATTTGTTGCTCGGCAACCTTACTCCGCTTATTCAGCAAACTGTTATCAGTCGCCTTAAAAATCGCCCTAAACTAATTGTGTTGGATACGATGAACTTCTGGATGGATATAATGATGGAGGATTTGCTAGAAACTATAAAATTAGTGGATGTATTAACCATAAATGATGCGGAAGCTCGTCAGTTGTCGGGCGAATATTCTCTAGTAAAGGCTGCTAAAAAGATTCTTCAGATGGGCCCAAAATATCTCATCATAAAGAAAGGCGAGCACGGCGCTTTATTATTCCATGAGGACAAGATTTTCTCTGCTCCCGCCCTTCCATTAGCAGATGTATTTGATCCTACTGGTGCTGGTGATGCCTTCGCTGGTGGTTTCATTGGTTATCTTGCAAAGATTGGAACGATCAATTTCAATAACATGAAAAACGCAATTATTTACGGTTCTGCCCTTGCCTCATTCTGCGTAGAGCAGTTTGGAACTGAAAAGATTTTAAATTTAAAAGACGAAGAGGTCGCTGCTCGTGTTCAGGAATTTGTGAACCTAAGCTCATTCACTATCGAAGCATAGATTTGATTTATTTCAAGACTCCTACCACAAGAAATTTTTCAAAGACCGTCTCTGTATGTGGTGCGTCGGGTAATTCTTCGGTCAGGTCCTGACCAGCCCAGTGCTCATAATGTTTTCCATTGCGCCAAAGCCTGCTATCGGAAACGTCGTAAATAACGCCTCTATAAGCAACCCAGATTTGAGGTTTGTCTTGTCCGTTACGCAAAGCTAACTGTTGTTTTGAATATTGAGTATGTTCCATTGAAAAGTTAAAAGTAGGTATTTAAATACAAAAAAGGCCTGTTCTAACGATCAGGCCTTTTATTGATATGAAATAGTATCCTAGGCTACGTTGGCGCCGAGAATTTCTTTCGAATACGTTTTGAGGTATTTCTTAAGAATTTGACGAGCCACGTGTATTCTAGTTTTTACTGTGCCAATTGGTATTTGAAGCTCCTCTGCAATTTCATGATATTTAAAGCCTTCAAAGTATTTAATGAACGGAATATAGTACTCGGGCTGTAAAGTTGCCAGGGCTTTATTAATATCTCCAAGTACAAATTTACTTTCACTACTATTTTTCGAAGCACTATAATGCAGGTTTGCGGAAGAAATATCATCGGTCTTAGTAATCAATGCGTTGGTTTTCACCAAGCGTCTATAATTATTAATAAAAGTATTTTTCATTATCGTGAACAACCAACCCTTTAGGTTTGTTCCCTCTTTGAATTTGCTGTAATAAGTGACAGCTTTCAACATGGTATCCTGAACAAGGTCGTTTGCGTCTTCAACATCTTTGGTAAAATTTAAAGCGAATGACTGAAGAGAAATTGAGTGATCGTGGAGCTGAAGGTTAAATTCATTTTTGGTCATAATGTTTAAGTTTTAGTGGTTAATAAGGCAAAAGCAAATGGTGATTTGTATGTGGCGTCACTCTATTTGTTTCGTTTTCGTACACTTAAACCCGTGCAATAGCTATACCAAAAAGCCAGTTCTGATGTTAAGAAATTAATTTTATGGATTTAATTGCGAAACAACGAAATGTCACATAATATTTACTTCTCTTTCAAGCAAAACGCCGAATCTGGCATTCACAGTCTCGATGATATGTTCTGAAAAACTATACACTTCTGCGCCAGTAGCGCGCCCATGGTTAACTAATACGAGCGCCTGATGTTTCCAGGTACCAGTATTCCCTACTATAATACCCTTGAAGCCACATTGTTCTATTAACCAGCCTGCTGCTAGTTTCTCCATTCCGTCTGACATTGAATAATGAACAACATTTGGAAAATTGGAATAAACTTTTGAAAAGCTGTTTGCGTTGATCACCGGATTTTTAAAAAAACTACCGGCATTTCCAATTGTTGAAGGATCAGGAAGTTTCCCGACTCGGATGCTGGAGACCACATCAGAAATATTCCTTATGGTTGGATCGTCAATATTTCTGCTTTTTAATTCGTCCTGTATCGCGCCATATTGTGTGTTCAATTTGGGCTGGTCTGTTAACTTGAATACCACCGATGTGATAATGTACCTCCCTTTGAGCTCAGTTTTGAATATACTATCTCGGTAAGTAAACCGACAATCATCTAACGAAAAAATTCTTTTAATTCCAGTCCGAATTTCAAGGGCAGTGCAGGACTTAAAGATGTCCTTAAGCTCAACACCATACGCACCGATATTCTGAACTGGCGAGGCTCCCACCGTTCCAGGTATAAGGCTCAGATTCTCCATTCCTGCAAAACCATATTCAACGCAATACATAACCAGGTCATTCCAAACTACTCCCGCACCTGCAGTAACCTCAATACCGTCATCTGTGATAGTTGAGCTGATCCCAGGAATACTGATCTTTACAACCAAACCCTGAAAATCCCGAGTGAAAAGCACATTACTTCCCCCTCCAAGAATTAAAAAGGGTTCCTTAGTAATGTCTTTGCGAAGCAATTCTATTAACTCATCTTCTGAGCGGACTTCTACAAATCCCGTTGCGTTTGCAGAAATTCCAAAAGTATTGTAAGGCTTTAAAGAAATGTCTTTTTGGATATTAACCATTATAATTTGCTATAGTTGGAGTTACAAACATAGAAAAAATTGTTAGGCACTTTAATTGCGCCTTTGTATCTTAGATTTTTTATGGAAAACCAGGATAAGAAAAGAAGTTTAATTATTGAAGCCGCACTGAAAAGGTTCGCTCATTATGGTCTCGCAAAAACTACCATGTCTGAGATTGCGAAAGACTTGTCACTATCAAAAGCACTTTTATATTATTATTTTCCTGATAAGATCAGTTTGTATGTAAGTACCATGGAGTATTTGATGCAGAAAATTAGTACGGAAACAGTTAAATCTATAGATAAGGCATCCACCGCGACAGAGGCTGTGTTGAAACTACTACAAAGAAGACAGTCATATATTCAAAAATACTATAATCTATTTGAATCCAGTTTGACCATAGAAAGTGATCTTCCTAATGAACTTTATGATAAATTTGCGAAGGCAAAGGCCTTCGAGAAAATCATCATTAGTTCTTTGCTGACCCGTGGTATTGTGAACAAAGAACTGGCGATGGATGACCCGAAACTTGCCACAGAAATTTTCATCGACGCCATCTCTGGTATCCACTTCAATATCCTGGCAAAAGACAAAAGTATTTTCCCCGGGAAAGAACAGTTCAAAGAAATTTTTCATAAAGAGAAAGTTTTTGCAGACATCTTCCTGGCTGGGCTCGCTAGCAGATAGCTACTTAAGTCAAAATCGGGTAATAATCAATGTTTTTTCATGATAAATTTCTTGAAGTCGGAAATATGGAAGTATTTTTGACCATTGAAATAAAAAAGTCAGGAAGAAGAAAAGTAAAATGTTAGTAATGGATAAGAAAAGGGAGGCGATTATAGAAGGGGCGATCAAGCGCTTCATTCACTATGGAATACAAAAGACAACAATGAACGAGATTGCTGAAGACTTATCTGTAACTAAGCCTTCGTTATATTATTACTACCCGGACAAAAGCAGTTTAGTCGAAGGCGTTATCGAAAAAGTATTTTCCGACTATTTCGAGGCGCTTCAAAAGGATCTTTACGCGGACATTCCTCTTGAAGAGCGATTTGCTATTTTCATTGATATCAGGTTCAAATTTTTTCAAAAGTATTATATGCTGCATTTATCTGGCGTAACTCCAGACGTGTCCCTAAATTCGGATACACTTAAAGCGACATTTATGGCCATGAAAAAAAAGAACGTCAAGATCTATGCAGACATTCTGAACCGCGCTATCGACAATGGAGAAATAGCTGAGGTTGAGTTGGAGAAAACAGCGGAGCTATATCTGGAGAGCATGATGGGAATAACTTCTCTATGTATTATGCATGGAAACAAGGAGCTTTTTCCAAGCAAGAAAGAAATGAAGATCATACTAGAGAAACAACACAGCTTGTCAAGAATATTTGTAAAAGGACTTAAGTAGAATACAAACCTATCATATAATATGAATTCAACTATCAAACAAATAAAAATCATACCGTTGCTATTGCTAGGATTAGCTTTCGCAAACAGTGTGAGCGCCCAGCAAACGCTTAGTTTAAAGGACGCATTAAACTATGCAATTCAAAATAATACAAGGGCACGGAAAGCGAAGTTAGAAATTGACCGTGGTCGATATAAAACGCAGGAAGTTCGTGCGCAGGCACTGCCTCAAATCACAGGAACTGCGGGATTGACTTATAATCCAATTATCGGCCAGCAGGTGGTTGATTTTGGAGGGCAGCTGCAAACCTTAAAGTTCGGACAGAACTGGAATTCATCGACAGGTGTTCAATTGTCGCAGCAGGTCTTTAATCAACAGGTCTTTACAGGCTTGCAAGCGGCAAAATCTAGTGAAGAATACTATCAGCTAACTTCGCGGTTAACGGAGGAGCAGATCATAGAATTAGTTGCAAACAACTATTACCAAGTTTTGGTGAATAGACAACAATTAAATGTTTTAGACACCAATATAAAAAACGTAAACGTTGTAGAGAAGATCATTTCTAATCAATTTGAAAACGGATTGGCTAAGAGAATTGATGTGGATCGCATCAAGGTTAACTTAACCAATCTGGAGACTCAACGTGAGCAGACCCTAAACGCTATCAGTCAACTGGAGAATCAATTAAAGTTTTCAATGGGAATGCCAGTAAACACTCAGATTGTGCTACCTAAATCCGAGTTAACTGAAGTTACACAACTACCCCAGTTCAGCGATTCACTATCCTTGGCTGAAAGAACGGAAATAAGAATTTTAGACGCTCAGGATAAACTGTTGGCGTTACAGCGCAAAGCATATGTAGCAGAGCACTATCCTACTCTAGCGCTTTCTGGAAACTATACTTATTCAAGTCAGGCAGGTGGATTTGACTTTCTAAGCACGAATCCCAATGCGATCGGTTTCGGGTCATCCGCTATTGGATTAACATTAAGAGTTCCAATTTTCAATGGTTTCCTAACTCGTTCTAAGATCCGTCAGGCAGATGTTGATCTTTTTAAAGCTAACGAAGATAGAAGAGAGACTAATAACGCCTTAAATCTGGCTTATGAAAATACCAAAATTCAGTTGCGAAACAGTCTAAATACCATAAATACGCAAAAGAAAAATGCAGACTTGGCCCAAGAAATCTACAAAAGCACACAAAACAACTATAACAACGGCCTTGCGAACTTGACGGATTTATTAGATACTGAAAACTCGTTGACTCAGGCTCAAAACAGCTATACACAGGCACTCTTAAACTATAAGGTTGCTGAAATACAATTAATAAAATCAAACGGAAATATTAAATCACTTTTACAATGAAAAAAATAATAATCGCAGTCCTTGTAATCGTAGTTGTTGGCGCAGGTATTGTCCTCATCTTAACGAATAATAAGAAGAAAAATGCAGAAAAGACTGCTTTCATTGCTGAAGGTGGTGGTGCTGTAGCTGTGCGTATTGCCACGGTTGAAAAGAAAACTGTAGATCAGGATTATAGCGCAAATGGCAACTTTATTCCTAAACAAGAGTTGAACTTCCTTTCAGAGAATGCAGGTCGGGTATCTGCAATTTACGTTGATGAAGGTGCGCGAGTAACCAAGGGTCAGACGTTGGCGCGTATTGATGCAGAAATCATAAATACAGATAGAGAAACTGCGCAGGCAACTTATCAGAATGCGGTAAGAGATCAGGCAAGATACCAGAGTTCATTTGAAACAGGGGGTGTTACTCAACAGCAACTTGACCAGGCAAAATTGGCTACTCAAAATGCTAAGCTGCGTTTGCAAGCTTCTCAAAGAAAAGTTAGCGATGCAAACATAAAGTCTCCAATTAATGGTATTATAAATAAGCGCTATATTGAAGTTGGCGCATTTGTGAACACACAAGGCACGCAATTATTTGAAATAGTCGATGTTTCTAAATTGAAGCTTAAGGTAAATGTTAGTGAATCTCAAGTTGTAAATCTTAAAATCGGCGATGAGATCGATATCAGATCATCTGTTTTCCCTAACGACAAGTTTTCTGGTAAAGTGACATTTATTGCTGCAAAAGCAGATGCTACCTTAAATTTCCCGGTGGAAATAGAATTAGAGAACAGCAATAAAAATACGTTAAAAGCAGGGATGTATGGAACAGCAATATTCCGAGCTCCTAAACAGGCTCCAAGTATATTAATTCCTCGTACTTCATTTGTTGGTAGTGTTAGTAGCAATCAGGTATTTGTGCTGGACAAATCAAACAATACTTCGAAACTTCGTACAGTAGTGGCTGGCAGGATATTGGGTGAGAATGTTGAAATTCTTGAAGGTTTGAAGGAGGGCGAATCGGTGATTATCAGCGGACAGATCAATCTCGCTGAGGGAACTGCTATTAGCGTTGTTAAATAAATTTTGGAGTAGAAATAGCATTGAGCAATGCTTAAGGCAATAAAGGAATAAAATGAAAATAACAGATATATCAATAAAAAGGCCCTCACTGGTAATTGTGGTTTTTACTGCACTTACATTATTGGGCCTGTTAAGTTACTTTTCGTTGGGGTATGAATTACTTCCGAAATTCTCAAACAACGTAGTATCTATTGCAACCATCTACCCTGGAGCATCACCCAATGAGGTGGAGAATACCGTAACCAAAAAAATTGAGGATGCGGTTTCATCAATGGAAAACATTAAAAAAATAAACTCCGTATCATTCGAGAGTTTATCAACTGTAACCATAGCGTTAACAGATAAAGCAAACATTGACATCTCCCTAAATGATGCGCAACGTAAGGTAAATGCGATCCTTGCTGACCTACCAGAAGATGTAAAAACGCCTTCATTGACTAAGTTCTCACTCGATGATTTACCCGTGATTACGATGTCCGCTTCAGCAAATATGGATGATATCACTTTCTATGATCTTATTGATAAGCGCATTGCACCCGTAATTTCTCGTGTAAGTGGTATTGCACAGGTAAATCTTGTGGGTGGATCTGAGCGTGAAATTCAGGTTTCATTAGATGCTGATAAGTTACAGGGATATAGTCTTTCCGTGCCTCAGGTTCAACAAATGATCTTAAGTTCGAACTTAGATTTCCCAACAGGAAGTGTGAAAACCCAGAAACAGGATGTTTTGATTCGTCTTTCAGGTAAATACAGAAGCATTGATGAATTAAGGAACCTAGTCCTAACTACTTCGAAAGCTGGCGCACAAATCCGTTTAGGAGATGTTGCTGACGTTCAAGACACGAAAAAAGAAACTGAAAAGCTTGCACGTATTAACAGGCAAGGCGCAATTGCGATCCAAATCATTAAACAGAGTGATGCAAATGCCGTAGAGGTAAGTAAAGGTGTTCACGCCGTTATTGAAAAATTGAAAGTAGAATACTCGACCAACAAATTGGATATCAAAATTGTCAACGACAGCTCTATTTTCACTCTGGAATCTGCAGATGCAGTAATCCATGATTTAATCCTGGCAGTCATCCTGGTAGCTTTTGTAATGTTGTTTTTCTTACACAGCTTCCGTAATGCCTTGATTGTAATGGTATCCATTCCTGCATCATTAATTGCCACATTTATCGGAATCGACCTGTTTGGATTTACCTTGAACCTGATGTCGTTACTTGGATTATCCCTCGTGGTAGGTATTCTGGTGGATGATGCCATTGTGGTACTGGAGAATATTCAGCGGCATATGGAAATGGGTAAGAACAAGGTTCGGGCCGCTTCTGACGCAACAAAAGAGATTGGCTTTACCGTAGTATCCATTACTTTAGTAATTGTAGTTGTGTTCTTCCCAATCGCCGTCAGTACAGGATTGGTATCTAACATTCTGCGTCAGTTCTGTGTAGTGGTAATTATAGCAACATTGCTTTCTTTGCTTACCTCATTTACTATTGTGCCTTTATTATTTTCGAGGTATGGTAAATTAGAACACATAGAAGGCAAAAACATATTTGGCCGCTTTATCCTTTGGTTTGAAAAACAATTAAAGAAATTCACTATCTGGATTACAGGAATACTGACATGGTCGTTAAATCATAAAAGACGTACCATCTTCGGGGTTGTTGTATTATTTGTTGGTGCGATATATCTTGCAGTGGGTGGCTTTATTGGATCAGAGT
Organism: Pedobacter sp. JCM 36344; assembly: GCF_046546555.1. Taxonomy (NCBI): domain Bacteria; kingdom Pseudomonadati; phylum Bacteroidota; class Sphingobacteriia; order Sphingobacteriales; family Sphingobacteriaceae; genus Pedobacter; species Pedobacter sp. JCM 36344. Next base: position 278,505 of record NZ_JBKHKK010000001.1, read on the forward strand.
TCTTCCCGAAATCTGATAAAGGCGAGTTCTTGGTACAGATCGAATTGCCAAAAGATGCCTCTTTAGAACAAACAAATTTTGTTACTCAACGAGCAGAAGCATACCTGGCAAAACAACCTGAGATTACCCAACAAATTACCACTGTTGGCCAGTCTACGGGAGATTTTGGAGGAACACAAGCAACAGCATATAAGTCTGAGATCAACGTTAAGTTGGTTGATCGTAAGCAGCGTGGTGTGTCTTCAGATATCTTCGCAACGAAAATAAGCCGTGCATTAGCTAAAGAATTGGTAGGAACTAAAGTTAAAACCGTTCCAATTAGTATTTTGGGTATTGCCGAAAATGCACCAATTCAGCTTGTAGTTATGGGATCTGACTTAGACAGCGCATTGAAATATGCCGAAGCCGCCCAAAAAGTTCTTGCAACCGTTCCTGGCGCTACAGAGATTAAGCTTTCTGTAGAAAAAGGAACGCCTGAGATTAATGTTCAAGTAGATCGCGATAAAATGTCTGCATTGGGCCTAACATTACAAACTGTAGGCTCTACCATGCAAACCGCTTTTAGTGGAAATACCGACGGTAAATATCGTAAAGGTGAATACGAATATGACATCAATATCCAGTATCAGGCTTTCAACAGAAAGAACGTTGACGATGTTAAGAATTTGGTTTTTGTAAACAATGCAAATGCACAAGTTAAATTGTCTCAGTTTGCTACCATTACCGAAGGTTCAGGCCCTAGTCAGCTGGAGCGTTTAAATAAATCAACTTCTGTTACTGTTAAAGCGCAGTCCATTGGTAGACCAACTGGTACTGTGGTAGCAGAATTCCAGGAGAAGTTAGTAGAAGCACAGAAAAGCGGTAAGCTTATTGCTCCCGTGGGTGTAAGCTACGTTTGGGCAGGTGATCAAGAAAATCAAGCAGATGGATTTGGCACCCTGGGTATCGCATTAATAGCCTCTGTATTATTGGTTTACTTAATCATGGTGGCACTATATGACAGCTTTGTTTACCCACTTGTAGTGATGTTCTCTCTACCGCTGGCATTTATAGGGGCTTTCCTTGCGCTGGCATTGACGAACAACTCTATCGGTATCTTTACCATACTGGGTCTCATCATGTTGATGGGGTTGGTTGCGAAAAACGCAATTATCCTGGTCGATTTCACCAACCACATGAAGGCTGAAGGTAAGGGTACGGTAGAAGCTTTAGTTTTAGCTAATCATGCGCGTTTAAGACCGATCCTGATGACTACCATTGCCATGATCTTTGGTATGCTTCCAATCGCACTGGCGAGTGGTGCTGGTGCAGAATGGAAGAACGGTTTAGCATGGGTTATTGTTGGAGGTTTAACCAGTTCATTATTCTTGACCTTGATCGTTGTTCCTGTAGTTTACTTGATATTTGATATCATGTTAGACAAATTAGGCTTCAACAAAAAAGGTAAAACTATAAACGAGATGATGGTTGAACCTTACAATCACAAAGACGTTTTAGAGTACGATATAGAGGAAAAGCACTAAAAACTAAACCTAAACTAAAAAGGATGTCAATCGGCATCCTTTTTTAATTGAGCAAACAATTCCCTTTACCTGTGTGTATTACACTACGATCATGTTTAAACAATTTATCGGAAATTTAAAAGGAAGTTTTGTCTTCAGCATCATTTTGTGCTATTCTTTTGCCTCTGGTGCTCAAGTTCATCCACCCATATTTGAAGGCATCTTAACAACCCACAATAAGCTTTATCGCTGTACATGATAATGAAGATACAGGCGTAAGGGCCGCATTTGAGTTTATAAGATTTAGTGGAGGTTCCATAATTGACTCGCAATATGGCGGTGTGCGAAACTTCAAGTTTATGAATATCACTGAAGAATTTCAAACTGATCCTAATAGTATTTACACCAAGAAAGGCGTTCCGTTAGGAATCGAGAAGTTCGGTCCCGTAGATGATGACGTGATTAAGCATCTTGAACGAACGGGAAGGGAGATTTTGAAAGCTTATGGCCCAGATAAACTCGGCTATATATTCACACTACACAACAATGGAGACGGTGGCTTTGGAATCTCTTCCTACTTGAAGGGTTATGAGTTAGACACAGCTGCAGATTCGGTTTTTATTAACTTCCAGATGGACGGGGATGATCTTATTTTCGTCACTGAGCTGGAGTTGTTCAATAAACTTAAAAAAGCGAATGTTAACACAGTGCTTCAATCCGAAAACGCAGGGGATGATGGATCGCTTTCTATATATGCTATGCAAAAAAAAATACCCTATATAAATGTGGAGGTGCAACACGGACATGTTGACGAAAACCTAAGGCTAATTGAAATTGCCATTAAAGCATTGCAAGAAGTTTATCCTAAGATAAAACAAAAGGCCACGAAATAACCTTACAACCTTTTATTTTATATCTCCCCTCGACACATCTTGTGTTAAATGTGTATAGCCCTGTTCTCAGTAGCAGCCATCGCCGCTTCTTTTAACGCTTCCGTATAAGTTGGGTGTGCATGACAAATTCTTGCGATGTCTTCTGCTGAGGCACGGAATTCCATGGCCACAACTGCTTCTGCAATCACATCTGCAACACGAGGACCAATCATATGTACACCCAGAATCTCATCTGTCTCTGCATCTGCAAGGACTTTTACAAAACCATCGGTATCCATACTAGCTTTAGCTCTTCCACTTGCTTTAAAGGGAAATGATCCTGCTTTGTATTTGGTACCTTTTTCTTTCAATTCCTCTTCTGTATAGCCAACGGAAGCTACTTCTGGCCATGTATACACAACCCCGGGTATAAGATTGTAGTTAATATGTGGCTTTTGACCAGCTATACGCTCAGCCACGTAAATTCCCTCATCCTCTGCTTTGTGCGCAAGCATTGCACCTTTAATCACATCTCCTATTGCGAAAACGCCAGGAACAGAAGTTTCCAAATGCTCATTTACAGGAATTTTATTTCCTCTCTCTTCGGTTTTGATGCCAATGGCCTCCAGATTCAAACCCGCAGTGTAAGCAGTACGACCAACTGCAACTATACAGTAGTCGGCATCCAGGTGTATTTGTTCACCCTTTGCGTTCTCAGCCGTTACGGTAACAGTTTCACCTTTAGTCGTTGCACCAGTAACTTTGTGATTCATATAAAACTCCATGCCTAATGATTTCTTTAGCACACGTTGAAGCTCTTTACCCAGCCCGGCATCCATTGTCGCGATGATTGATGGTAGAAATTCGATCACTGAAACCTTAGTTCCTAGTCGCGCATACACAGAGCCTAATTCAAGTCCGATAACTCCACCGCCAATTACTATCATTTGTTTTGGAACTTCCAAAATATTCAAGGCCTCTGTTGAGGTAATAATTCTCTTCTTGTCAATAGGTAAAAATGGAAGTACAGTAGGCTTCGAGCCAGAGGCAATGATCACATTTTTTGCAGTGAGGGTCTCTGTTTCGCCACCTTCTTTGGTGATCATAATGGTGTTTTTATCTACAAAAGATCCAACACCCTCAAACGAATCAATCTTATTCTTTTTAAATAGATAGGTGATACCTGCAGTATTTTGATTTACCACGTCATTTTTACGAGCAATCATCTGAGGCATATCAACTTTAAGATCTTTCAATACGATACCATGAGTTTTAAAAGTATGCGCAGCATTGTAAAAATGTTCCGAAGAATCCAACAGGGCCTTAGATGGGATACACCCAACATTGAGACAAGTACCTCCGAAAGTTTTGTATTTTTCTATTACTGCGGTTTTTAAGCCTAGCTGAGCACATCTGATTGCTCCTACATATCCGCCCGGTCCTGAGCCAATTACAACTACATCGTATTGCATATGAAAGTTTTTTTCTCAAAGTTAACAAACCTCGAAAGAATATAGGCACCAGGATCTGGCTTTATTGTAAAACTTCTATCTTACCAATACAATCTGAGCGGTTTCTACAACATCCTTCCTAGTTTTATAATTAAGGAATTTGAGTTTCATCCTGGTAATTCTATACGTGTTAAAGCTTTTTTTCGGCTGCATTACAATGCCTTTTTGTGCCAAAGCGTCCAAAGACTCTTTATTCCCATAAAGCAAATAAGGCGCTTTTGGAAGTTTCTGCTCCTCCCCTGGCCAATAGTCCTGAACAACTTTTTCAGTATAAAAGTCGATGGCGTAAGAGAAGTTATTGACCACCTTAACAACTGGAAGGTTTTGTAGATTATTCCGGTTAAGCCAAAAAGCGGCCTGACTATCTCCCTGATAGGTGGTCAGGGTTGGATAGTAGGCAAGATTAAAATAGATATTCACAAATATGATTACGGCAGCAGTTCTCAAAATTAGCAGAAACCTGCCTTTTGTGTATTTTGGAAGCAAAAACATTAGCCCCAATATAGCCAAAAGCAAAACCATAGTATAAAAAGCAAGCTCAGGCCGGAAAAGACTGTGAATTATCGTGACTAATGCAATAAGCAGAAACAATATTCCGGTCTGTATGGCGTTGGTTATTCTCAATTGCTTTACGTTATGCAGTGTAGCTAAATATTGTGCGGTCAGGATAGCGTAGAAAGGAAAGATAATCACAACATAGTGCGGCAATTGAAATTGAGAAGCGGAAAGCACCAGCAAAGCAAGGCCTGCTCCGCACATACAAATCCAATCTTGTTGTCTCAATCGCTTTGACAGGTCACGAAAGAAATCAACAATTGCGAAACACAGTAGAAATGACCATGGAAGAAATGCCCATAAAGTAGTGTGAAGGAAGAACGTCGGGTCACCTCCAGCTTTTTTATAGGGGCCGGTATTGAAGAAACGACCAAATTGGCTATCCCAAAAGAAGAATCTGATTCCTGAAACGTTAGTTTGATCAAAAACTACCTTTTCTGGATGGCTATCAAACTGGAGGTAAAGGCACCATAGCTCTGGGGTAATAAAAAATAGCACCATCAACATTGCAAGGAGCCACCGGAAATTAAATAGCATCTTCCAATTTTTTATGACAATTAAGGAAATAGCTATGGCTCCAAAAACAGGTATTAATGCAAAGATACCTTTGGTCATGACAGCGCAGGCTGCCCAAAATGATCCGATTAACAGCTGCCAAAACCAGTTTTTATCTTGTGACTTGAAAAAATGGTAGACACTGCCGATTATTAAGCCTGTTAAATAGGGTTCTGCCCTTACGTCCATATCTGAAATAATCAGGTGTTGGGAAGTAAGCAATATCAACGCAGCCAAAAGGCCGATCTCCTTCGAAAAGAATAATGTAGCTAGCTTATAGGTATAACCAGCTGCCATCATGGTAAACAGCACAGCTGGAAGCTTATAGGCCCAAGTTTGGAAGCCAAATAACTTAAATGAAATAGCTGCCATCCAAAATGGGAAATGTGGTTTATCAAGCCAGTCTCTCCCATCTACAAACAATTCAGCAAAGTTATTTCTAACCACCATCGACTTAGCTATAGAAGCATAGAGCGCACCATCGGGCCCAATTATAGTAACAAATAGCCCAGTAAAATTTACCAGAACCCCAAGCGCAATAAAAAACTGAAGTAATTTAATACGTTGTTGAGAACTAAGATCGCCTATATCAAACATTGGAATCAGTTTACAGAAGTTTTGACGACAAAAGTAAAGAAAAAACGGTTTTTACAGCCCAGTTGTAAATTTTTAAAGACATGAAGAATTACGACAGCAAAGCTTTTTAATTTTTTGTAGGTTTAAACTATAAATCAAGACGACTATGCTGCATTTTAAACATCTTTTATTAACCATACTTTTTTTCTATGGAATGAGTGCGAGTGCTCAGAATATCGATTCGATATATGTACGTGAAAATTATAACAAGATCGAAGGCAATATTCCGATGAGGGATGGGGTAAAGCTTTTTACAGCAATCTATACCCCAAAAGACCAAACTAAAAAATATCCGTTCTTAATTAACAGGACGCCTTATACTGTAGCTCCTTACGGATCAGATAAATTCAAGACTAGCCTCGGCAACTTTCCTGCGATGATGAGGGAGGGTTTTATATTCGTTTATCAAGATGTAAGGGGTAAGTGGATGAGCGAAGGAACTTTCGATGATATCAGACCGCAGATAGCTAATAAAAAAAGTAAGAAAGACATTGATGAAAGCTCTGACACCTATGATACGATCGACTGGCTGGTTAAAAACATCAAGAACAACAATGGAAAAGCTGGAATCTATGGTATTTCCTACCCTGGCTTCTATTCTACGGCCTCTCTTCCGGGATCCCATCCTGCTTTGAAAGCAGTTTCTCCTCAGGCACCGGTAACAGACTGGTTTATTGGAGACGACTTTCACCACAATGGCGTGCTTTTCTTAATGGATGCTTTCAGTTTTATGACCACATTTGGCGTTCCAAGACCGAAACCGATCACACCAGATCTGGGCCCGAAAGGTTTAAAGTTCCCAGTTCTCGATAATTACAGATTTTATCTTGAATCTGGCTCTGTTAAGAACTTGAAGGATAAGTATTTCGCAGACAGCATCCGCTTTTGGAACAATCTGTTCGCTCATCCGAATTTAGATACCTTCTGGAAAGCAAGGAACATACAACAACACTTAAAGAATGTTAAACCTGCCGTAATGGTTGTCGGTGGCTTTTTTGACGCTGAAGATGCTTATGGCACTTTTGCTACCTACAAGAGTATTGAAAAACAAAACCCTTCTGCTAACAACATATTGGTAATGGGCCCTTGGTACCATGGCGGCTGGGTTCGCAGCACGGGAGCTAGCTTTGGCGATATAGCCTTCGGACAACCAACCAGCGTTCAATATCAAGAACGTTTCGAACTTCCTTTTTTTAAGTATTACCTAAAAGGAACCGGTGAATTCAAGCCTGCCGAAGCCAATATATTTTTGACGGGAAGCAATGAATGGAAAGCTTTTAGCAGCTGGCCTCCGAAGGATACTGAACAAAAAACCCTTTATCTGCAGCCAAATGGAAAGCTGGGCTTTGATAAAATACAGAGAACTGATAGTTATGATGAATATGTAAGCGACCCGAATAGCCCAGTTCCATATCAAGAGGGTGTGCAAGCAAAAAGAACCAGGGAGTACATGATTGATGATCAACGCTTCGCAGCTCGTAGACCAGATGTTAAAGTTTATCAAACTGATACCCTAACAGATGACATAACGTTAACTGGACCAGTGCTGGCAAATCTTATAGTTTCAACCACAGGAACTGACGCTGATTATGTAGTTAAACTTATTGACGTTTATCCAGAGGATGCTGTGTCGCCCACGCCTAATCCTAAGAATATCCTCATGGGAGGATATCAAATGTTGGTAAGGGCTGAAATCATGCGCGGCAAATATCGTAACAGCTTTGAGACGCCTGAAGCAATGGTTCCAGGCATGGTGACCAAAATAAATTATGCCTTACCGGACGTAGCCCACACCTTCAAAAAGGGTCACAAGATCATGATTCAGGTACAAAATTCCTGGTTCCCACTGGGAGATAGAAACCCGCAGAAATTCATGGATATCTACAAAGCAGAACCCTCAGACTTTCAAAAAGCCACTCATCGCATTTTTCATGATGTAAATAATGCATCTTCTATCACATTGAATGTTTTAAAATAAATGAGGGTCCACGTATTTACCTCTTTAACAATTGTTTTATGCTGGCTTTCTGCAGACGCTCAGTTACTGGCAGAGAAATCTTCTTCTAACAGAGCGGATAGTCTTAGGGGACATTTGACCGAATATAGGACTTGCTATGACTTGAATTATTATCACCTTGACGTTAAAATAAATATTGAAGATAGATCTATATCTGGTAGCAATGAGTTTAGATTTACTGCCACTAAAGCATTTAAAGTGCTGCAATTTGATCTCTTCGCGAATCTAAAGGTAGAAAAAGTTGTTTACCAAGGTGCAGATGTACCATTCAAACGAGAGTTTAATGCTGTTTTTTTAACTTTCCCTAACGAGATCAAGATCGCTGAGCATAAAAGCTTCACGGTATTTTATTCTGGCAAACCTGCTGTAGCTAAAAACCCTCCCTGGGATGGAGGTTTTATATTCAAAAAGGATAAGTCCGACAACCCCTGGGTATCAGTTGCTTGTCAGGGCTTTGGAGCGAGCTCCTGGTGGCCAACAAAAGATCACCAAAGTGATGAGGTCGACAGTATGTTGATCAGTATAAGTGTACCAAAGGGATTAGATGAAATATCAAATGGCCGATTGCGTAGTGTAATTGATCAGAAAGATGGATACAATCAATTCAACTGGTTTGTAAGCAATCCTATCAACAACTATAATGTTACCTTTTACATTGGAAAGTATGCGCACTGGAAAGATAGTTACGCTGGAGAAAAAGGTCTGCTATCTATTGACTACTGGTCGCTGGAAGAAGATAGTGCTAAGGCAAGAATACATTGGGATGCAGATGTGAAGCGTATGCTAAAATCTTTTGAACATTGGTTTGGACCCTATCCATTTTATGAAGATGGCTATAAGTTAGTTCAGGCACCGCATCTTGGCATGGAGCATCAGAGTGCTGTTGCTTATGGCAATGGTTTCAAACAAGGGTATCTTGGTAGAGACTACTCGAAATCTGCGGCCAACTGGGGACTAAAGTTCGACTATTTGACTGTTCACGAAAGCGGCCATGAGTGGTTCGGAAATAGTATCACTTCAAAAGATATTGCTGATATGTGGATTCATGAAGCCTTTACCAGCTATTCCGAAACAATATTTCTAGATAGCTATTATGGGGATCAGGCGGGCTCGGAATATGTAATCAGCAGTAGGAAGATCATCCGAAACGATAGCCCTATTATAGGAATATATGGCTTGAATACTGAAGGCTCTAGCGACATGTACTATAAAGGAGCTAACATGATCCATACCATCCGAGCGTTGATCAATAACGATGAAAAATTCCGTCTTATGCTAAGAGGCATGAATAAGAATTTTTACCATCAAACAGTTACTACAGCTGAAATCGAACAGTACATTAGAAGGTTTACAGGCTTAAAACTAACCGGTTTCTTTGACCAATATTTAAGAAAGACCGCCATTCCAGTACTGGAATTCAGAATTGAGGCTTCTGGCAAATTAGCTTACAGGTGGAAAACAGATGTAGCCAAATTTGACATGCCTGTCAGGGTAACGTTAAAGCCGGGAAACTACCAGCTGATCTATCCAGGTAATGAATGGAAAACAAGCGCTATCGACCCTGCAATAAAGAAGGAAACATTTTCAATAGACCCAAACTTTTATGTAAATATTAAAAGTAACTAAGTACAGAAGCACCTTATAAAAATGCCAAAGCCCTCAGCGTTTTAGCACTGAGGGCTTTCAAATATTATTTTTAGTTTATACTAGATTCCTAAAAGCATTCGAGCTGGATCTTCTAACAGTTGCTTAACTCTAACAAGGAAGCCAACAGATTCTCTACCATCGATGATCCTGTGGTCGTAAGATAAAGCAACATACATCATCGGACGAATTACCACTTCACCCTTCTCGGCAATTGGACGTTCAATGATGTTGTGCATGCCAAGAATTGCAGATTGTGGAGCGTTGATTATTGGAGTTGACATCATTGATCCGAAAACACCTCCATTTGTTATCGTAAACGTACCGCCTGTCATTTCTTCGATCGTTAATTTACTATCTCGGGCTTTCGTTGCCAATTCGATCACTGCTTTTTCGATTTGCGCAAGACTCATGCTCTCTGCATTTCTAATGACTGGAACAACCAATCCTTTAGGAGCAGAAACTGCGATAGATATATCGGCAAAGTCATTGTAAACGAATTCTTCACCATCAATACGTGCGTTCACAGCGGGAAACTCCTTTAATGCCTCGCAAACAGCTTTCGTAAAAAAACTCATGAAACCTAAGCCCACACCATGTTTTTCTTTAAATTGTTCTTTATACTTAGAACGAAGATCCATGATCGGCTTCATGTTCACCTCATTAAATGTGGTTAACATGGCAGTTTCATTTTTAACGGTTACCAAACGTTTAGCAACTGTCTTTCTTAAAGGAGACATTCTTTGTCTACGCTCATTTCTTGAGCCCGCAACAGCTCCAATTGGGGCAACCAGAGGGGAAGAAGCAGATTTAGCAGAGGCGGAAGCTGGTTTAGCTTCAGATTTCTCTGCCTTTAAAGCATCTTCTTTAGTGATTCTACCGTCAACGCCTGAACCTTGAACGGCAGCCGCGTCTACGCCTTTTTCCGCAAGGATCTTACCTGCGGATGGCGAAGGAGTTCCCGTAGCATAAGTATCTCCAGATTTTTCTGCAACGGGTGAAACTAGTTGATCTCCGTTTACCACAGGCTTTTCTTCCGCAGATGAGGGTGCAGCATCTTGTTTTGTTTTCGCGGGATTGGCGCCACCGTCTTCTATACTGCAAACTACTGCACCTATCGCTAAAGTATCGCCTTCAGCAGCTACCACTTTTAAAGTTCCAGCCTGTTCTGCAGTTAACTCAAAAGTTGCTTTGTCAGACTCCAACTCCGCAATAATTTCGTCCATTTCTACTGCATCACCATCGTTTTTCACCCACCGTGATAAAACAACTTCAGTTATCGATTCACCTACTGGTGGAACTTTTATTTCTATACTCATAACAGATGTATTTTTTTCTTAATCTACATTATAACTTTACTCACAGATTTCTTCGCGATCTTTTGCTCGCTATCTGTTACCGGCATCTCAAAAGCAGTCGCCAGAATGAAAGCTTGCTGATTTGCATGTTGCTTCGCAAAACCTGTAGCTGTACTGCTGCTCTCTTTTCTGGAGATCACCTCAATATCTTTAAAGAATGTTCTTCTAACTTTGCGCAAAAGATATGGCCAGGCACCCATATTTTCGGGCTCTTCTTGAACCCATAAGACCTCTGTTGCCTTTTTATATTTTTTATAAACGCGCTCCATTTGTGCTAGTGGAGTTGGATAAAGCTGCTCCAGACGAACAACTGCAACATTCTTAATTTGATCTTTCTGTTGTTTTTCCAACAACTCATAATAGATCTTACCACTGCAGAATAACACGCGTGTAACAGCATCAGCTTTTACATTTGCATCATCAATCACTTCCTGGAATTTTCCATTGGTAAATTCTTTTAATGGAGAAACACACTGAGGGTGGCGTAATAAACTTTTTGGCGCAAATACCACCAATGGCTTTCTAAAATCCCGTTTGAACTGTCTTCTAATCGCATGGAAGAAATTTGCAGGAGTGGTACAGTTTACCACCTGCATATTGTAATCTGCACAAAGCTCCATGAAACGCTCAATCCTCGCTGAGGAATGTTCCGGTCCTTGCCCCTCATAACCATGAGGCAATAGCATCACCAAGCCGTTTTCACGTTGCCATTTTGTTTCCGCACTGGCAATATATTGGTCAACTACGATCTGTGCACCATTGAAGAAATCTCCAAACTGTGCTTCCCAAATTGTAAGTGCATTCGGATTTGCCATTGCATAACCGTACTCAAAACCAAGTACACCATACTCAGAAAGATGTGAATTGTAAATATCAAATGATGCTTGCTGATCAGAGATGTTTGTAAGTGGAATATACTCTTCTTCAGAGTCTTCCAGAGTCAACACGGCATGACGATGAGAGAATGTTCCACGCTCAACATCTTGTCCGCTCAAACGAACTCTTTTACCTTCGGCTAATAATGTTCCATAAGCAAGCTGCTCTCCCATTGCCCAGTCAAACACATGGGTTGAGTTAGCCATTTTGCTCCGTTCATCGAACAATTTTTCTATTTTCTTAAAGAACTTCTTGTCCGATGGAAGGGTACTAATTCTTTTTGCGATCTCCAAAAGAGTAGATTCCTTAACTGAAGTATTTGGTGAACTCTCAAAATCTTGAGGAGTAGCAATACGCATATCAGACCAAGCACCACCAAACTTAACATCCTGATAGGTAGATTCAATATCCTTTGACTCATTCAAACGTTCCTGAAGGAGACTACGGAACTCCTTTTCCATTTCCTTCGCTAAACTTGCCTCCAGCTTGCCTTCTCCAATTAATTGTTGAATATAGATGTCGCGTGGGTTTGCGTGCTTTTCAATGCTCTTATACAATAAAGGCTGTGTAAACTTCGGCTCATCTGCCTCATTATGACCAAACCTCCTGTAACAAAGGATGTCTATAAAAACATCGTTTTTATATTTCTGGCGGTATTCCATAGCTAGACTGATTGCATAAACTAAAGCTTCAACATCATCACCATTAACGTGGAATACAGGAGACAAAGTTACTTTGGCAATGTCAGTACAGTAGGTACTGGTACGACCGTCTTTGTAGTTGGTAGTAAAACCGATCTGATTGTTGATGATCAGGTGGATCGTTCCACCAGTTTTATACCCTTCAAGACCAGCCATTTGGATGACCTCGTAGACGATGCCCTGACCAGCTACCGACGCATCACCGTGAATTAGAATTGGTGCAATTCGTGCATTGTCACCGCCGTATTTGAAATCTATCTTAGACCTGGTCATTCCCTCCACCACACCATTTACGGTTTCCAGGTGCGATGGATTTGGGCAAAGACTTAAGTGTACATTGTTGCCGTTGTTAGTAGTTACATCTGTCGAATAGCCAAGGTGATACTTTACATCGCCACCAAAAGGTGATTCAGCGCTGTAACCCTTTCCTTCAAACTCCGCAAAAATATCTTTGTAAGTTTTTTGCATGATGTTCGCCAAGACATTCAAACGTCCGCGATGCGCCATACCAATTACGAATTCTTCGATTCCTAGCTCAGAACCTCTTTCAATCACTGAATCTAAAGCAGGGATTAGCGCTTCAGCACCCTCTAATGAAAACCTTTTCTGTCCTAAAAATTTCGTCCCTAAAAAGTTCTCAAAGCTTACCGCTTCATTTAACTTTTTCAGGATTCTTCTTTTTTCATCGATGGAAAAATTAGGTGTGTTTCTTACACTTTCCATCTTTCCTTCAATCCAATGAAGGACCTCCGGAGTCCGCACATACTTATATTCCGCACCAATGGATCTGCAATAGGTTTGCTTTAGAAAAGCAACGATGTCGCTTAATTTCGAAGCACCAATTCCGATTTCTACACCCGAATTGAAGACTGTTTCTAAATCTGACGTCGCCAGACCAAAGTTCTCGATATCAAGCGTAGGTAGGTGAATCCTTCTTTCTCTAACCGGGTTGGTTTGCGTGAAAAGGTGACCCCGTTGGCGAAAGCCATTGATCAGGTTAAGAACATTAATTTCTTTTAAAAAGTGTTCTGGGGTTTCCTCAGTTAAAGATGTACCTGAAGACCCTCTACCAAAATCGAAGCCTTCAAAGAACTTTTGCCATCCAAACTCAACTGAATTTGGGTCGCCTTTATAAGATTGGTATAGTGATTCTATGTATTCGGCGTTCTCGCCACTGAGATAAGATAAATTATCCATTATTTTTGAATTGCTGTAAGTGTTGCAAAATTAGGATTTTTTACCTTAATAAACAGGTAAACCTCTCTATAAATCTTCAAGAAAATGCACCATGTCACAAACAGTTTTAAGGGAAGTTAACTGGTCTTTCACAAGAATATCAAATTCAGAGATCAAACTTCCTGCCACTAACAAGGGCACATTCAGATTATCCATGACCTTATCAATTATTTTATTGATATCCTTACCTAAGTTAAGTGAGGTAAGCGTTACAAAAGCGCATCAGGGTTGTAAGATGCTGCCACATTTTTTTAGTAGGTATTTCGTGAACAGCAGTCCAGTTTCATGCATTTCCGCCTAAGGCAAGAATAAAATAAATCTTTTAGCATACTTTTCACTGGTATAGCAGACTTGTCGATTTCATCTATCATCCGCTCACTGATATCTGGTTACGACTCACCCTTCGCAATCTTGGTCATCTTATAGCCGTTTTCATTCAGCACGATAAGGTTAAGCAGCATTTTCAGCTCTTCTTCTCCATAGAATCTAATATTTGTAGCTGCGCGTTTCGAAGGCACTAAATTTTATCTGGTCTCCCAAGCACGAATCGTATGTGCTTTTATCTCTATTAAGGCTTCTATATCGCTCATTGAAAAGTTGTTCACCTCAGTGGTGAGAACAAATGTTTAACAAGTTTGTTTAAAAACATGTTTTGCTTAATTAATATTCCTAAAAGTAATATTGCAAAAAGATTAACATCTGAAGGTTAGGCCGAAACCACCGGCAAATCAAGTTCGAGAGCTTTGATTTGCTTATCAATGTCAAACATCTTTGACTTTAAATCTAGACCCGCTCCGGCAAGGTTCGCCCAATTGCCCCAGTTGCTAGCAGCAGAATAATCGATGAGCTTTTCCTCAAAATAAGCAGCGCCGTTTGTCCAATGTATCTTTAACACATGAACAAGATACGTTGCCACTAAGAGTCTTCCTGCATGATTGATGAATCCAGTTGCTACCAACTCCGTCATGTAATGATCAACCAATTTGTGTCCTGTTTCTCCCTTTTTCCAACTTTCCATCAGATGATCGTGAGTCTTTTCCGGAGATTCGATCCGCATTTCTAATTCTGATTCCTGAAAGAACTTGATGCCATGCTTTTTAAACATGAATCGGTAATAATCACGAAATAAAAGTCCAAGGAGGATTCGACTAAAGTTATGGTTGCCGCCAAACTGATGTTCAGCGTCTTTTATCATCCAATACACACGCCTTGGAGATAAACACCCGATTGCTAGCCATGCAGAAAGTTTAGCGCTGAACTTATCTATAGCGGCCTTACCATTGCTCTTCATGTAGATTTCAGAATTGGCCGTTAAAAGATTGGTCATGTGCAGGAACCCTGCTTCCTCACCACCGTGAAAGTCTTCCCCAATTGAAATCTCCTCACTAGCGTCAAACCCCAGCTCCGCAAGTTCCGGTAATACTCCCCAATCTTCATTTTCAATAAACGTTATTTCTGTTGGAGACTCAAAGCATTCTTTTACAATTGCATCTCGCTCAGTCTTCTTTTTGAACTGGGCAAACAAATCAGGAATATCTTTGATAGGAAAAGGAAGATCCTCCTTATTGTATAAAGTATGTCCTATAAAATGTTTAAGGTTTATTCTTTGTTTCCACAAAACGTCTTCAACCAGTGTAGAAATATTTGTCTCTTCAGGCCCAACCTCTCTATGGTGGTAAACTTCAGAAATATCAAATTTCGTGACGATATCTGTAATCTGCTCTTCTGGTTTTCCAACTACTAGCAGTAAGTCACCCCCAAGCTTCTGAAACTGAGCACGAAGAGCCAAAATACTTTCTAATAAAAATCTGGCTCTGTTAAAGCCTGTTTTGACAGTATCAAAAGATGTTTGTGTAAAATAACGTGGATCAAAAAAGTACACAGGAAGGATAGCGTCCGATTTGGCAATTGCTTCCACCAGAATTTCATTGTCATGCAAGCGCAAATCATTCCTGAACCAAACCAAAATCTTCTTTAACTTCATTATCTTACCTGCCGTTAATTATATATGGAACACAAAAATATACGATTTTTTAGGTTAAAAAGTAAACCTAAAGCAATATTTATATAACAAAATAACTTAAATCTGTTGTAAGGCATTTTTTCTAAACTAAAAACCTCCAAACCCGTTATTTAATTATGAAACAGCACATTCTTATTACAGGAGCCACCGGAATGATTGGCAAAAAGCTTATCGCAGGCCTTTTGAGTAGAGGCCACGATCTCTCTATCCTAACTAGAAAACCTATCAAGATAAAAGATGTAAAGGTGTTTCTTTGGAATGTAGAAAAAGGCGAGATCGACAAATCCTGTCTCGAGGGGGTTCAAACAATCGTTCATCTCGCAGGCGCAGGTATTGCTGAACAGAAATGGACAAAAGAAAGGAAGAAGCAAATAATAGATAGCCGTGTTGCAAGCACCGAACTGTTATATAAAACGATTAGCGAAACAGCTTCGACAGTAAAGAATTTTATTTCATCATCCGCATCAGGATACTATGGCGATAGAGATGACGAAATATTGTTGGAAAGCAACACCCCGGGCGAAGGCTTTCTTGCAGAATGTTGCACACTTTGGGAGGATGCAGTTGATGCAGGAAAGGACCTTAATTTAAGAATCGTTAAATTCCGAACCGGATTTGTGCTTGATAAAAGCGGAGGTGGCTTACCCTCTTTAGCGAGACCGATTCGACTGTTTGCCGGGGCAGCTTTAGGAACTGGCAAGCAATGGGTTCCATGGATTCATTTAGACGATATTGCCGCTATGTATATGAGCGCAATTGATGATGATTCGTACGAAGGAGCCTACAATGGTTGTGCGCCACACCCGGTCACTAATGAAATGTTGACAAAGGCTGTAGCTAAAAAGCTTAAGCGCCCTGTTTGGCCCATCAACGTTCCTGAAAAAGTATTAGAGATGATTCTTGGGAAAATGAGTATCATCGTTACCAGTAGCACGAACCTGTCGGCACAGAAAATACTTGATAAAGGATTCAAATTTAAATTTGTTTATTTGGCTGATGCGTTAGACGAAATTTACAATTGATGAAGAAAGAAATAAGTATCTGTTGGTTGAGAAGAGACCTGCGACTGGCTGACAATGCAGCATTGTATCATGCCTTAAAAGGTTCAAATCCGGTTCTTCTGTTGTTTATTTTCGACAAAACAATTCTGGAAAAACTCAGTACGAAAAACGATGCCAGGGTCACATTTATCTATCAAACTATTGAAGCACTAAGAAAAGAAGCTGCAAAATACGGCTCGTCAGTCCTTGTTCTCAATGATACTCCTGAAAGAGCATGGCAAAAAGTACTGAAAACGTACAACGTTAAAAATGTGTTCGCAAATCATGACTATGAGCCCTATGCCAGAGAAAGAGATGATGCACTCGCGGAGTTTCTAGCGTCAGAAAGTATCCCATTTAAAACCTTCAAGGATCAGGTTATTTTCGAGAAAGATGAGATTTTTAAAGCTGATGGAAAGCCATATACGGTTTTCACTCCATATTTCAGACAATGGGAAAAAAAACTGACTAGCTTTTATAAAAAATCGTACCCGGTCAGCAGTTATTTAAAGAATTTATTTCAAACGAAACCTTTTCCTAGCTTATCGTTAAACGAGCTGGGGTTTGAAAAATCTGATCAGGATTTTCCGTCCATTCATTTTGCAAAAAAGCTTGACGAATATGAGAAAAGAAGAGACTACCCTGGCGACGAAGCTACGAGTAGAATTGGTCTTCACCTGCGGTTTGGAACAGTAAGTATCCGGGAGGCTGTTAGAGAAGCAATTGAGCAAAAAGCCGACAAATGGCTTTCGGAATTGGTCTGGAGAGACTTTTATATGATGATACTATGGCATTTCCCTTATGTCAGCAAATCTTGCTTTAAACCTGCTTATGATAAGATCGAATGGAGAAATGACGAGCAGGAATTCAAAGCCTGGTGTGAAGGAAAAACTGGTTATCCACTGGTAGATGCGGGAATGCGACAACTAAATGAAATTGGCTTTATGCACAATCGGGTTAGAATGGTCGTAGCGAGCTTTCTGACAAAACACCTGCTAATTGACTGGCGATGGGGAGAAACCTATTTTGCAGAGAAACTTCTTGACTACGAAATGGCTAGCAATGTTGGTGGATGGCAATGGGCTTGTGGCTGTGGCAACGATGCGGCACCTTACTTTAGAGTATTCAATCCCGAATTACAGGCTAAAAGGTTTGATCCGAAGCATACATATATCGACAAGTGGCTACCGGAGTTTAAACAACAAAAGCATGTCGAACCTATAGTTGAACATGCTTTTGCAAGAGAACGCGTTCTCAAAGTATTTAAGGATGCCTTGAACCAGTAGTCTAGTTTGCGACTTCTAAAATTTCAATATCAAAGTCAAGCGGGGTATTTTCCCAGATCACATTTGATCGGACTTCATTGCCGTATGCCCTGGTTGAAGGTATAATAAGCCTTATTTTAGTGCCTTTTCTAAACTTACTCAAGACATTCCAACCTGTGATAAAAGTTGACAGGGTTTGAACAACAGTTCCCGAAGTATTGGTTTCGAATACTGTTCCGTTAAGCAATCTGCCAGTGTAGTTAATTGTAATGGCACTGGATAAGTCAATCGGTTCTGTTCCTGTTCCAGCCTGTGTAACTACATAATAGACACCAGTTACGTCTCTGACAGCATTGTTAATCCCTTTGCTTAAAAGGAACGCTTGAAGTCTTTGCTCATCCAATGCAGCCTGACTTTTCTGAGTAAACGTATTAATCGTTATTTCAATAATATCGTTTGATGGTACCCCAATCGCGGCTTCTCCATTATTACCAAAAGCAAGGTAAGAAGGTAAAAACACTTTAGCAGATCCACCTGGTTTTAAAGCTCGAATTGCAGTTGAAATCGGCGTCAGGCTCGCATATACCGCCACCTTCCCAGTTGCCACATCCACTGCTCCCACTTGTAATTGACTGGTATAGCCAACTTTGTTTCCAAGATTTCCAGATGGAGGAGTAGAATAATAGGTTGTCCCGTTAGATAGCGACTTCAGCGTTACATTATACAATACCGAATCTGTATTTAAGAACAAATCGCCGGTTCCGGGATTGGTAATTTGATAATAGAACCCAGTTCCTTTCGGATCCTTAATGGCTGTTATGTTATTCTTAGCAAAATAATCTTCAAGCTTACGGTCATCTATACTCTGTATGGATTCATACTCTTTTTTGCAAGAATTGAAGAGAACCAATCCTATTAAAACAAAGGCATATGATGATATTTTTTTTAACATATTATTAATTTTTAACTATTATTTTTTGTAAAAAAATTTCGAAGTTTAGGACAGCATTCTTGGGCACTCCAGCAACAACGTCATAATTTCTATAGGCCATCTTCGAAGGGATCAACAACCTAATTGTTCCACCCTCCTTGATTAGAGGTAAACCTTTTTTCCAGCCTTCTATACTGCTGCCTAATAAAAACTTATAGGTTACGGTATCGGTAGTTCTGCTAATTACTGAATCAGTCAGTAGTTTTCCAGTATACAGCACTTGAATGTTATCGGTCAAATCCGGAGATTTCAGTCCCGTCCCCTGGTTAATAACTTTGTAATACAGTCCGCTCGGATCTTTTATTAGGTCGGTTTTAGAGGTATTAGCCCAATTTTTTATTAGTACTTCATCTTTCAAATACTGGGCATCTTCATTATAAGGCTCAGCTTTTTTACAGGAGGCTATAACCCCCATAAGTAAAATTAACGTCCACAGAAGCCCACTTTTTGACATATTCCACAAAAATAGTCTTTTATTCATGATGGCACAATATTTAACCATTTTTAACATACAACCAAAGTTATTCTAAATAAAAAAACGCCCTCAATAAATCAAGGGCGCCTCAGTTTAATTATGAATAGTATTTTTAATAGCAATACTTATTTGCTGCAATTACTTGCTTTGCAACTTCTTGCCTGGTATTTTTGATGTTAAATGGTTCCATTTTAGTGAATCTTCTCAGTCCCACCATCATCATCCGTTGCTCGTCTCCCTCTGCGAATGACCATAAAGCTTCTTTACCTGCCTTATTCACGCCGTCGACCGCCTCCACAAAATATATCCTCATCATGTTAAGCTGCCCTTCACAAGCATCTTCACCTCTCAAACTCACTAACTTCTCTGTTCTTAACATCGCGGATTCTGCAACGTAAACGTAACTGGCCATATCAGCAATATTCATCAATATTTCCTGCTCTTTCGAAAGGCTGATCATTAGCTTTTGTACCGCAGCACCCGCCACCATGAGCGTGGCTTTTTTCAAGTTCGCAATAATCTTTTTCTCCGCAGCAAACAAAGTATCATCTTCTTCGCCGAAATCTGGAATAGACATCAATTCCGCAGCAACAGCTGTCGCCGGAGTCATCAGATCTAGCTCCCCTTTCATTGCTCTTTTAAGCATCATGTCAACGGTAAGCAGCCTGTTGATTTCATTAGTTCCTTCAAAAATTCTGTTGATCCTCGCATCACGATAAGCACGATCCATTGGTGCCTCCGCAGAGAAACCCATACCACCATAGATCTGAACGCCCTCATCAACTACATAATCCAGCACCTCAGAACCCCAAACCTTTAATATAGCGCACTCCACCGCAAACTGCTCTGTTGACTTCAACTTAGCCTTCCCTTCATCCATTCCTCCTGCAACTAGTGCATCGAAAGCGTCATCTATATTTTGACCGGCACGATAGTTTGCAGATTCAACTGCATATACTTTGGCCGCCATCTCTGCAATCTTGTACCGTATGGCTCCATATTTAGAAATTTGCCTATCAAACTGAATTCTTTCATTTGAATAGTTTACAGCCGTGTTAATCACAGATTTTGAAGCTCCAATAGCCGCCGCCGCAAGTTTAATCCTTCCGATATTCAAAATATTTACGGCGATCTTAAATCCATTCTGTCGGTCCGATAGCATATTTTCCACTGGCACAGGGCAATCATTAAAGAAGACTTGTCGTGTGGATGAACCTTTGATTCCCATTTTATGTTCTTCAGGGTTCATGGTGATGCCACCAAAATCACGTTCCACAATAAAAGCAGTCAGGTTCACATCATCGTCGATCTTCGCAAATACAATAAATACATCTGCAAAGCCACCGTTCGTAATCCACATCTTCTGACCGTTAATCACATAATGTTTTCCATTTTCCGTGAGTTTAGCTTTCGTTTTACCGGAATTGGCATCAGAACCTGAATTTGGCTCTGTCAAACAATATGCAGCCTTCCATTCGCCAGTAGCTAGTTTTGGAATGTATTTATCTTTTTGCTCCTGATTTCCATAATAAAGAATTGGCAAAGTTCCGATACCCGTATGAGCCGACAGCGCAACCGCAAACGAGTGCCCGGCACCAACAACATCTGCAACCAACATGGATGTATTAAAGTTCTTTCCGAAACCACCATATTGCTCCGGTATCGAAACTCCTAGGATACCGAGTTCGCCAGCCTTATCCATCAAAGATGGCATCAAACCTTCCTCCTGGGTATCAATCCTATCCAATTGAGGAAACACCTCTGCGGCAAGGAAATCACGACAAGTTTGCGCGATCATCTGTTGTTCTTCATCAAATTCTTCAGGAATAAATACATCCTGGTAACTGGTTTCAGTAATTAAAAACTCTCCACCTTTTATTGTTTTTTTGTCTGTAGTTTCCATATTTATATTCTAAAAAACCTTAAAACATTTCAAAAATACCTGCTGCGCCTTGCCCGCTTCCCACGCACATAGTCACCATACCATATTTTTGGTTTCTTCTTCTCAGTTCATTAAACAACTGCACCGACAGCTTTGCCCCGGTACATCCTAGCGGATGACCTAATGCAATTGCACCGCCATTTACATTAAGCTTTTCTGTGTTCAGTCCGAGCTCACGTATTACCGCTAAAGACTGTGATGAAAAGGCTTCATTTAGCTCAATCAGGTCGATCTGTTCCAATGTCATACTTGCCTGTGCTAAGGCCTTGGGTATAGCGTAGATCGGGCCAATACCCATAATGCGTGGCGGTACGCCAGCGACACCATAACTTACCAGTCTCGCAATTGGATCGACACCCAATTCTTTCATTTTCCTTTCTGATACAACCAGCACGAAAGCAGCACCATCGGATGTTTGTGAAGAGTTGCCCGCAGTAACGCAGCCATCAGCAGCAAACACAGGTTTCAATTTCGCAAGCTTCTCTACCGAGGTATCGGCACGTGGTCCCTCATCGGTATCCACAACATAGCTTCTGGTTTTCTTTTTAAGATTTTCATCCAAATAGGTCTCATTCACCGTGATTGGCAACACTCCTGCCTTAAGGCGGCCGTTCTGGATGGCCGCTATTGCTTTTTGATGAGATTGATAGGCGAACTCATCCTGGTCTTCCCTACTCACATTATATTCTTTTGCTACCGCCTCTGCCGTTAATCCCATTCCCCAGTACCAGTCTGGATTGTTGTGAGCCACATCGGGATTAGGCACTACTTTCCAACCGCCAAAAGGCATACCTGACATTACTTCAACTCCACCGGCAATAATACAGTCTGCCATACCGCTTTTTATCTTTGCAACAGCAGTTGCAATTGTCTCCAATCCTGATGCACAATATCTATTCACAGTTACACCTGGAACTTTATCGGTATCTAAGCCCATCAGCGAGATCATTCTACCCACGTTCAATCCTTGTTCTGCCTCAGGAGTCGCATTTCCAACGATCACATCATCGATCTCTTCGTTATTTAAATTAGGAACAGAAGCGACCAGTTGCCTGATTACTTCGGCGGCCAGATCATCTGCCCTCGTGAAACGAAAAACACCACGTGGAGCCTTGCCCACCGCTGTTCTATATCCTGCTATTATATATGCTTCCTGCATCTTATTAGTTTCTTAAAGGTTTACCCTTGGTTACAATACTTTGAATCCGCTCTAACGTTTTGCGTTCTCCACACAACGACAAAAAAGCCTCTCTCTCCAAGTCAAGCAAATACTGTTCGGTTACTTCGGTTGGTGAAGAAAGGTCTCCTCCACACATCACATACCCCAGTTTCTCTGATATTTTTTTGTCGTGTTCTGAGATGTAATGTCCAGAATACATGGTATTCGCACCAGCGTAAACAATACCAAGGCCTTGTTTACCCAGCACTTTGATGTCCTTACGCGGAACAGGTTTCGTGTAACCTGCGTCTGCCAGTTCAATTGCTCTTGCTTTCGCGTCAGCAATGAGCCTACTGCGATTCATGCTGATAGAGTACTTGCCCTTTTGAAGGTATCCCAATTCAAAAGCTTCAACTGCCGAAGTAGAAACCTTTGCCATCCCAATAGTGAGGAACCGATCTTTCAAAGCATTCTGAACAATCTGATCTTCTTTATACTCGTCAGAAGCCCGCAACGCAAATTCTTTCGTGCCACCCCCTCCAGGAATTACACCGACTCCAAACTCTACCAATCCCATATAGGTCTCCGCATTGAGTTGAACATGATCGGCATGTAAACTGAATTCGCATCCGCCACCTAGCGTCAGGTTATGCGGAGCTACCACAACAGGGATAGAAGAATACTTAATTCTCATCGAAGTATTCTGGAACATCCTTATGGCCAAATTTAATTCCTCCCACTCCTGCTCAACCGCCATCATAAAAATCATCCCAACATTTGCACCAGCAGAGAAATTTGCTCCATCATTACCTATCACTACTCCTCTGTAATCCTTCTCTGCTAAATCGATGGCCTTGTTAATTGCCTGAAGGGTATCACCTCCAATGGTATTCATCTTTGAATGAAACTCTACATTCAAAATGCCATCTCCAAGATCCAATATAGACGCTCCTGAGTTCTTCCAAATTACCTTGTTGGCTCTTAAATTATCAAGTATAATAAATGCTTCGGTACCAGGCACCGCTTTGTAAGCCTTAGAAGGAATATCATAATATTTCCTTATGCCATCTTCTACTTTATAGAAAGTAGTAAATCCGGCAGCAAGAAGCTCATGAACCCAGGCCGCGGCCTCATGTCCATAATTCTTCATGCCTTGGACAGCTTCCAAAATTCCAATTGCATCCCAGACTTCAAACGGACCAAGATCCCAACCGAAACCGGCACGCATGGCATCATCAATTCTATACAACTCATCAGAGATTTCTGGAATTCTGTCCGACACATACTCAAATAATCCGAAGAAGGATGCCCTGAACAATTCGGCAGCTTTATCTTTTCCAGAAACGAAAACCTTCATTCTATCCTTTACATCCTCTATCGGCTTGCTCATATCCAATGTTGCAGATTTAACTTTCTGCTGCGGCCGGTATTCTAATGTCCTTAAATCCAGTGCAAGGATCTCGGTCTTTCCTTCTGGAGTCTTTGTTTTCTTGTAAAAGCCCTGTTTTGTTTTATCTCCAAGCCATTTATTAGCTTCCATTTTTTCCACGTACCCAGGAAGCTTGAACAGGTCATGGGCCTTGTCATCTGGACAATTGTCGTACAGTCCTTTAGAGACCTTAATCATGGTATCTAACCCTACCACATCAGTAGTACGGAAGGTAGCCGACTTAGGTCTTCCAAGTGCAGGACCAGTAAACTTATCCACCTCCTCCACAGTAAGGTCCATTTTCTCTACTAAATGCAGTAATGCCATGATAGAATAAACGCCCACCCTATTGGCGATGAATGCTGGAGTATCTTTACACAACACCGTAGTTTTCCCAAGAAATTGGTCACCATAGTGCATTAAAAAGTCGACGAGCTCTGGATTAGTACGAGGTGTAGGAATAATCTCCAACAACCTCAAATAACGTGGCGGATTGAAAAAATGTGTTCCACAAAAATTAGCTTGAAAATCTTCGGTCCGACCTTCTGTCATCATGTGGATTGGAATACCAGATGTATTAGAAGTCACCAATGTTCCAACCTTGCGGAATTGCTCCACCTGATCAAAAACCTTCTTCTTGATGTCAATATTTTCAACTACCACTTCAATGATCCAATCTACAGTCGAGATCTTAGACATATCATCCTCGAAATTCCCGGTGGTAATTTTATTAAGTACCATTTTAGAATATATAGGAGATGGGTTAGTTTTTACTGCCATTTGCAAGGCGGTATCTACAATGCTATTCTTTGGCCCCTCCTTAGGAGCAATATCTAGCAACAATACTTCAACACCAATATTTGCAAAATGGCAGGCAATGCGTGAGCCCATAATTCCAGAGCCCAAAACTGCAACCTTATTTATCTTTTTGTTCATCATGTATTGTATTTGTATACGCTAACGTGAGTTTATTCAATTTTTGGAGCGTGCCAATCAGATTACTTTTTTCGTGGACACTCAGGTTGTCATTGAGATATTCATTAAAGGAGATCACTACCCCTTTGGCAAGCTGTCTCTTCTCCGCTCCGAAGTCTGTGACAAAAACTTTCACAGACCTTTTGTCACCTGCCGCGGTTTCCCTGTAAATCAGTCCGAGCTCTTCCATATTATTCAACATCCTCGAAAGGCTGGTTGCCTTTACACCTAAAAGGCCGGCAAGCTTAGAAACTGCCGTACCCTCTTTTTCAATATTAATCAGCACATAACCAATGGCCTGGGTAATACCAAACCCGGAAGCAATCTGATTGTAGCTATTTGCCATGTTCTGCCAAACGACCTTTAAAAAGAAATCTATAGTCTCCTGTTGTTTCATTTATTACTATGCTTGCATAACAAAGCTATTCATTAAAAAATTAGTATGCAAACATATTATCGTAAATATTTAAACCAAAAAAAGCCGCCCGGTTACCCCGGGCGGCTTTGCCATTTTTTTAAGTTTCTGACTAAAATAAAGTGAATTCTACCCTTCTGTTATTCTGACGACCAGCTGCTGATTTATTACTGGAGATTGGTTGCTCTTCCCCATAACCGGTAGCCTCAATTCTAGAAGCATTTGCCCCTTGAGAAACAAGATAAGATCTTATAGCTTCTGCTCTATCCTTAGATAACCTCATGTTTAAAGCATTAGAACCAGTATTATCCGTGTGTCCTGCTAATTTTAAACTGAAGTTTTTCTGTATCAACAGCGCAGCAACTCTGTTTAAAGTGCCATATGATTTAGATCTGATCGTAGATTTACCTAAATCAAACTCAAGGTTTTTAATTGCATCAGCAACAACCTTGCGATCAGCCTCAGTGATGATTACTTTTTCCTGGATTACAGCAACAGGAACCTTAAGGGGGCATCCTGAACCGTCAACTACAGTACCTGCAGGAGTATCCGGACATTTATCCAATTTATCAGCAACACCGTCACCGTCTGTATCTTTAAGAATATCATTCATATCAGTCCTTAACCTAGCGTTTTCTGCTTTTGTAGCATCAAGTTCACCTTTTAGTGCGTTTGCAGTTTGTCTAGCTGCTAAAGCTTCATCGTAAGTTAAAGCAACAGGATTGTGCCACGCTTTTTGCTTGCCAGTTCCGAGTGCAAATTCAAGACCTGCATAGCCATAGGAGTATTTGTCATTACCTTCACGATATACACCATCAAGATTATCACCATCCACATAGTTGACAGTCCAGCCTAGATCGAGGTTGATCTTATCAGAAACTCTGAACTTAGCGCCCAAGCCAATTGGAATAATCAACTCGCTTATAGTCTTTCCGCCCGCGTAATCAACTAATGTTCCACCTGCCGTTGGAGCCGTTTTCACTTGGTAACCCGCTAGGCCAGCACCCGCTGAAGCATAAAGTTGAACATTATCTTCCTTTTTGAACATGTCGATGTTAAAAAGATTTATAACCGCATTTAGGCTTCCTGAATAGGTTAGATCGGTTTCAAATCTGTTTACCGCACTTGCCGGAGTTAGTCCACTTATGAAAGGCTTAGAATTGTCGCCACTTAACTTGCCCCTTACCCCATCAAGGCGTAGGGAAAAATATGGGGTGAATTGTTTTTTAATGTATAATCCATAGCCGAAGTTTGATTTCCAATTTGAAAAATCGTTCTTTCCTCCTAATGGTGAGATTGGAGTTAATACACCACCATTTACACCAATAGACCATGTAGTTAGTGGCATTTGAGTACCAGAACTCATAGACGTGCTTTCCTGAGCTTGAACATTTCCCGCAATCAGTAAAGCCGCGGCTAAAGGCAGGCATTTGATTAATCTTTGTTTCATAATAGAACTATTAAATAATTTATAAAAGGTTTTATAGTTACCTCCAATCATTCAATACTTAGGCCACTATGAAATATGGCGTTTAAACATCTTAAACCAACAAAATGCTGTTCATAATTCTAGACACCTTACTAAGCTTTGTAACCTTCAGCGTCCGAATATATTCTTTCAATGGCATCAGCGTTCTTTTCTAAAACAATCTTTCTTTTAAGACTTAACTTAGGTGTCAGCTCACCCCCTTCGATGCTCCATTGTTTAGGCAGTAGGGCAAATCGTTTAACCTGCTCCCATTTTCCGAATTCTTTGCAGCTATCCTCAATAATTAGCTGAAACTTCTCCAGAACCTGAGGATGTTTGATCATTTCTCCATCATTTGAGTATGGAATACCTTTCTTTTCCGCCCAGCCTTTCAACGCGACAAAGTTAGGTACGATCAGAGCTGAGGGAAATTTCCTATTTTCTCCTAACACCATTACCTGCTCAACAAGTATAGTTTCTTTGAATTTATTTTCTATCATCTGCGGAGCAACGTATTTACCGCCTGCCGTCTTAAATATCTCCTTCTTACGATCTGTGATTTTTAAGAATCTTCCATCGATCATCTGCCCAATGTCACCAGTATGGAACCAACCATCCGCGTCGATAGTTTCTGCTGTGAGATCGTCACGACGGTAATAGCCCTTCATAACAGCATGCCCACGTGCCAAGACCTCACCATCTTCTGCAATTTTAACTTCCATGCCTTGTATAACTGAACCCACTGTCCCAAACTTTGTATTGCCATGATGATTTACGGTAATTACTGGCGATGTTTCTGTCAGTCCATAACCTTCAAATACAGGCATATCAGCGCCCCAGAAAATACGAGCCAATCTCGGATTTAATGCTGCTCCACCTGAAATAATAACCAAAATGTTACCGCCGAGCGCCTCCTGCCATTTTTTAAAAACCAGTTTCCTGGCTATTCCAAGTTTAAGCTTATACCACAAATCGTTTTCAAACTCAAATCTTTCAGCAAGACCTACAGACCAAAAGAAAAGTCCCCTTTTGACTCCAGACAATGCCTTACCTTTCTCCATGATCTTTTCATAGACTTTTTCAAGCAGTCTTGGGACAGTAGAAAATACATTAGGTTTTATGTGTTGTATGTCCGCTATAATGGTATCCATGCTTTCAGCATAGTATACTGAAGTACCACTGTAAAAGTAGAGATAAACCACCATCCGTTCAAAAATATGGGACAGCGGTAGGAAACTCAGACCTTTTTGTATTCCTTTGGGCAACAAAACAGCAGAGTTTTCAAAATTCTTTACCAGGTTATTATGAGTCAGCATCACTCCCTTTGGAGTTCCGGTAGTCCCAGAAGTATAAATTAATGTTAGTATATCTTCAGCAGTTACTTCCTTGCGATAACTCTCTAAGTCTATCTTATCGAGTGTTTTCCCCTTTTCAGTGAGCATCTCCCAACTCGCAGCGCCTGCTACCTTGTCAAAAGTGTAAATCTTTATTTCCCTTTGTAAGGCTTCACAGACGGGCTTTAACTTATTGTATAAGATTTCATCAGCAACAAAAACTATGGTAATTTCTGCGTTCTCCAGGATAAAGCGGATATCGTGTGCGGCTAACGTTGGGTACAAAGGAATCTGGTAGGCACCCAACTGCATAATGGCGAAATCAGATATATTCCATTCGGGTCGATTGTTGGACATTACCGCTATCCTTGACTCTTTCACTACACCAATGTCAACTAAACCCCGACTCAAAGCATCCACCTGCTCACAAAATTCTTTCGTACTATAATGTCTCCATTGACCAGCGATTTTGCCACTCACAAATTCATCTTTAGGAAAGTTTTCTAAATTGTATTGAAGTAAATCAAATACTCTGTTGATCGTCGCGGCCATACCTGTCGGTTTATACTATGAATTTGGTTGTTGCTGTTAAATCTAATAATTATTCCTTTGGAAATTCTTTAAGAATTGCAATATTCATATTTTGGGAAGAAACGAAACAGCCCTGAAAGAACCCAATCCACTAAATCAGGTTGCAGAATTTCTCAGAACCTTTAAACACCCAATCAAAGAAAAACCAGGAATACAATCTCTTGAGAGATGTAACTTCAGGGTTTCGCTACTAATGGAAGATGTGCAGGAATTAAGCAGTCAATTGAAGACCGAAATCTGGTTAAAATCGCAAATGCCTTATGGGACAATCAATACGTTTTATAGAGTCACTGTTAAACGTTGGGGAGATTCCCTATTAGACAAATAATTTTTGCAGACTAAAGAGGAAGAATTTGACATCTGTAACTCCGCTCAAATTGGCTCTGAGCCCTTTAATTCTAACAGCCATTGACGTTTTTTGATAGTGGCCTTTTAATGCTAGTTGTTCAATATTGGCAAAATAGTGGTTAGAAAACATACGATTTATCATTAAATTCACATATCGGTCTACTGAAGACTTAAATACTTTGTGCGCAGTCAGCATTTTAGCTGTACACTTAAGGATTTATGTGCACACTTACCACTTTAAGTGTGCAGTCACCCCATTTTAGGTGTAAAATCTGCCTTTGTTTAAAATCAGTATTGTAGGTTCGTTTCAGCAATCAACCAATGCTGCTGCTAATCATGGTACTATCTACTACTACATTTCCCTATTTCAGGGTCACAAAGAACTGCGTTACTAGTTTATTACTAGTGCCCTCAGCTATGTCTCGGCTTCGTGCCTGCTTCGGGTCTGCTTCGTGTCTGCTAGCGCTCGGCCCGAAGGAAACACCCATAAAACACATACCACAGCGGTATTTGAAAAGTTTCAGTACAAACCACATATCAACCAGAACGTTTCATCAAAAGACAAAGTGGGAAAGGTCTAAAATTAAAATGGCGGAATGCCGGATCAAGTACGTCGACTATATGAGTTGTGGTTTGGTTTAGTTGTAATCGCCACAACTAGGTAGCACAGAGGTGTACCACAAACTGAGTAACAGACAATTGAGACCCCTGGTATTTATAATATAACACAGTTGCAAAAAAAGAATTTTCCATAAAGTATTTTGTTCATACTCCTTAAAGGAATACACTTGAGGTAATTCGTCCTTCTCACCCCAACTTTTAAAGAAGATCCATATTCCTTGTCTACAGAAAAGATGATAACAAAGCGATTGAGTCGATTTCCTATTCGCCTGCGGAACTGAGATCTATTATTTAACAAGAAACTATTTCTTCTTTGGCATTAGCTTTAACAAGGTTCCGGGACCCTCAGTAACTGCATAAATGTAACCATCCGGACTCTCAGCTACGTACCTGAATCTACCTTTGTCCTGAAGCAATCTTTCTTCAGACTTGTAGGTAGTACCTTCAAGAGTAACGCGGTTTAAATGTCTGAAAGCCAATGCGCCGATTAGCAAATTACCTTTCCATCCCGGATATTTATTGCTGGTAACTATTGTCATTCCACAAGGGCCAATTGAAGGTACCCAATAGTGTTTTGGATCTTCAATACCTGGAAGTTGCTTATCGGGAGTTAGAATTGTGCCGTCATAATTAATTCCATAAGATGCTTTTGGCCAACCATAATTTTTACCTTTCTCAATGAGGTTTAACTCATCACCACCTTTCGGACCGTGTTCATCTTCCCATATTCGATTTGTTACAGCATCATAAACCATTCCTTGCGGATTACGATGACCATACGTCCATATTGAACCATGAGCGCCATCCTGACCGACAAAAGGATTGTCCTTAGGAATTTTTCCATCTGCAAACAAACGGTGCACCTTACCGTGGTCGTTATCCAACTCCTGCACTTTAGGTTGCGTACCTCGTTCGCCGACGCTGATGAACATGTACTTGTCCTTATCAAAAACTATTCTGCTACCGAAATGAAAATCTGCCTTTAGTGCTGGCTTGGCCTCAAATATATCTTCCTTTTCTACGACTTGATTTCCTTTCAATTTAAATCTTACAACTGCCGTGGAAGCCAGTTCTCCAACAGGTTTTGAAAAAGTGATATAGATCCAGCCATTGGCTTTGTAGTCAGGATGAAGTTTAATATCCATTAAACCGCCTTGACCTTGAGCGAATACAGCAGGAACTCCACTAAGCTTTTCTCCAGTAAATTTATCATTCTTAAAAACTAAGATCTCCCCAGATCGCTCGGTGATCAACATTCTGCCATCTGAAAGCCAAACCATTCCCCATGGACTATTTAAACCATCATATAAAACCTGAGGAGTAACTTCAAGTTTAGAAGTATCGGAGATGGCAAAATACTTTTGCTCTGATTTAACAGCTAAACTGGAGGAGAAAATTATCGTTGCAAAGAACGCTATTGACAGAAATGATTTTTTCATAATAGTTTATAAAGACATAAATATACAACCATTCCTGACTTTTAGAAACTCCAGTCCATCTTATTAAATTAATTTGCTTAAAACCTTATCCTGATTGGAACGTTATCAGTGCCAAAGCCATGACTATGAATCGACGCATCTACATCCTTGAAGACGACCCTGATATCGGTCATATACTGCACTATTTTCTTACAGAAGAAGGTTTTGAAGTCGAACTTTTTTCCAGTGTAGATAAATGTCAACATGCACTGAATAAAAAACTACCAGATCTTTGCCTCTTCGATATCATGTTACCTGATGGAGACGGCATCACAATATGCAACCATCTAAAGGAAGAAAATAACGAAGTTCCTGTTATTCTGATGTCTGCAGGTGAAAAACCATCCAGCGTTTATCAGAATTCACATGCGGATATTTTTATTTCAAAACCATTTGACCTTGATTTTTTATTGAGTAACATTAATAAGTTAATTGCGGAGGCTGCCTAAACTTCCATTATTGCTTCTTTGCCTTTTTTCCAAACTGCCTTGGATAATAAGACACAGTGGTCATGAAATATTGCTTTAATACGTTCTGCGTTCCAATTGTGAAGCTGTTTGGACTGCCGTAATTTATTACGCTACTATTTTGATGTAACAAATCAAGTGCGGAAAACTTAAATTCAGCATTGTTGCCCTTAAGAAAGCGGTAAACGGCATTGGCATTCCAAATTGTGAAATTGATATTTTTGGCTCCAGACGAAGAGCTATTATTGAAGGTAACATTAGTATTCAAAGAAAACTTTTTCGTTACATTATAATTGGTGCTTAAGGAGGTCCCCAAGTTCTTTCCACTGTATTTTGTACCAAAAGCCTCCTGCTTAGATCGATAGGTAGAATAAGACTGCCCTAGTTCAATAGCGAGGTATGCCTTATAGGTATAATTAATATTTGCATTTGAGTTGGTATTCAGGTTACTTGAAAAAGTAAATACATTGTTTGTATAACCCGGGTTCTTATCGGCGTTTAAGTTCGAGTTGAGACTAAACTGAAGCTCAGAGGATTTTAGCTTTAGGGCTTTTTTGATATTACCATAAAAATTCACAAATCGATGTCCGTCCGCATTTACTAAAAATACGGTGCGCCTATTCTGATTATCGATGATAAGACTATCTACGATGTTATCGTTTATAAGACCCACTGAACCCCTGAAATTGTAATTAAGCACATTTTTGTTACTTTGGTCATAATGATTAAAACTCAACGATATTTGCTGCTGTACTGCCGCTCTTAAGTTGACATTACCTCTCTGTAAATAATACAGATTAGTACTATCAGTAAGTGGGGCCAATTGCTGAATTGTTGGTATTCGCAGCGTCGTAAAGTAGTTCAAGCTATAGTTTCTGGAATAGTCTCCGTACTGGTAGTTGTTATAATCTACACCTCCGTCCAATACAAACCTCTGGTAATTCTTCTTCACATTCTGGAAAGAGCGATCTGATTTGTTATCCTGGGCGACAATTAGTTCCTTGGGATGGACTCTAAAGGTTAAACTCTTATTGTACCTATTCGAAAGACCTTTACGAAACGATTTTTCGATTCTGAGTCCAGGTGTCTCTTCGACCATGATAGTCTGAACTCTATTATTTAAATAACTGTTTGTTCGATACGTATTGGTTGAGGTATCTAAATCCTGCACCCGATTATCATTCTTATCCGATCTTAAGATAATCTTATTTGTCAGTGCAAAGTTTATTCCAGCAATTCGCTTATCCCCAAATAAAAACGGCTTCAAATCTGTGAGATTCAGGTCGATTTCTTGTTTTATCCCATCAGTATTCGTGTCGTATTTCCTATTAAATTTTTGGTTAGCAGTTGCGTCAACAAATGATTTAAACTCAGTGATATTTAACCTGTGATTTTGATTATTATGTATCGAAAGATCATACTTTGCATTGAATCCCCTAAACCGGGTTTTATTTGTTATCAAATATGGCGAGTAGGTGTATTCACCACCTAAATTGAAACTCTTGTTAATATAATTGCTAGTATTAAATGTGTTGTTCGTGCTCGTCAAGGGACTTTGTAGATTACCAGAACTCCTATATGTTTGTCCAACGTTGTCTCCCTGGTTTATGTTTACTGCCTGATCCAAATTTAAGTAATGACCTCGAGTCGCCATTTCATATTGTGAATCGAAACGTTGAGTAGTAGTCGTTGAGGAGTTTGTCGTATTGCTATTTTCGAAGATTTTATCACTACTGTTTATCGATGTCGTCGTTCTTTCGTCTGATAGATAGTCACTGTTTCTATCTTGAAGAAAATAGTTGGATTTCAAAGTGCTTTTCTTTTGATAAGTAGGATTATCTATAAAATTATAGGTCAGGCTCGCCCCAGCAGCACTAGGTCTATTAAGCCCTGTGGCTCTAAAATCTGGTTGGTATTCTACATTAGTCCCTACTCCTTTGAAGGTACTATTAGACATTAAAGAATTAATATTATACGGAATTTTATTGATGTTATTGATGGCTCCCACGACGGCTAACTGCATTTTCGGTGTAAACATGTTTATACTCGCATCAGTCTCAAAGCGATTGTTCGTTCCATAGCCAACACCTATTTTCCCAAAAAAACCAATATCCCTTCCTTTCTTTAACTTAAGGTTCATTTCCAATGTGGAGTCAAGTGGATTGTTTGTATTGCGCGACGTATTATAAACTTGAACCTTCTGCAGTGCATTTTTTGAAATGTTCTGAATCGCGATTTTGGCATCCCCGCCAAAAAAAGATTTACCATTTACCTTTAAGCTCTTGACCTCTGTACCATTAACAGTTATCTGCCCATCTCCCCACAATGTGACATTGGGAATTGCCCTGAGCATATCTTCAACTGTTGCATTGGTATCCAACTTGAAAGCCGCCGCATTAAATTCTAGTGTGTCCCCATTCATACTCATAGGTGGGACCGAGATCACAACGTCATCTAACATAATATCTCTACGATTAACTACGATCGTCTGCAGGTCGATAGCAATTTTATCAGATGGAATATTGAAGGTCTTACGCGTTGTTAAGTATCCAACGCTGCTGATTTCTAATCTTAAAAGAATATTTAGGGGAAGATTCTTAAAAGCAAACTCCCCGTAATTATTAGTAACCTGATAACTTAGAAGCGAACTATCGGCAGCCTTATAAATAGAAACTGTAGCTGACTTTAACACGTAATTCTGGGCAGTATCCCGCGCAATACCTTTAGCAGTGCCGATGGTGGCACTAGCGGGAGTCAGTTGTTGCGCGCATGCAACCACAGCAAAGCTGAGCATGAGTGCTATAATTGAGAAAGTTAATTTAAGCATGGAGCGTTATTGTTTTTTAGGCTTTAATTGAATGATAACAGGGTTACTTTTCTTATTTTGAGTTTTAAAATATTCAGTCAGTACGGGATCGTACTTTCTACTTTTGCCTTCATTCTGATCCTTAAAACCAAATAAGACAAGAGAGGAGTAGCTGGTATAAAAATAGTTTCGATCGAATAGGTGAAAGCCTTTATTCGCAAAATCATAATGTACCCCTGCATCAGTTAAAGGGAGAAATTGTGATATCGAATCTGGCTCAATATCCGAAATCGAAGAGAGAGCATTACTTTTTAAATTTAGAATAAATGCCTTCTTTTCATCACGACTAAAGCTAAAGCTATTTACCTTAAAATATAAATTGTCACCTATCTGGTATACACTGCTGACAGCGTAAAATACCTTTGGATTTTTTTCAAAATACTCCTGTCTTTTCCCTACATACAATGGATTATTTTTAAAATCAGATGGAAGTGAGTTATTTGCTGGGAAAATTATCTTATATGCTAGTGAAAGGCTTTTGGGAGTAACCTTATAGATATTAGGTTCGTAAGTGTTAATATAAAAGTACTCATCAGGGTT
This sequence comes from Pedobacter sp. JCM 36344, assembly GCF_046546555.1. Lineage (NCBI taxonomy): Bacteria > Pseudomonadati > Bacteroidota > Sphingobacteriia > Sphingobacteriales > Sphingobacteriaceae > Pedobacter > Pedobacter sp. JCM 36344. The sequence continues at coordinate 313,395 of NZ_JBKHKK010000001.1, forward strand.
GCCGTAATTTGTTAAAGTCTCCCCTCCGGTCCAAAACTCATCATGTTTGTACCTATCTATTGAGTAAGGAAAATAGCTTTTTATTTTCTGATTATCCTTGATTAATCCGATCTCGTAATAGGTACTGTCTTTGTCCTTTTTATCTAAATAACCTCTTTCCAGAACGGTACCATCGCTAAACCTCTCAGCAGTTTTATAAGCTTCCCGTTTAACTTTTTTTATTACTTTGGCATTCAAATCAAAATAAAGATCATAACGCCCGGATGAAATCTTAATAACTTCCTGATCATTTTCATTTACGATTGTAAATCCCCAGAAATCCTGGTTGTCTTTATTGTCGGGATCTTTTTCAATCTTGCTTCCATTAATTTTGCCCTTATACTTACCTTCCTTTGTAAAGATTAAAATCGATTTTGTATCGTAATCCCAAATGATGTAATTTTCGCCTGCAATCCTAAGCTGTCCGATCGAACCAAAAAGACTTTCTTTAGTTGTTTCTAATGGGATGAAATTGACCTCATCAAAAATTTGTGATACTGCAGCCCCTCGAGCACTGAATGGATCGATCCGCAGAGTCCTCATATCTGAGCTATCTACCTTACTGGCTTGGGCAAATAAGGCAACGGAAAAAAAAACAGTTAAGAGCAACGTGGAGAGCGTGAATTTTGACATATCAGGTTAAATCTTTTTAAATATATAAATTACCAGAGAATAACCTTCATCTTTAATAGAATTTAACACTGTAGCTGAGGCTATTTCGGGGTCTATTAGTTGGGGGTTGGTACCGCGTTGATATCGAACTGATTCGGCTTCATTCATCAATCTAATCTCATAAACTGGATTTGTAGTACTATAATCCGTTATCGTATATAGGATTTTGCTTCCAAAACCTGACAGAGAAGTCAGTGAAATGTTTGCTTTTGCCAGCGTTTTAATTAACTTTTTGTTAGTACCATTAGCATTAACGATCTTGATTTGCTGATTTGTATTGTATTCTGGTTTGTAACTATAAACGAACTTTTGACTGGCATCGGAGTGATTGATTGTATAAACCCCGAAGGTGTCCACGAAGAATACTATGCTACTCTTTCCAGCAACAGGAATTGCAGATTGTTCTTCAGGGGATGGGTTTACTTTTGACAAGCAAAAAAAAGACCTACCAACGGCAAAATGTAACTTAACTTTTTCATAGTTTATATTTTTTACCAAGCTAAAATGTTAGATCTCTTGTTGAAATACACTCCCAACGGTATTTTTATATCCGTGCTAGAGGGTATCTTTACATATTTCGGCACTCCGTTTGGAACATTTATAAAAAGGAGAACTATGCAAAACATTGTTATACTAACAGGAGCTGGGATTAGCGCAGAAAGCGGACTAAAAACCTTTAGGGACTCAGATGGTCTTTGGGAGGGATATAACGTCGAAGATGTGGCCACCCAAGAGGCATGGAAAAGAAATCCCAGTCTTGTACAAGGATTTTATAATGAGCGAAGAAAGGCAGTATTAGCTGCTCAACCAAATGCAGCTCATCTTGCTTTGGTTGAACTGGAAGAAAAATACAATGTCTACATCATCACCCAGAACGTTGACGATCTCCATGAACGAGCCGGTTCAACAAACGTTCTCCATTTGCATGGAGTGATCACAAGGTCTCAATCCGATGTGGATTCAAATCTTACTTATCCGATTGAAGGTTGGGAACTGACAGCGAATGATCTTTGCGAATATGGCAAACCCTTACGCGCCCATGTTGTGTGGTTTGGGGAGCAAGTTCCGAATATGGATCAAGCTGCATCGCTTTGTGCGGTAGCCGATGTTTTCGCTGTGATTGGGACGAGCCTGCAAGTTTACCCTGCCGCGGGCTTGACTCAATATGTGCCGCAGCATATTCAAAAATATGTAGTAGACCCCAATTCAGCCCATCAAAAATCTGATGTCAAAGTGATTAAAGAAAAAGCCACCGTTGGCGTTCCAGAAATGGTATCAAAAATATTAAATAACCGCTAAGCCCAAACAAACTGTAGAATTTTTAAAGTTATTGGGGTAAACGATTTTACGAAAGCATATGCCTTATGTAATATGGCATTCAACTGGGTTCCTAAATATCAGCTATGTGTACCAACAAGCTTTGCTTGGCACCGTTATTGGGTATTGCTTTTCTCTCAACTACCCCCCCCCATATAAAAACAACTTATGACAAACATAGCCTTTACTATAAGCGGAGTCCAAATAGGCATTGCAGAATGTGCATTGATTTTCTTATTTCTCTTCGTCATATTTCTTCTGATTAGGAACATGACCCTTGATCAGGAGGCTTAGCAATACTATTAAATGTTGAATATTCCCAACTCGAAGGAATATGACTACACTTACGCTTTCGTACTTTGTTATAGAAATTATCTAGCTTAGCGAGTAGAGGAATTTCCATGGCAAAAAGCAAGAAAAAAGGTGGCAATAGTATCGCAGCCGAAGCGAAATTACAATCAATCAGACATCAGAAAAGATTTAGGGAGCGAATTGAAGAGCTTTGTAATCTACTTGCGGGTCCGGAACATTTTAAGCTGCTACCTCAAGGAGCTATGGAATCGATGTACGCCAACAGATATCCAGTATTAAAAGCTAAGCCTACCGCAGGAGCCAACATGAAAAAATCTAAGGTGATTCAGTTCAATAAATTGATGAATTCCTTAATGGAAAATCAATATTTACCAATTGATAATGGGAACAAGGTATCCTTGGGCTGGTATTTATCCGAGGGTTTGGTACTCATCAATTTCATCTATATATATGTAACGCATTATCCTGTCGCTTCAAAAAAATTAAAAGAAGGCTTCCAAGATTACTTTCCTGAAAGCGAAGGTCAAATTCTCGTGGAAAATATTGTGGACGAGCTGATGACGGACACTTGCGTGTTACTTAGCGATTTTAATAAAAGCATTTACAAAGCGAATGTTATAAACATAGCGTGCTTTGACATGTCTACCACACAGAATGATATTTTGATTCGCGAGTTTAAGCCCGAGCAAGTCAATATTCAAATTGAAGGAAAATACCACAGCACCATACGTTTAGGCTGGATTTCGCCAGAGTTTGAATGGGTATGGTCGAGAGTTAAGCCCTCCGCCCTCGGTTTCCCCTCAGGATCGGTTGAGATCCCACTCGAGATTTATATCCAATTACATGCGTTAAACAAGTTACAGGAGCGAATAGACATTTCACCTGGTATCATGCACTCTATCGCCTTTCTCCTATTTTTTCAAGATAAAATTCCTCACCACTATGCTAATGGTAAATCATTAGTGGAATATCGTGTCTCTAATGAAAAGGTAGGATACTTTGTAGTGACTATGAATGATGCCAAACTCGTTATCCGCACATTTCTGTTCTTAACAAATGACGGAACTCCTGAAGGTAAAAACCTACGGCGACTCGCAGAAATTGAGAGGGCCGACAAAGAACATTTGATGATAGATAAACTCTCTACCTTCAATGCTTATCATTTTGATAGAAATGAAAAAATGAGCAAATTATTTAATGAGGCAGGATGTGGTTCGTTGTTGAAATTGGGTCATCTACAAGAATTTTCGCTCAATGATGTGAAGGATAAAGACTCTGAATCCATTGAGCAGTATTTAGCAGACGCTAGCTTCTTCAGAAATGAAAATCCCTTCGAAGGCTGATTTATACCTGTTGTTAAACAAAACAGGCGTTCGGCATAATAGTTGTAACAAATGGGCATTTAGATATTAAAATGAATTCGTTATGAAAATGATTAAAAAATTACTTCTTACTTTTATCGGAGGCGTTGGTTTGTTGGCACTTACGACAAATGACACGATGGCTCAAAATTACCAAACCGCCCTAGGTTTGAGAATTGATGCTAGCGATGGCTCTACAGGTGTTGGCTTTAACGCTAAGCATTTTTTTACACGAAACAATGCGATCGATGCGAACTTAATATTTTTTGATCATGATGTAATAGGTCTTGGTGCAGAATACCAATATAACGCGCCTGTAAGTGGCGTTGCAGGACTAGATTGGTATTTAGGAGTTGGCCCAAACTTCCTAATCGGTAATCACTCAACTGCTGTTCAAATCAGACCTGTTGCTGGTTTGGATTTAAAGGTGCCTGGAGCTCCAATAGACTTTGCTTTCGATTGGCGTCCCATGTTCACATTAAACAACGACTATGACTCCGTGAATGCCGCACGTTTCGGTATCTCGATCAGGTATGCATATTAAGACTAATTAGGAGAAGCACAAGATCGTCCTCCTGAATTTATTACGGAACATCATTAATGCTGGCTTTAGTTCTGTCAACAGGCTCTGAGATAAATTCAGGAGGCGTTCATAATCTATAACACGATAGATAGTCAGAAGACGATCGCTAATTAGGACAGACAAATACTTTAATTAAATACCGTCTCCCTCACGAGAAGCTGACTTTCAGTCGCATCTTCTTTCATTGTTGGTACGAGCTTGATATTCGGATTTGCCTTCAATACCAACTTTAGCTCTTTGATCACAACATCACGCTTTACCGTGACCGTAATCACATCTCCAACTTTATGGCTTGCAATAATGGGCATTTTTTCTAAAGCTGAATCAATTGGGAAACCATCGACACTTATCAATATATCATTGAAGTTTAAGCCCCCATCCCAAGCCGCAGAGTTTCTGGAAACCGAAGCCACAACAATATTACCTTCCACCTTCTTCGATGCTATTCCTAAATAAGGTTGATTGGAACCGGAATTGTCATCTTTAACATCGATTCCGGCATACGCAAAATATTTCTGATATTCTATCGGGTCGGTGCCATTGACATACTTCTCCCAAAACTCGGTAAAGCTGATGCCGCTAATCTTTTCCACCATAGACTTAAATTCTGCATCCGTGTATCCCCTTCCTAGCTTCTTGTAATATAAAGCGTACATGTCGTGCATTACATTATCAAGAGACTTAATACCTTTAGTTGCGTTGGCAATTTCAAGATCCATCAAAGTAGCTATTACCTCTCCCTTGCTGTAATAAGAAATGGAGGTATTTCCTGAGTTCTCATTTGGCCTGTAACTTTTGATCCATGCATCATAGCTTGCCGACGCGGCAGACTGAACCTTCGACCCTGGTGTATTACTTACTGTTGCAATATTGTTTAACAAAGCCTGTGTTGTTTCTAAAGGTGTGCTAAAGCCTGCGCGTAACATTATCTTATTTTCAAAATAAGAGGTAAAACCTTCGGCCACCCACAGGTTGGTGGTGTAATTCTCATTATCGTAATCAAATGGTCCAAGCGCTATTGGTCTCAGTCGTTTCACATTCCAGAGATGATGGTACTCATGAGCTACCAGGCTAAGAAACCCTTGATACCCTTTTTCAGTATTGTAACCATTTTTGTTTGCACCCAGTACTGTAGAATTTAGATGTTCCAAACCACCACCAGATGCTGAAAAATTATGAACGATAAAAGTATAGTGTTTATTGGGATTCTCACCGTAAATAGCAGTTGCCTGTTCGATCACTTTCGCCATATCTACTTTCAGCCCTTCCTTGTCATAATTACCGCCACCATACATGGCAACTTCGTGTTTTACACCAGCAGCAATAAAATCAAAGACATCCTGATTGCCTACTTCGATAGGGCTGTCAAAGAGGATATCAAAATCCTTTGCGGTATAAGTGAATACCTTTCCAGGAATCGACTCCAAACCAGTAGAAACTTTATTCCAGCCTGAAAACGGCTTTATAACAACAGTGATTGGCAATTTCAACAAGCCATCAGGATACATAAAGATACCTGTGCTGGATAGAAAGGCATGGGAATCATCAATAAATGAGGTGCGGACAGAAGTCTCAAAGGCATAAACCCTGTACTTAATTTTAATCTTGTTTGCCTTCGCTGAGTAAACGCGCCAGGCATTTTTACTAACTTTCTCAAACCTGAGGGTCTTTGCGCCAGCTGCTGCTCCAAATCCCTCAATCGCCTTCGCAAACTCACGAACCAGATAAGAACCAGGTGCCCATACAGGCATCTTGACATCGACATAATCCTTAACCAATCCAGAAATATTCATTTCTACTTCTGCGTAATGTGCCTGAGGTTCTAAAAAGCTTACCTCAAATCCTACCTTTACCTGAGATTTGCTAGTCATACTCAATAATACTAATACAATTAATGTTGCTAATGATATTTTCATTTATGTCATTTCTACTTACCGAACTCCAAAACTATGTAAATAGCCTGACACGGGGCTCAATAGCTTAAAATATTTCAAAGCTGTAACATACTTAATACAACGTTGTTCGGGCATCATATTTGAATATTTTTGCAATCAATTTTGTTTAAAACGTTATATGAAAATAAGATATATCATCTACATTTTGCTTGCGATTGGCCTGGCATGGCTAGTTTATTATAGAATAACATCTAATAAAAAAATTGAAGGCCAAGGCAAAGCAGGTGCTCCGGGTGCCAAAGGAGGAGGCGTAGGCGGCGGTCTGCAAGTAGAAGGTATTGTGGTAGGACTTGAAGACTTTACGAATGACCTGGAAGTTACCGGAACAATCGAAGCAAATGAATCTGTATCGCTAAGAAGCGAGGTTTCCGGTTTGGTAACCAGCATTAATTTCAAAGAAGGAACAAGTGTTTATAAAGGTGCGTTATTGGTAAAAATCAATGACCGAGACATTCAAGCACAACTTCAGGAGGCACTAACCAGACAAAAGCTTTCCGGAACAAATGAAAACCGATCCAGGCAGTTACTTGAAAAGGGCGCGATTAGTCAGGAAGAATATGATACCTCCCTGGCCGATTTACAATCTTTAAAATCCCAGACATCACTAATTCGCGCTCAGCTCGCTAAGACCTCAATATGTGCACCTTTTAGTGGAAGAATTGGATTGCGGTCTATATCTGTAGGCGAATATCTGACACCTGCCACAATGATTGCTAATTTGTCAAGCGTTAATCCGCTAAAAATAAGCTTTTCAGTTCCAGAGAAGTATATCGGACAGATTAAACTTGGATCTGAGGTAAGCTTTACTACTGATGGCTATTCAAAAACATTTACGGGCAAGGTTTTCGCGCTTGAGCCAGGAATTAATACCCAAACCAGAACTTTACAGATTAAAGCGCTTGTTCCCAATACGAATAATGAACTGTTACCAGGTTCATTCGCAAATATCAAACTCGCTTTAAGCACAGCGAAAGACGCCATTCTAATCCCTAACGAAGCGATCATACCGGTATTGAAAGGAAAAACAGTTTTCATTAGTAAAAATGGAAAGGCGCAGCAAATACCTGTAGTTGCTGGTACAAGAACTGCGGAAAGTATTGTAATTACATCTGGGTTGAACGTTGGCGATACTGTGCTGACTACTGGTGCTATGGCTGTGAAACAAGATGCCCCGGTTAAAGTTTCGGTAGTAAAAAACTAACGTCATATGAGCATTTCAACCACCAGCATAAAAAGGCCCGTATTGGCAATAGTGATGAACCTGTCGATTCTTTTATTTGGCGTTATAGGCTATACCTTCCTTGGAGTTAGGGAATTCCCTAACATTGACCCCACTGTCGTTAATGTACGTACCTCATACCCTGGTGCGAATTCCGACATCATAGAATCTCAAATTACAGAACCATTGGAAAAGTCCATCAACGGTATTGATGGAATTCGCAATATCTCATCTTCAAGTAACCAGGGGTCAAGTAATATCACCATTGAATTTAACCTGAATAAGAACATCGATGATGCGGCTAACGACGTGCGTGACAAAGTTTCTCAGGCTGCACGGAGCTTACCCAAGGATATAGATGGAAATCCGGTCGTGAGTAAAGCAGATGCCAATTCAGATGCTGTAATTACCATGACCGTTCAAAGCGATAAGCGCAATGTCATGCAGCTGAGTGACTTTGCGGAAAACGTGATCTCTGAGCGATTACAAACCATTTCTGGCGTGAGTAGTATCCAAATACAGGGCCAACGCAAGTATGCAATGCGCATACGTATTAACCCCAATAAATTAGCCGCATATGGTTTGACCTCACAAGATATTGTTGCAGCCCTTGATAGGGAAAACGTAGAACTTCCTTCAGGAAAGATTACAGGCGCAAATACAGAGCTAATTGTAAAAACTTTGGGTAAGCTCACCAATGCAGAACAGTTTAATGACTTAATCTTAAAGACCGATTCGAATAGTTTAGTGCGCCTCCGGGATGTTGGCTTTGTAGAATTGGGATCAGAGAATGAGGAAACAGTACTTAGGGAATCAGGAAAGCCAATGGTCGCCGTGGGTTTAATTCCACAGCCAGGGGCAAATTACCTGGAAATTTCGAAGGAATTCGATAAGCGATTTGAGCAACTGCAAAAAGATGTCCCTAAGGATATAAAACTTGCAATTTCATTAGATTCAACCAAGTTTATTAAGTCCTCGGTTACCGAGGTTGCCGAAACCATCATGCTGTCTCTCATATTGGTGATTTTAATCATTTATCTCTTCTTTAGAGATTGGGCGATTGCGATCAGGCCATTGATCGACATCCCCGTCTCTCTGATTTTCACCTTTTTTATCATGTATATTTTTGGATTCTCCATCAATGTACTTTCGCTGCTTGCTGTAGTTCTGGCGACAGGCTTGGTGGTAGATGATGGAATTGTAGTCACAGAAAACATCTTTAAAAAAGTAGAAGAAGGTTATTCACCTTTCGAGGCAGCAATTAAAGGATCGAACGAGATCTTTTTTGCCGTAATCTCTATTTCCATCACGCTTGCTGCCGTGTTTTTACCAGTGATTTTTTTAGAGGGCTTTGTTGGCCGACTGTTTCGAGAGTTCGGAATTGTAATTGGAGCTGCTGTTCTGATCTCCGCATTTGTATCGCTAACCTTGACGCCGATGTTGAATGCCTACCTGATGAAGAAAACCGGGCATAAGAAGTCTAAGTTCTATAATATGACAGAACCTTACTTTGTAAAGCTTAATGAAAATTACGCGGAGAATCTGAACAAGTTTCTGGAAAAGAGGTGGCTTGCGATCCCAATTATCGCGATTTGCGTTGGTTTGATTGCCTTATTCTGGAATATCATCCCAAAGGAGACAGCGCCATACGATGACCGGAGTGCGATCAATATGAATGTGAGTACACCAGAGGGGTCTTCATTTGCTTTTACCGACCGCTTTATGATGAAGATCAATCAGTTGGTCATTGATTCTGTGCCTGAAAAGAAGGTCAACATTACCATAACCTCCCCGGGCTTTGGAGGTGGATCAACCAATGGCGGTTTTTTGAGGATGGGACTGGTTGATCCGGGCGATAGGGAACGTTCACAAGCCGACATTGCTGCGAAGTTAACAGCAATGACCAAAAAATATGCAGAGGGTAAGGTTACCGTAACTCAACAGCCTACTATTGCAGTTGGTCGTCGAGGGGGGCTGCCTGTTAACTATATTATCCAGGCACAAAACTTCGAGAAACTGAGAGAAAAAGTGCCTTTGTTCATGGATGAGGTAGCAAAGGATCCAACGTTTACGACTTCAGATGTGAACCTGAAGTTCAATAAACCAGAAATAAACCTGACAATAGATAGAGATAAAGCAAAGAACCTAGGGGTATCTGCAGCCGACATTGGCTCTGCTTTGCAACTAGGCCTTAGTGGACAGCGCTTCTCCTATTTCTTTATGAATGGTAAGCAATACCAAGTGATAGGACAGTTTGAGGTCGGAGACAGAAAAGATCCTTTGGATTTAAGTTCTGTTTACGTGAGAAATGATAAGGGCATATTGATTCAGTTAGACAATGTAGTTACGGCGAAAGAGGAAAGTAGTCCACCTCAATTGTTCAGAAACAACCGTTTTATTGCAGCAACTGTTTCCGCAGGTCTGGCGCCGGGGAAAAGTATCGGAGAAGGGATTGATGCAATGGACAGGATCTCTGAGAAGGTGTTGGACGAGACTTTCTCCACAGATTTAGGTGGTGAATCGAGAGATTTTAAGGAAAGTTCTTCGAACACACTGTTTGCATTTGGCTTAGCATTATTACTTGTGTATCTGATTTTGAGTGCACAGTTTGAGAGTTTCATTGACCCAATCATCATTATCATTACGGTACCAATGGCGGTCGCGGGTGCGTTTCTGTCCTTATGGCTATTTGGGCAGAGCTGGAATATCTTCAGCCAGATTGGGACGATTATGCTCATTGGTTTGGTGACGAAGAATGGTATTTTGATTGTAGAGTTCGCCAACCAATTGAAAGAAAAAGGGATGAATATTCATGACGCCATTAGGGAAGCTGCTGTGTCAAGGTTGAGACCGATTTTGATGACAAGTTTGGCCATTGCCATAGGTGCCCTTCCCATTGCAATGGCCCTAGGTGCTGCAGCTAAAAGTAGAATAGGTATGGGTGTTGTAATTGTAGGAGGTACCACTTTTTCATTAGTACTTACTTTGTTTGTAATCCCTGCAATATATTCTTATTGGTCTAAAGAGCACAAGGTTAATAAAGACCTGGAAGAATCATTAAATGCAGCGTTAGATAATGGTAAAAACGAACATGCAAAATAATATCAACATGAAGTTTAAGAAGAAAGTAGTTTCTTTGTTGTTCTTGCTCATTGGTTTTTTAAACACCACATCTGCACAGGAGAACCTTTCCTTACAGGAAGCAATTACGATCGCGTTGCGGAATAGCTACGATATACAATTGGTAAGCAATGATGTTCAAATCGCTAAAAACAATTCAAATATTGGAAATGCCGGATTGCTTCCAAGGCTTGACGGTACAGTTACTGAAGGCGGAAGCTTGCAAAATACAACAAGAACACAAAGCAGTGGTACTGAGCAGACGCTTAATGGTGTGCGCAATACAAATATGAGTTATGGCGTAGCCCTCGGCTGGACAATATTTGATGGTTTACAAATGTTTACTAACTTGGAGCGGCTGAAAGAATTGGAAAAGCAAGGAGCTGTAAATGCGAAGGCTACAATTTTAAGTACAATTAGCGGCGTGGTAAATGCTTATTATAACGTTTCCAGGGAACAGCAGCTGGTGGTAGCTCGCGATAGTGCGCTTGATGTTTCCACTCTTCGTTTACGAATCGCTAACAATAAACTGGAAATAGGCCGCGGGTCAAAGCTTGACGTTTTGACCGCTACAGTCGATTACAATACTGATACTTCAGCGTATCTACAGGAACAAAGCTTACTCAGAAATTCCAAAGTGACTTTGAATCAAGTAATGGCTAGAGACTTAAATATCAGTTTTCGCGTGGACACAGTATTCGATATTAACAGTTCTTTAGAATATGTTGGTCTAGCTCGTCAGATGGAGCAGTTGAACCCAGAGCTGCAGAATGCTTTTATCAGCAAGAAATTAGCGGAACTGGATTTAAAATTGGTAAAAGGTCAGCGCTATCCTGTAATCGAGGTGAATAGTGGTTATGAATTTCAGAGAAGTCTCAGTCCTACTGGCTTCAACACCCAACAACGAGCTAATGGATTAACCTATCGACTGACTGCGAGCGTTAATATTTTCAATGGCTTTTTACAGCGACAGAATGAGCGCAACGCTAAAATTTTAATTAATTCATCTGAACTAACCCTGGACCGTACTAAACAAGAAATAGGCGCCCAATTGCTCAGAACCTATCAGAACTACAGCACTAATCTCGATCTCTTAAAGGTTGAAAGAAACAACGTGGATGTGGCCAAGCAAAGTCTGGATATTACCCTAGAGAAATACAGGCTTGGAAGCATTGCACCGTTGGAGCTTAGAGAGGCGCAAAGAAACTCTATTGATGCTGTAGCAAGATATCTAGAAGCCCAGTATCAGGCAAAGCTTACTGAGATAAGTTTAAAAGAGATTAGCGGAACTTTAAATATTCAATAAGATTGCTAAATTTAGCGAATGATTTTAGTAGCAGACAGTGGTTCTTCTAAGACCGATTGGATGGGATACAGCCCAGAAGGAAATATCACTTTTAGCACACAGGGGATTAATCCATATTTCCTAAATGCTAACGATATTCTTAAGATCTTTTCCAAGAAAAAGGAGTTCGCTGCATTTGCCGATGATGTCAAAGAAATATACTTTTTCGGTGCAGGCTGTTCTTCACCTGATAAGATTGAAGTAATATCAAACGGCATTTCTTCTTACTTTACTAAAGCTTATATATCTGTTGAACACGATCTTATTGGATCTGCATATGCTACTTGCGGTGACAAACCTGGATTAACCTGTATTTTGGGAACGGGATCAAATATCTCCTATTACGACGGAAAGGAAGTTCACAACGGATCACATGGTCTTGGCTATATATTGGGCGATGAAGGCTCAGGTACTCATTTTGGAAGAAAACTGATAACCAGCTATTTATATAATGAAATGCCAGCGGATTTAAGCTTTGACTTCAAAGAAATGTTCGGAATAGATAAGGAGAGCGTGATTACTAATGTTTACCTAAATGCAGCACCAAATATTTTTCTTGCTTCCGTAAGCCGTTTTATGGCAGACCGGACCTCACATCTATTTATTTTAAATATTTTAAAAGAAGGTTTTCAAGAATTTATAGATACAAATATCAAGGACTATCCTAATTATAAGGAACTAAATTGCCATTTCGTGGGTTCAATCGCTTTCTTTTATCAAGACATACTTAAGGAGGTCTGTAAAAAGAACCAGGTAACAATCGGAAAAATTCTCCAAAAGCCGATTGAGGGTATATATAATTATATCTTGAGGAAAGAAGGAATTCTTACACCCTAACTAATTTCGGATCCTTCTTCTTTTGTACCTCTAATTTTCTGAACGCCATAGTAAACACCTGCGACAAGCAAGATTACTATTCCGCCATCAATTGGCACATCCGGATCCCCACCAGGTAGTCCCGGATCATCCGCTCTTGAAACACCCGCGCTAAGTATTAATAACACGGAAAATAAATTCCGGAATGTCTTCATGACAGCAATCTCGAGAGTTTCATTTAACAAATACAACCTATAAGATATTTTTTATGGGTATTGGTTTCTTAATAAAATCTAGCTCAGCTTCGCTGAAACCATTGCTTTCCTACATGCTTCTTAAAAACCGACTGTTAATATTTTCCTTTTTAACTTTGTTCCCCGTAATGATTCAGGCACAAGCCTGGATGCCTGGCTTCAATTATCGCAGAAAATTGACTATAAACAAAAGCAAGGTAAGTGCCAAAGTCACTGTTTTCTTTCCCTCAACCACGATTTATACTGATCAAATCGATTTTCCAGTCTTCATTGAAATAATTGATAAGGGCCTGATTTTCAGGAACGGATCCTGTGGAAGTAAGATCCAGGACTCTGAAGGAAGAGATATTTCCTTTGCACTCAGTAGTGCTCCCAGCGTAGCACTCAATTTTCAGCTCGAGGAATACGATCCCGTTAGGGGTAAACTGCGGTGCTGGATCAAGATAAGTAGCTTATCTGCAAATAAAACGACTACTCCCGCTACAGAAATATATTTATACTATGGGGGATCGGTCTTACACAATGCAAAGTCTTTGGCAGCTCTCCAAACTTGGAATAGTGACTACAGTAAGGTTTGGCACATGAACGCTATTTACCAACAGGTAGGTATTCATCAAATGAATCTAACTCCTACTAACAACAGTTCAACTTTTACAGAAGGGAAGCTAGCGACGAGCACAGCCTTTAACGGGACATCTTCTGCTTATGTTGGGGCTAACGAGATAAATACTTCTGTAACAATTTCTGCATGGCTTAAAATAAATGCTTTCGGAACTGAGCAAATGATATTGACGAACGATAGTTCCGGAGCAGGAGGTTTTCAGTTAAAAGTCAATGCGGCAGGTAAATTAGTCGTGCAGACTTTTAGCGGTTTAAGTCCACCAACTGTATTGATAAGCTCTTTGATAATGCAGGAAACCGGAAGGTGGTATTATCTGTGGGTAACGATATCTCCAGGAAATGTGACGCTTTACATTGACAATTCAATCGTTCTGAGCAGTGCCCAGTCAATCATACGCCTAGGCCTTGGTGGCCGAACCAGTATTGGGGCAAGCAAGCAAAAAGACAAGTATTTAAATGGCCAGATTGATGAATTAAGGATTCAAAAAACAGTTATTTCTAAGGAATGGATGGCTACTTGTTATGCAAATCAATTTGACCCCAAGGGTTTTTACACTTTGGGGATTGAAGAATACAACACCGGTGGTTTTTCACGTTTCGTTGGGACCAATAATCAATGGAATTTGTCCAGCAACTGGACTGGAAATGTGGTCCCAACTGCCAATTCCAATATACTTATACCCGCTGGAAAAAAAGTTTTATCTACTTCAAACATAATTTTTAGTAGGCTTGTCGTGGAATCTGGAGCCACACTGGAAGTAGGTAGCGACTTGAGATTCACATGCCGGGCTGCCATTGCAAATAACGGAATGATTAAAGTTAATGAGGGAGCTGTGTTACGATTTGGAGGTGATGTGGTAAATGATGGGCAGCTAATTTCTACAGGCACATCATCGAAAGTGGTGTTTGATGGCTCAGGAGCAGAACAAGAATATTCTGGAGCGGGATCAGCTATTAGCAGTGTGTTAGAAAATAATCAGTCCAATAGCTTAAATACTTTACTGCTGGCTGCTCCGTTCGAAGTTAACGGTTTCATAGACTTAAAGAAAGGAATACTTCAATCCGATCGCACTTTAATAATGAAAGCAACATCTCAAACTGCCACGGCATCGTTACTCCCCATAAATACTTCAGTTGCTTCCGTTGTAGGCGATGTAATCGTTGAACAATATATTTCGGGTGGGTATCCCATTCCAGCTACCGCGAGGGGTTGGAGATTATTAAGTTCACCGGTATACAGCTCAAATACGGCAGAGCCTAAAAGTTACGACAGCCGATCCTTTAAGGAAGGAATTTTTGTAACCGGAAATGGTGGCATTATAAATGGGTTTGATGCTTCCCCTTTGAATAACGCAACCATTTATACGCATGATCAATCGTTGAACGGCACATTGTCTCAGAAATATGTTGGTATTGATAGCATTGATCAAAAGGTTGAAATTGGAAAAGGAGTTTATGTATTTTCAAGAGGAAGCCGACATGCAGTGAATGCCTTCGTGAATCAAATTCAAACCCAACCATTCATAAATCCACAACCCTATGTCCTAAAACATGTTGGTAAACTTTTCGTAGGAGACTTAACCATATCCCTTGCCAATAAAGATATGAGGAATGTAAGTGACGGATTCAACCTAATTGGTAACCCGTACAGCGCAAGTGTTAAATGGGGGGATGTCAGAACCGAGAAAACCACTGGATTCATTTGGCAGTTTGACCCATTAAATGCGGCTTATATTGTAGATGACTCGCCAAATATAATCATACCTTCTGGAACAGGATTTTTCGTCAAAGTTGCAACGGGAGAGAAGTCTGGTAAACTGACGTTCTCTGAAACCTCAAAGTATAACTTTTCTACACCATTAGTCCCGCTACTACAGTCTTTGAAAAGTAGTACCAGCTCCATAGTAAAGAACGGACTTGATTTAAAAATTATCCTCAGCAGAGATAAGTTTGAACAACCGTATGTATTAAAATTGACCGACGAAGGTTTTGAGGGAGTTAATGATTTGGACGCTTTGAAAATCGGCGAAGGTCATGTAAATATTTCCTCTGTCGTGGATCAGCAACAGCTGTCAATTGATAGCAGGCAACACTCAGCAGAAGCTAAAGTCATTGATTTAAACGTAACAGGAACTGAATCGGGAGCATATAAACTCCAATTCGAATCGTCATTTGATCAAAATAATTTGCAGATTAAGCTAATTGACACTCACCTGAATATTGAAAAACAGATGAAAGCAACGGATAAAACTTACAACTTTTCGATAGACAAAACAGCGCCGGGAAGCGCTGGAAATCTACGCTTTAAAGTGCTGGTGGAACAGACTAACAAGACATCTATTCCAACAGAAAATCTTAAAGTGTATCCCAATCCTTTTAGAGATAAAATTACCGTACAAATAGCTGAGGATCACAAAGAAAGCATAAACATTGTAGTTACAGATATACTAGGTAAAGTGGTTTGCAGAAATCAGATCGGAGTTGGCACTTATCGGCTCGCCATAGATACAGAAGCGTTCCGTAAGGGGATCTATTTGCTACAACTAATTAGCGAAAAAACAAGAACGGTTAAGACGACGTTGAAATTGATAAAACTTTAGAATTAAAGATATATTATCGAGGATTTAAAGATTTCAAAAATAGTAGCTTTTACAGAGCTCGTTAAAAAGCTGGAAGTTTATCCGTTTCACGCGCTATAACATCGGCAATAGAAGTCTGAGCAAGAACGTTTAAAGTGGCGTCCCGAACATCAATAAACGTTTTCCGAATACCACATGTAACCTCATCATGGCATTCATCACACTTTCTGTAGAATTTTAAACTGGCACATGGAACCATGGCAATAGGCCCATCGGTAATACGTAGAATATCGGCCAAATAAATATCCTTAGGATCCTTATTTAAACTGTACCCGCCTCCAGCACCCTTTTTGCTATATAAATATCCTGCATTTCGCATATCAAGTAGGATTTGTTCTAAGAATTTCCTCGGAATCATCTCCATTTCCGCCAGTCTGACGATTTGCATAGGTGGATTCCCTGCATTCTTACCAAGAGCTACAAGTGCTTTAATTGCATATTTCGTTTTCTTAGATAGCATATATAACAAAGCTAAGAAAAGAATTAGGTATTTTTGTCGTTCTAGATGCAGAATCCCCATGGCACGAATACTGATTATCGAAGACGACCGTACATTTTCCCAAATATTGGGGGGCTTTTTGAAAAAGCACAATCATGATCCACACATTACCTATAACGTTGGAAAGAGTCTTGAAATACTAGAAAAGCAGAATTTCGATCTGCTTTTGGTTGACTACAGACTTCCCGATGGAACCGGCCTTGAAGTTCTGACTTACCTTAGAGATAAAGGAATACCAACACCAATAATTATCATGACCAGTTTTAACGATGTCAAAACTGCGGTTAAATCTATTCAGTTAGGAGCTATGGATTATATCACAAAGCCCGTCAATCCAGACGAGCTATTGATGTTATTGGATAATGTTCTCAAGATACCTGAGCCATTCACTACAAACTCTATTGAGCACGCAGATGCAATTAAAGGTAAAAGCGCAACTGCTGATAAATTATATGAGCACATTGCTTTAGTAGCCCCTACTGATATGTCTGTTATTATTATGGGTGAGAGTGGTACCGGTAAAGAATACGCTGCACGTGCTTTGCATATGCAAAGTAAAAGGAAAGAAAAACCATTTGTGGCAATTGACTGTGGTGCTCTTTCAAAAGATCTGGCTGCGAGCGAACTTTTCGGACATGCCAAGGGGGCATTTACAGGTGCAGCAAACGACAAGCAAGGTCAGTTTGAGGCAGCCAATGGCGGGACACTTTTTTTAGATGAAGTCGGCAACCTCAGTTACGAAATTCAAATAAAACTACTTAGAGCTTTACAGGAAAAGGTCATTCAACCTTTAGGAACCACTAAAAGTGTAAGGGTAGATGTTAGAATTATTACGGCAACAAACGATGATTTAAAAAATAGCGTTACCAACAATACTTTTAGAGAGGATCTTTACCACCGACTAAATGAATTCAAGATTCAATTACCACCGTTAAGAGATAGAGGTAAGGACTTAGAGATTTTTATTAAACATTTCATAAAGCAATCAAATGCAGAACTGGAAAGAAATGTAACCAGCATTTCAGCCGAAGCTAAAGCTATTCTATTAAAATACGACTGGCCAGGTAATCTCAGAGAACTAAAAAATGTAATCAAGAGAATGGTCTTGCTTACAGCGGATGAAGTAGCATTGGAACAATCGCTTCCGGAAGAAATGATCCTTTCCATAGGCAGGGACACAAAGCCAAGTGGTTCTGATCTAAAGGCAATCAATGAAGTGAATGAGAAAACACTTATTCAGGAGACTTTAATCAAGGTAAAACACAATAAATCAAAGGCTGCAAAATTACTGAATATTGACAGGAAGACCCTTTATAGCAAAATCGAACGCTATGAAATTGAGTAGGGCATTAAGCGCTCAGTCTTAAACTTTTCGACAACGATACCAATATCCCTCAAGGAATTTAAGATTTCTTTTATTAAATTCTGTTCACTCACATCGCTATCACGCAATCTCAATTCGATATGCCTTAGAGAATGGGCTAACTCTGATATTCCTAACTGACCAATCCGGCCAGCAAGCCGATGAACTAGCAGTGTCACTGTTTCCCAATCATTTAGGCGAATGGACTCTAAAACAAGCCGTTCATCATGCTCACAATCTTGACAAAAACCCTGGATAATGTTTTCCAGCAGGACAGGATCATTCAAGGTCATCTTTCTTAAAACATCTAGATTAATTTCTAGTTCATCGGTTACAGCTTCCAAAACATCTTCTGCTTTGAAAGGCTTCATTAACAGGGCATCAAATCCCTTGCTTAGAATTTCACCTTGTTCAGATGGCAACACCTGAGCAGTCATAGCTATGATTCCTACACCCAACGGAATCTTGGTCCTCATGAGTCCGCATAGCTTCGTTCCGTCCATCTCAGGCATTCTCATATCCATCAGTATACAAGACAAATCTTTAGGTATTGGCGTCCTAAGAACTTCTAAGGGAGAACTGAAACTCTTATAGTCAATTTGATGATTTTGTAAAATAATCTCACATAAATTGACAATTAACGGGTCGTCTTCTATGATCCATACACTGCCTACAGATCTTCTAACTTTTACTACTCCTTCTTCAGTAGGTTTGTCAATGCTATTAACAATATTAAAAGCTAAAAATACTGTGAAAGTCGATCCTTTGCCATATTTACTTCTTAAGTAGATTCTACCATTCTGACTTTCAACTAAGGCCTTTACGATAGTCAGTCCGAGACCTGCGCCATCCTGATTGGCCACTCCTCCTCTCCCTGATTTGGACTGCTCAAATTCGTTAAAGACGACCCTTGCATCAGCGTCAGACATTCCAATTCCGGTATCTTTTACAATAAAAGTGAAATATGCCTGATCTCTTCTTACCTTGTTTTCCACCGATAACGTGATCTTCCCGGCATCAGTGAACTTTATTGCATTTCCAAGTAAATTCAGCAGTATTTGCTTGAGCCTAAACCCGTCCCCTTCAACAAGCCCAACATCGACAACATCAAAATTTGTAACAAGATCTAATGATTTGGCAACAGCTTGCGGTCTCATCACGGAAACAACTTCTTCTAGTAAGTTACTCATCCTGAAAGGCCTGACTTCAAATGTAAATTTCCCAGAGATTATCCTATTATAATCAAGTACCTCATTAACGATCTGCAATAAATGTTCGGAAGATTGATTGATTGCTCGTACATAATCTTCATCATATTTCCGTTCGTTCACTAGCAATTCGCTGTAACCGATTATTGACTGCAATGGGGTACGGATCTCGTGACTCATATTAGATAGAAAGCGTTGTTTTGCTAGTCCATGATACTCTGCTTCGTCTTTAGCAACTTCCAAATCATGCCTATACCTATTACTTCTGGTAATATCTGTAAGAATTAACCAGAGCAAAATAACTGTGATCAAGAAAAATGCAACCATCACAATAGTGATTCTATTTATCCCTGAATTCACAACCAGCCGGGCGCGTACAGCGTTAGATTCAATTTGATTTATAACTTCATTCTCAACCTTCCTAAGTACTTCCAACATCTGTGAAATCAAAACCCCATTCGCATTTGCCAATTTTGCTTCACGGTTGATAAAGCTTGTATTTCGCTGCCTTTGCGCCCGCTCGATATTCCTCAGAGATGCTTCCAAACTTCTGGGTATCGCATCTTCAGGAGACAATGCAATCGTATCTACTTTTATTTTTCGCTCACTAATAATAGTGAATGATTTATCCTGTTCGTCTTTTTTCTTGCCAAATAGCCTTCCAAAAAAACTTCTCTGTTTATCCTCTTCCGGAGAGAAGGTAGTAGTAGATGTGCGTTCCTCAGTCGCCAAAACGGTGCTATCATTCACCGATGTTTTAGAGACCAATGAGTTTAGTTCCCTAACCTGACTAGAAAATGACTGATTGCTAACAAGACTCGCACGCACTTTCAGGTAATCCAGAAATTGTTTATCTCTTTCTACTAAAAGTGTCTTTATGGTTTTTAATCTGATAACCTGAACCGAATCACTGGGATTTAAATTAGCAAGCGAATCAAGTAACTTTCTCAATTGCAGAGACTCGGTAAAAAGCTTGTTATAGTTACCAGGGTTCTGGATTGCCTGTTTCTTTTGCTGCTGATCAAGACTACTTATTTTTCTCGAAATCGTATTTACAAGGCTTAGCCGCTGACTTGGTGCCGAAACATCATTTACAGTTATCAGCATCTCCCTAAAAACCACCTTGCTGATACTCCATGCAACAAATAAGGCAAAACAGGCTAAAGACAACGCTAAAATAATCTTACCTTTTGTTGCTTGAACGAAACTATTTTTTTGAGGCATTGTGAATAGAGTTTCATTAATAACGAAATTATATCGTTTGTGTTTTAACTGGCCTGTTCTCGGCGATATTTGATTCTATATTGAATGGGAGATAACCCCCTGAACCCTTTGAAGGTACCCTATAAACGTTTTGTTATCTGTATAGTATTTATCTTGATAATTTGTTTCAATAAACTACTAAACTCGTTTTGCAAACAGAGGTTCAGCCATTTATTGAGTTTGGAATCAAAAACTATTCCTCGTTTATAGGACTTAATTAAAACACTTTTAACGTATTGATGTTTAGAGGTATAGATGATAAATCTATCTCTAATCCCGATCGTTATGAAAACATTAAAAAACGAACAAAAATCGTCTTCAAATTATCCCTCTACTAGCTATTCATTCAAAAAGTTAAGTCATTATTTTCACCCTGATGATGATTTTCGCGAAGATCATTCCTGGGGAGAGAAATCCAGCGTTCGAGTTACTGGAAGATCAGCAAGGTCATTAGGATATGGTGCGAAACGTCTCAACTAATTGACCAATAACTGTACTTAAATTCCTTTCTATCTACCGCTCTCCCAGCTTTACTCTTTTAAAACTGCCAGGGGAGGCGCATCGAAAGCTTTGCGACTGCTTAAGACCCCTGTTAAAACGATTATCATAACTATCAATACGAATAATAGCAATATCGGTAAAAAGGGAGGAACGAATGAGGTGTCAAATGCAAATACGGCCAGTGTCCAACTTCCAATCATAGCTAAAAGAATTCCTGCTCCAGCTGCTAGCGCTCCTAGAAAAGTATATTCAACTGCAGTAATTTTTATGATTTGACTTCTGCTTGCACCAAGGGTTCGTAACAATACATTTTCTTTTAAACGCTGTCCCCTACTTGTCCTGATAGTTGATATCAAAACTACCCAACCAGTTGCCATACTAAATGCAGCCATAAACTGAATCACAAAACTGATTTTGGACAACAGATCTTCCAAGACCTTTAATATCAGGTCAAGATCAATAACAGAAACATTTGGAAAACTTTTTACCACAGAACCCTGAAATTTAGCAGATACATTACTGCCGGGCACACGGGTCATCAATACATGAAATTGAGGTGCATCTTCAAGTACCCCTGTAGGAAACACAATTCGAAAATTGGTCTGCATCCTTGTCCAATTTACTTCCCTGAAACTCCCTACAACTGTTGAAATTAGCAATCCTTGCACATTGAAAACGATGGAATCCCCAATATGCACGTTGATACCTCTGGCATAACCTTCTTCTAAGGATATCGGTATAGGTTGCTCAGGGAGAACCTTACCTGTCCAAATTCCATTAGTAATTTTTTCCGCTGAAGTGAGTGTATCTTGAAACGTTACTCTAAGTTCACCACGAAACGCACGTTCTGACGGACCGTTATTTTTCTTTTTGCTATTTGGTAAACTATCCGATTTCGGTAGATCGGAAAGAGATTTGCCATTTATCTTATCAATGCGGACGGTAATAACAGGAACCTCACTCAACACAGGTAAGCCGAACGATCTCGCTAAATTAGATACGGCTTTCTGCTGCGTATTTTGAATATCAAACAGCACCATATTAGCCTGATTCTTTCCTGATGACAAAGTCACACGTTTTATAAGCATACCCTGTACAAAAAACAAAGTACAAATAAATGCTGTTGAAAGTCCGATCGAAACCGTCAACATAAAAGTTTGATTATTTGGTCGGTGTAAATTCGCAAAGCCCTGCCTGTATAGATAGCTCAGAGATGTTGGAATTATTTTTTTTACTGACCACATTAGGAGATTAGAAAGACCAAACAAGGCTAAAAATGCGATGCCTATACCCAATGTGAAAGCACCTGCTTCCATCCAGTTATTCATTTGCAAACGTGTAAACAGTAATACAAATGCGCCCATTAAGATATAGGCTACCCAGACTAAAGGGTCCTGCTTACCTTTCTCCTCTTGAAAAGACTGCCTGATTGCATTAAGAGGAGACACTTTTCTTACTGATAATAATGACGGTAAAGCAAACAGTATCGAGATCACCATACCTAATAGAATTCCTTGGGTAACGGCTGACCAAGAAATTTCCATCGAAAGTTCAACGGGTAAGAAGTCTTTCAATACCACAGGCAACGCGAATTGAAGTAAAGTTCCAAGAATAGCACCCAATAAAGCACCAATGAATCCCATAAATACAATTTGAATGAGGTAAATCAGAAAAGCATCGCTCGCTTTCATCCCAAGACATCTCAATGTCGCAATAGCGCCAAGTTTTTCTTTTACATAGACTTGAACAGAGCTTCCAACACCTATGCAGCCAAGTAATAAAGATATAAACCCTGACAAGGCAAGAAATCTATTAACATCTTTAAATGATCTTCCAGTACTTTCCTTTCGGGATTCTACCGTCTCAATATCCAAATCCTCCTTTTCGAAAAACGGTTTTAACTGCTTGAGCGTTCTACCAAGCTCCTCTGTCTGATCAAACTTATAAAAATACTTGTACTGAATTCTGCTTCCAATTTTAGTGAGTCCAGTACTAGCAAGATATTGTAGAGGGATGTACACTATCGGAGCAACAGTTGAAGAAAGCCCAGACTGTCCTGGTGCTTTGTCCAATGATCCTTCAATTTTGAAGTTCAATGCCCCAATTTTTATGGAATCTCCAGGTTTCGCGTTATACTGAAGCATTACAGTTTTGTCTACCAAAGCTCCCCTGCCAGTTTGAAACACGGTTGCAGCCGATCTGGGTGTAGTCTCAAAGCTTCCATAGAATGGATAGTTTCCTTCGAGTGCTTTAACCTGAACCAACCTGCTTGCTGAGCCCTTTAAAAAATAGAGCATTGAAGCAAAGCTTCTTTCAGATGCCTTTTCAGAACCCAGGGTATCCAGTACGTGCTCAACCTTCGGATTCACCGGTGTTCTAGATTCCACAATTAAATCTGCTCCGGTCAGAACTTTCGCCTGTTCGTCAATATCTTTCTGCAAATTATCTTTAAATGAATAAACCGCAACCAATGCAGCGATTCCCAATATTATAGAAGACACGAATAGAAATAGCCTCGACTTATTATTACGGGCATCACGCCACGCCATAGTGAGTAGCCAAAGGAAACCCGGTCCCTTTTGATTCTTAATTGTACTTTTATTCTGCATTAATACTGTCTGACACTATTTTACCTCCTTTAATCTTTATTGTCCTGCCGGTTCTCATTGCCAAATCCAAATCGTGGGTTACTATAATCAAAGTCGTACCAGCATCCTTATTCAAATCAAACATCAATTTTTCAACTTTTTCACTCGTTTCAGCATCTAGGTTGCCAGTCGGCTCATCAGCAAAAAGGATAGCAGGTTTATTGGAAAAAGCCCTGGCTAAGGAAACCCGTTGCTGTTCGCCACCAGAAAGTTGAACTGGATAATGATGGGACCTTTCAGCTAATCCGACTTTTTCCAAAAGATCAAGTGCCATAGCTCTAATATCTTTTTCACCTCGGAGTTCCATGGGTACCATCACATTTTCCAAAGCTGTTAGTGTTGGCATCAGTTGGAAATTTTGAAATATAAATCCAATATTATGATTTCTTACAGCCGCTCGCTGATCTTCTGAAAGATCATCTAACTGGACCCCATTTAGTACAACAGAGCCAGATGTGGCATTATCTAGTCCTGCACAAAGGCCTAGCAAAGTAGTCTTTCCACTTCCCGAAGGCCCGGTAATGGAAACTGTCGAACCCTTTTCAACAGAAAAGTTTATTTCCTCCAGTACTTTAAGGGGCTTGCCGCCACTTTTGTATATTTTGCTAACGCACTGAACGTCTAATATTGATTCTATAGGCATGTATTCTTGTTTAAACTAAATGCACAATGTTTTGTTAAATATAGTAGACACCAGATTTAAAGCCTAATTTTAGAAATATATTACACTCCTATGTCGTTCAGATTTTTCTACACTTTATTAATTGCCTTAAGCCTGGTTTTGTTTTCATGTAACAATAAACAGACTGAGAACAAGAGCGAAAACCGAAAAGATACATTGGCTAACGCCTCAGAATATGCAACTCCCGCACAAAACATCCTTTTTTTCGGTACGTCTTTAACTGCGGGATATGGACTGGATCCTGGTGAGGCATACCCTGAATTGATTCAGCATCAATTAGACTCATTGAAACTCCCTTACACAGCAATTAACGGCGGATTGAGTGGTGAAACATCTGCAGCAGGTAAGGGAAGGGTCGACTGGCTATTAAAGCAACCCATATCGATTTTTGTATTAGAACTAGGTGCTAATGATGGTTTGAGGGGAATTCCAGTAAACGAGACTACAGCTAATTTACAGGCAATCATTGAGAAAGTGAAAAGAAAATATCCAGAAGCAAAATTGATGTTAACTGGCATGGAGGTTCCTCCAAACATGGGTGATAAATACGCATCTGATTTTCGCAATATGTTTAAATCCCTTGCAGCGAAGAATCAAATGACCTTTCTGCCTTTCCTTTTGGAAGGCGTTGCCGGAATCCCTAATCTAAATCAAAATGACGGTATCCACCCAACTGCTGTAGGTCAAAGAATCGTCGCTAAAAACGTTTGGTTAAAATTAAAACCTCTTCTTTAGTAAAACCAATTTCAGCCAAACGTTAAGCATATAAAAGTGGAGTTTAAATCGGACAACATAAATCATGGAATAGGCCTGAGCTTTCATTTCTTGACAGGAGTCATTGCCGATGTGATAAAGTAAAAGTTTATGGCAGACCGGTGGTGTCGCCGTTGCACCAGACGGAGCATTGTTGGTTGCAGACGACGCTAGCAGCACCATATGGAGAGTTGCAGCTAAATAATGTGGCATAGTTTTTCGTATTTGCATAATATGATTAAACAAACGTTAGCCAACCGCAAAACCATATTTCTATTTCTACTTGTGCTTACTGCATTCGTGGTAATACTCCCATCGTGTAAAAAGAAAGTACGTTCAGATATATCCAAAGTTCTTTTTGCTGAGACAAAGAATAAGGCTTTTAAAAATCTTAATGCAGATACTTTTGCTTTGATATTTCAAAAACTCATAGCGGCTAAAAAAACCAGTCTTACTAATCCTAAGCTAATCAGTTCATATTATGAACGTAACGATTATGAGCCAACCCTCGTGTTACAACATTTGCCGAAAGGCCAACTAAAAGCCGTTTCAGACTATTTAGGAAGATCAGGAGAACATGGATTAGACCCTAAGATCTTTAATGCAGAGGCAATCAAACAAATGGTCAACGAATTTTATGATAAACGTGAGATTAAATCTCCTGAGCAAGCATATTCAGAATTGGCGAAGTTGGAATTGACAATGGCTAACGCGCTAATAAATTATAACAATGCATTACAATACGGAATTTTAAGCCCTAGAAAAATCTACGCTAACTACTATACTGAAACTAAAAGGCCAGATAGCACAACTATGTTACAAGTATTTGCAGCGAAGAATATCAAATCATTTCTAGATAGCATACAACCCAAAGACCCTCAGTATACCGCATTACAAACAGCACTTCATACGGGAACAACTGGAACTGGGATGAATGAAATAGATTTTAATCGCATCCTTAAGGCAAATCTTGAAAGGCTTAGATGGAAAAATAAGCCTACTCAAAACAAGTATGTGCAGGTTAACATAGCAGACTTCAATCTTGATGTGATGGAGAACGGAAAGTCTATCCTTAACATGAAAGTTTGCGTCGGTGAGGGTCGTAATAAAGACTTTACTGCAGAGTTAAAGGAGTATGACGAAACCGGACTGAGTAAAGACAGGCCTTTTTCCAGAGAAACACCACAATTGAACAGTATGATCCATAGTGTTCAAGTAAACCCTGTCTGGAATATCCCTGAGAGCATTGCAACCAATGAAATTTCTAAATACGCTGCAAAAGATAGGTTCTACCTGTCAAATAAAAACATAGATGTTTATGAAAATGGAAAAATAGTTGAAGACCCAGAAACGATTGACTTTTCTGCTGCTGATGCGGGCTCCAAATATACTTTCAAACAACGCCCTGGAGATGATAATTCATTGGGTAAAATAAAGTTTCTTTTCAAAAATGATGAAGCGGTTTACCTACATGATACTCCAGCAAAATCTGCTTTCAATCTGTCGGTGAGAGCCGTGAGTCATGGTTGCGTCCGGGTGGAAAAGCCACTTGAACTGGCAAGAGTTCTTTTTGGAGAAGGTGAAAAATTTACTACGATTGATAAACAAATGCAAAGCGAAAAACCTGAGGCTAAAGACATCGTTCTTAAACCTCAAGTTCCTGTTTACTTAACTTATTTCACTGTGTGGGCTGATACTGCGGGAAAACTGCAGTTCAGAAAAGATGTGTACGGTTTAGACATTGTACTCGACAGTTATCTACAAAGGTTAACTGCTGGAAAATAATAGCTAGTTGTTGGATATGATAGCTGCCGTATCAACAAAGCCGGCACCCTTAGTATTTACCATTGCAAGATCTGTCGCAAAATGATGATCAAGAAATTTCGAGGTATAATGCTGATCGTTACCATTTATAAATAGGACGGTTTTTCCTTCTATGGTATTAATAACCAAATCAGCGAGTTCAGGAGCGACGGCAGGACAACCCTGGCTTCTTCCAAGTCGGCCTAAGGCATTTATAGTGCCCTGACCAACATAAGACGCTCCGTGAACGACAATCGAACGCATACGGGCGTTGTCGTTATAGCCTGCATCCATTCCGTCGAGCTTCAATGATCTACCATGTTTTCCGGAATATACCTCGCCTGTAACATAAAACCCAAGACTGCTTTGGAAAGAGTCATTCACATTTGAAAAACGTGTGGCCTTATCAGAACCACTTCCGTTTCCATGGGCAACCCAGGTATTTAGCAACAATTGTTTCTTATCTAGGTCAATTATCCAAAGACGTTTAGCAGTGCTAGACTGTTCCATATCAGCGATAGTAATGATTGACTTGGAGTTTGACAACTTTCCAGACATTTTTAAGTTGTAAAAACCAGTAATGGCCTTTTCAAATACAGCTTTATCGAGTCCAGCGAAGGCAAGATGCGTGGTATCATAAAGATCATTGACATACTTGTTATACAATGAAACCTCCGATGCCGAACGCATGATTCTTCCATACTCCACCGGAGACTTCCAACTCAAGGTAAAAAGCGAAAAAGTGAGTAAAAGAACACCTGCTCCGCCTAAAATGTATTTTCTCATAGAATCTGTTTTTGTAACTCTGTGTGTTTATACTTGTTTAGGTAAGTTTGCGTCAAATAGATGGGTTTTGTTTAAAATTTTAATTTCTAATAAGACAAAGGTACGAAAATGTTACAGGACAAGATGTGTAAATTATCGGTTTTACTTACTAATGACTTACTTTGGCCTAGTCAATGGCTTTAGATAAAACGCATTGATTAGACCTTTATTTTACTTGCTACTATAATGATTTAATTTTAATATTTCTCCATTGAGTGGATCCTGGATGTTCTTGTAAGGCAATTTTTCCCTTTGCTACTTTAGCAAAATTCGAGAAATATTTATCTTTGAACTTACTGTTAGCGATAAGCTTGTTCCAATCGTCACTTCCAATTTGTCCTTCAAATGTTTTAATTCCGTTCAAATAGAAAGTAAGATGTCCCTTATTTTGTATCAATCTAACTTTATTCCACTCGCCTACAGGAACTGGTTTTGAAACACTTGCATCTCCAGACATGTCATAAAGGCAACCAGCCAAGTGATTTTCTTTCTTATTATCATCCGCATTAATATTATCAAGCACCTGCATCTCCGGACCAGTTGCATAGGTCGCAGAGTATTTTGGATCTTCCTGAATATCGAAAATTATTCCGCTATTGCTTCCCTTTCTAACCTTCCATTCCAGATTTAGCTCATAATTTTCATAGGCTTCATCGGTAACAATATCGCCTCCACCACTTCTAGGTTTAGTTTCATCAAATACGATAGCTCCATCTACTACCTGCCATTTCGAGCCAACAGTGTCTTTAAGATAGGTATGCCACCCTTTGGTTGTCTTACCATCAAATAGAAGCTTCCAGCCTTCTTTTTTCTCTTTTTTAGTTAATGTGTTGGGTTGTTGAGCGAATGCCGAAGTACAGAATAAAGCAAGGGCCACAACAGCAGTTAATGTTTTTTTCATGTGTTTAAAAGTTTATAAAGACTAAGGTAGTCCAAAAAAATAATATATCATTTCGATCGCTAAATCTTTACAGAATTCGATTACTTAAATATTAATTCTATTTTAGATTAACCAAAACAAACCATTTATTAATTTTTATGCCATTTATCGAATTGGAAGACCATTTACCTGGTATCACTGGGCTATTGGAGTATAGCAAACCTTCGGCACAGCCGATACGGGATTTAACTCAATTTTTGCTTCGCGGACCATCCTCTTTGTCTCAAACAGACAGGGAATTAATAGCTACCATAGTGTCTCATGGTAATGAATGCACTTTTTGCACAACAGCCCATACCGCTGCTGCAGATCTTCTTGCCGGTGAAAATGAAACTGCCAAAAAAATAAAGGAGAATATCGATACCGCCCCCGTTAGCGATAAGATGAAAGCGCTTTTACACATTGCCCTGAAAACAAGAGAGAGCGGAAAAAGCGTTACCAGAGAAGCAATAGATGCTGCTAAGCAAGCCGGAGCAACCGATATTGAAATTCATGATACCGTATTAATCGCGGCACTATTCTGCCTCTACAACAGATATGTAGATGGGTTGGGCACTACACTTCCCTCAGATCCTAATTATTATAATGTATTAGCCGATAGGTTAGTTAATCATGGGTATACCCGCCTGCCACAAGGCTATGAACACTTAAAGAAATAAACAAACTAAAAATATGAAAAGACTCTTGCCCTTTTTACTACTATTCTACTCTTTTAATTCAATCGCCCAGGTTACTAAAATTACAGGAAAAATTACCTCTGCAGACAATTCAACACCGCTGAACAGCGTCAGCATCAAAGTAAAAGAAAAGGTATCCGGTACAATTTCCAATTCGAATGGCACATTTAGTTTAAACTACAATGGCAAACTACCCATAACTGTTGTCATCACAGCGGTAGGTTTCAAAACTAAAGAAGTCGTAATCACTTCAGCCAATCAAGATTTAGCCGTTACGCTTAACCCGCAAACAGTCATGCTCAACGAGGTCGTATCGTCCGCAGCGCGGGTTAGTCAAAACATATTACAATCGCCAGTGAGCATTGAAAAAATGTCATTAAAGACGATTAAAGAAAACCCATCTTTTACATTTTATGATGGCTTACAAAGTCTTAAAGGCATGGAAGCTGTTACCAGCAGCATCACTTACAAGCAGGTAAATACCAGGGGATTCAACACCACTGGTAACTCCAGATTCCTACAACTTATTGACGGGGTAGACAATCAAACCCCAGGTCTAAACTTTGCTATCGGAAACCTTTTCGGCGCATCAGACATCGATATTGAGTCTGCAGAAGTTATCCCAGGAGCCGCCTCAGCACTTTACGGTCCTGTTGCCTTCAATGGCTTGCTGAGCTTGAAGTCAAAAGACCCCTTCACCTATCAGGGACTATCGCTACAAGTGAAAACAGGTATTAATCATGTAGGCGAAAGCTTCGCTGATCCAAAAGGGCTCTACGACTTCGCACTAAGATATGCAAAGGCTTTCAATGACAGATTTGCTTTTAAAATCAACGCCTCTTATTTAACCGGCGTTGACTGGTATGCGAACAACTATACAGATGTAAGCACTTCAACTGCGGCAAATTTGCGTGGTCCAAATAACCCGGGCCGGGATGGTTTAAACATCTATGGTGACGAAGTATCAAGAAGTCTAACAGGCATAGGAGTAGTTTCCCGTACAGGTTATGAAGAAAAAGATTTAATGAATTATAACGTCTACAGTCTTAAATTGAACGGCGCACTACATTATCGCATATCTGATGATATAGAGGCAATCTACCAATATAACTTTGGCAAGGGTACAGCCAGTTACACAGGGAGCAGTCGATTCGACCTCAACAATTTTGTGCTTCAAACCCACAGGGCAGAACTGAGAGGCAGCAAATTTTTCGTTCGCAGTTACGTGGTCTCTGAGAATTCTCATGACTCCTACAACACACGTTCACTCGCCCAGTTTATCAACCGCGATTGGGTGAAAGATCTTGCTGGAAATACAGTTGCCCCAGCTGTTGCAGATAATACCTGGTTTACCAGATATGCAGCAGCCTTCAACGGAACGGCAAGCGGCGTTACCGCAGCCAACCACCCTGCAGCGAGAGCATTTGCAGATCAGGGAAGGTTTATTCCAGGAACCGCTGACTTTGATCAATCAAAAGATGTTTCAATCCATAAGTATGGATTGAGTGGTGCTGGCGTATTCAGTAACAGTAGGTTTTATCATACGGATGGTCAATATGACTTTTCAAGTGCAGTAAAAGTTGTTGAGCTTCTTGCGGGCGGCAGTTTCCGTAATTACAAGATGTTCACCAACGGAAGCCTTTTCGACGATAAAGAAAATAAAATAGGCATCAAAGAATATGGCGCTTTCCTTCAGGCAGGCAAAAAATTGCTGGATGATAAGCTTAAATTAACTGCCTCCATTCGTTATGATAAAAACGAGAACTTTAAAGGCAACTTCACTCCTCGTTTATCAGCAGTATACACGTTGAATAAAGTTCACAACTTTAGGGCCTCCTACCAGACCGGATTTAGAAACCCAACTCCGGTTGATCAGTTCATCCACCTGAATGTTGGCCCCATCACAATCCTTGGCGGTGCACCAAGTAATAGTGCCGGACTAAATGTATATGAAAACTCATTTACAGCAGCATCCGCTAATGTATTTGGACCAGCCGTTGGGGCGGCAATTGGAGGAGGAACACCTCCGCCCACAGCTATCAACCAAAACAAAGACCTTTTGGTGAAATCCAACGTTGCTTATATAAAACCTGAACAACAAAAAGCGTTTGAGATTGGCTACAAAGGCTTAATTAATGAAAAAATGCTGTTCGACCTGAACTATTACTACAGCACTTATACAGACTTTTTACTAAATACTGTAGTGCTAAGGCCTACAGCAAACGTTTTAGGTACAGATGGAAAGATAAATCCAGCTGCTGCTGCTGAAGTTGCAAACAGAACGGTTAGTGCTTTCCAACTGTACACTAATGCAACCGATAAGGTATCCGCTCAGGGTGTAAGCGCGGGGATTACGTACCTGCTAAATGGCGGTTTTATAGCTGGGGGAAATGCTACGCTTTCGTCTTTCAACCTCGGCTCTGCTAATATCAATAACATTGCTCAATTTAATACCCCGAAATACAGCACAAACGTAACTTTTGGGAACGCCAATGCTTACAAAGATTTTGGTTTTAATGTCGCCTGGCATTGGCAAAGTGCATTTGATTGGTATGGCACTTTTAACGGAGTTAGGCCAGGTAGAATACCAGCCTATTCTATGGTTGATATACAGCTAAATAAAAAGCTGGCAAAAGCAAATACCACCATCAAATTAGGTGGAAGCAATGTCTTAAATAAGCGAATCTCGCAAGCATACGGATCCCCTGCTGTAGGTGCGATCTACTATGTAGCATTAGTGTTTGACAATCCTTTGAAATAGCTGTTATGGAAAATATTAAACATAACCGCAGCTATCTTACGCTACTTTTTATACTATGTTTTATAAGCAGTGCCCTTGGGGGTACTGTTTCAACATTAATGTCTGTATACCTACCTGTAGTTGTAAAAGACCTTCAGGGTGATCTCAGTGCTGATGAACTGAATAATGTAAGTGGCCTTATTAATGCACTCTTTATTTTCGGATGGGCATTTGGAGGATTCACCTGGGGATTGATCAGTGATAGAATAGGCAGAAAAAGTGCTTTACTTTACGCAATTGCCTGCTATGGCGTATTCACGGTGCTAACCGGATTAATGCCGCAGTGGACAGGCATACTAATCTGTCGCTTTTTAAGTGGCTTTGGTGTAGGTGGTGTTCTTGTAGTCTCCTTTACCTTATTGAGTGAAGTATGGCCTTCGAAAAGTAAAGCTGTTGTCACCGGCATTATTTCCATAGCATTCCCAGTAGGTATTTTTTCAGCTGGTCTGATAAACTTTGTTGTGAGCTCCTGGCGAGAAGGATTCTTTGTAGGATTTTTACCTATTGCACTTGCCATACTTGGCTTCTGGATGCTAAAAGAGTCAGAGGTTTGGTTAGCTCACCGGGCAGAGAAGGCCCTCAGTAAAACCACATCTTTATGGTATTCTGCAAACAACAGAAGAGAGCTGTTAGTGGGCTCGCTGATGTTCGGCACAATGCTTATCGGCCTATGGGCGATTTTTTCCTGGCTACCAACTTGGGTACAAAGCTTAATTGCTACTGATGCTCCCAAAGAACGGGGATTGAGCATGATGTGCATGGGAATGGGCGGCTTAGCCGGAGGCTTCTTTTCTGGTTGGCTGGTTAATTTTATGGGCCTAAAGAAATCCATGTTGCTATGTTTTGCAGTATGCACAATTATGTCGTTTGTATTATTCAAAACCAATACCAGTTTCTCTCCCTTAATTTTTGCGGAAATTGCTGTTCTTGCACTTTTCTTTGGCGCGAGCCAAGGCGTACTTTCCGCATACATTCCGCAGCTGTTTCATACGGGAATACGGGCTACGGCCACCGGGTTTTGCTTCAATATCGGAAGATTATTTACTGGGACAGCCGTGTTATTTATTGGTGTTCTGGTAATCAAACTGGGAGGTTACGGCAATGCAATTTTCATCTTTTCAACTGTCTTCATTATCGGTTTCTTTGTTGTTCTGTTTGTAAAAGATAAAGCTAAAATTACTACCTAAATATAATTTCTATGGCACATATTAACGTTCCGGAAGGCGTACCGGGCATACGATCACTGGTAATGTTTAGACCAGAAACCGGAAAATATCTTTATGAACTTGCACAAGAATTATTGCGTGGTGAATCACCTTTGTCTCAAGCAGAAAGGGAATTAATCGCCGCATACGTATCCAAAAGAAACGATTGCCTTTTCTGCATGAGTAGTCACGCAGCCGCAGCAAGGTGCCTCTACCAATCTGACGAAGCAATCGTAGACGAAGTACTGAAAGACATGTCTTCAGCTGCAATCAGCGATAAAATGAAAGCGTTGCTCAACATTGCCGGGAAAGTACAGATTCTTGGCAAAGAGGTAACAAAAGAAGATATTGACCTTGCTAAACAAGAGGGCGCTACAGACAAAGAGCTTCACGATACGGTGCTTATTGCCGCAGCTTTCTGTATGTTCAACAGATATGTAGACGGCCTCGCCAGTTTCACACCTACAGATCCTGAGGTCTATAAAGAAATGGGCAAACATATGGTCAAAGGGTACAATTTACCACCTAAACAAACTAGCTAAAGTGGCACATATCGACCTTAAAAATGACTTGCCAGGCATTAGAGGACTAATGGAATATCGGCCAGAAACTGCGGCTCCTTTAAATGGACTGGCAGAAATATTGCTTCGCAGTGATGACAATTCTCTTTCCAGAGGAGAACGAGAACTCATCGGCACCTACGTGTCTTACCTTAACGATTGCTTCTTTTGCCAGAACGTTCATGGGGCGCTGGCAGGCCATTATCTCCAATGCGACATTGACCAGATTGACGCTATTAAAGCTAACTTCAATACGACAGATCTATCCGCAAAAATGAAAGCTTTGCTTTCTATCGCTGCAAGTGTACAAAAAGGAGGTAAGAACGTGACGGCCGGGCAGATTGAACAGGCAAAAACAATAGGTGCAAGTGATAAAGAAATTCACGACACCGTTTTAATTTCTGCTGCTTTTTGTATGTTTAACAGGTATGTTGATGGCTTAGCAACAGGGTCTCCTCAAGACAGACAATTCTATGTAAACCGTGCACAGCAACGCGCCGAAGACGGCTATTTGCTCTTAAGATAAAGGAACAAGCACAATAAACCTTCGTTTTATTGTGCTATTGTGAAATCTGTATTGAGGTTCTAAATTTGGGTTGTCTTCGCAACTACTAGGTAGCAACAAGGGGACTCAGTGCATACTCCTAGCCATAAAGCACCTCTTTTCCCAAGTAATATGCTCTTAGACCTCTCTTAGTCCTAGAGTAGTCCTATAAGTGCTCTCTTTTTGGTCAATAACCTCAAGTATAGATTGAACAAAGGCTAATTTTATCATTTAGAAATAGTTGACAAAACTCTGACTGTTTGAAAAGCACTAACTAACATACCAAATATTATTTTTGAGGCAAATTATGAGAGCCACTTTTCTGTTATTCCTGTCTCTGTGTTTTTTCCTGCTTACCGGATCCCAGTATAGCTATTCCCATACGAATGCTCAGGATACCCATAAGCCGGATGAAAAAATCATTATAACACATTCCTCATCAAAGACTGTAGCGCCGGCTTTCTTTCTGCATAAAAATAAAACACTTACCGAAATAAAGGAAGACTTCATCAACATAGAGGATGATGATGAAGAGTTTGTAATTGCCCGGAAGCATATTGAACTGATAAACTACTTCGTGACACTGGCATATGCCTCTATTTTAGTTCATTTCTATAACTACCTCAAAAACTGCTTGCCATTCTGCAAGCATTTATCTTACAAGTCTTCTTATAAATACATTCTTCAAAGGGTATTAAGAATTTGATAAATATTTATTGGTTCGTATAGGCAATAACATGCTAAAAAACCAATCTATCCATCCGGGTATCAATCACCTGGGCTATCAATTCACTTAATATTTATAATAACAATGAAGAGAATCTTTATGCTCACAGGCTTGTGTGCAATCTTATGCCATATAGGCTGTACCACCAAAGAAGTAAAAACAGAGGAAGAAAGCAAGTACACTGTTACAAGCGCACTAAAAATAGATACTTCTTTCACTAAGGAATATGTTTCCCAAATAAAATCTGTGCGTAATATTGAAATCAGAGCACTAGAAAAAGGTTTTCTACAAACCATTTACGTCGATGAGGGCCAATCTGTAAAAGCGGGCCAATTGCTGTTTAAGATTATGCCCAAAATGTACGAAGCTGAACTTGACAAAGCTCTGGCTGAATCCAAATCTGCTGAAATCGAACTGCAAAACACAAAGCTTTTGTCTGATAAAAATGTAGTGTCCAAAAACGAATATGCCATGGCTAAAGCTAAACTTGATCAGGCTAAAGCTGAAATCACAATGGCCAAATTTCACCTTTCCGCTACAGAAATCAGGGCACCATTTGATGGCACTATTGACCGTATTCCGTTGAAACTTGGTAGCCTTGTTGATGAAGGGGAACTGCTAACAAGCCTGTCCGACAATAGCCAGATGTTTGCGTATTTCAACGTATCGGAACCTGAGTATCTAAATTATCAAACGGATCTTAAAAATCGGGGCAATAAAAAAGTAAGCCTGTTACTCGCGAACAATGAACTTCTGAAGTATGAGGGTAATGTGGAAACCATTGAAAGTGAGTTTGACAGTGAAACTGGAAATATAGCTTTTAGAGCAAGGTTTCCAAACCCGGATAAACTATTGAAAAACGGAGAGACAGGGAAAGTCCAGATGACCATGCCGTTAAAAAATGCTTTAATAATCCCACAAAAAGCTACTTACGAAATTCAGGACAAAATCTATGTTTTTGTAGTCGATAAAAAGGGCACTGTTAGATCTAGAAACATAACAATAAGTAGTCAAATGCCAGATCTTTATGTTGTTGATAGCGGACTTACAGCAGATGAAAAGATCTTGCTTGACGGGGTGCAAAAAGTCAAAGACGACGACAAGATCAAATCCGAATTTATTGCACCGAGGGCTGTCATTTCCCGCCTTCAACTGAAAGCCGAATAGTTTCATTCTAAAAAAGTAATTATGTTTAATAAGTTCATACACAGGCCCGTCCTGTCTATAGTGATATCTCTTATTATCACTTTTCTGGGTGCGCTCGCAATTACCCAACTTCCTGTAACGCAATTCCCATCGATTTCACCACCTAAAGTAAACATCACAGCAGAATACCCTGGTGCTAACGGAGAATTAATGATAAAGTCGGTAATTATTC
Organism: Pedobacter sp. JCM 36344; assembly: GCF_046546555.1. Taxonomy (NCBI): domain Bacteria; kingdom Pseudomonadati; phylum Bacteroidota; class Sphingobacteriia; order Sphingobacteriales; family Sphingobacteriaceae; genus Pedobacter; species Pedobacter sp. JCM 36344. Next base: position 350,024 of record NZ_JBKHKK010000001.1, read on the forward strand.
CTTTAGAACGGGCCATTAACGGTGTTCCGGGGATGAAATACATGACATCTGATGCCGGTAACGATGGTGAAGCTACCATTCAAGCAATCTTTAACCTGGGTACTGACCCCAATCAGGCATCAATAAATATTCAAAACCGGGTAGCTTCAGTCATCAATAAACTACCTCCACTGGTAGTCCGGGAGGGGGTAAAAATTACGAGAGAGGAGTCGAATATGCTGATGTACATCAATTTGTACAGCAAGGATCCAAAAATGGATCAAAAGTTTCTCTTCAACTTCGCAGATATCAATCTGCTTTCTGAACTCAAACGAATAGACGGTGTAGGTTTCGCGGATATCCTTGGAAACAGGGAATATGCCATGAGGATCTGGCTAAAGCCTGACCGCATGCTCGCCTATAAAATCTCTGCTGATGAAGTGCTAAAAGCCCTGGACGAACAAAGTTTAGAAGCCTCACCGGGTAAAACAGGAGAAAGCTCTGGTAAGAGATCGCAGTCATTTGAATACGTATTAAAGTATCCGGGTAGATACAGCACCAAAGAGGGATATGAAAATATCATCCTTAAATCCAGCGCTGACGGCGAAACCGTTCACCTAAAAGACGTTGCCGAAATAGAGATTGGAAGTTCATTTTACGACATTTATTCTAGCTTGAATGGAAAGGAATCAGCCGCTATAGTGGTTAAACAATCCTATGGAAGTAATGCAAGTCAGGTAATCAAAGACATAAAAGACAAGCTGAAAGAGATCAAATCTACTTCCTTCCCTAAAGGAGTAGATTACGAGATCAGTTACGACGTATCAAAATTCCTGGATGCCTCTATTGAGAAAGTGATTCACACCCTTGTTGAGGCCTTCATTTTGGTAGGCTTAGTGGTGTTCCTATTCCTTGGAGACTGGCGTTCTACATTGATACCTGCTATCGCAGTCCCAGTATCACTAATCGGAACTTTTCTATTCATGCAGTATTTCGGGATTACACTCAACTTGATTACCCTCTTTGCATTGGTATTGTCTATCGGTATTGTCGTCGATAACGCCATCGTGGTGATTGAAGCCGTCCATGCGAAGATGGAAGAGAAGAATCTTTCACCTATAAAGGCTACAGAAGAAGCAATGCATGAAATCAGCGGGGCAATTATTGCAATCACCCTTGTGATGGCGGCCGTGTTTGTGCCCGTTGCGTTTATGTCTGGACCTGTGGGTATATTTTACAGACAGTTCTCAATAACTATGGCAACTTCTATCATCCTGTCGGGCCTGGTTGCACTTACCCTCACCCCAGCTCTGTGTGCTATGATGCTTAAAAATAATCATGGAAAGGCGAAAAGAAAAACATGGGTTACCCAAGTTTTAGATGGTTTCAACAACTGGTTCAACAAGGTTGCCGGAAGATATCAAAAGCTATTGGGAGCTATTGTTAATAGAAGATCGATCACCTATATCATGCTGTTCGCCTTCTGCGCAGGGACTTTATTACTGAATAACAATCTTCCTTCAGGATTTATTCCAAATGAAGATCAGGGAATGTTTTATGCGGTAATTCAAACACCTCCCGGCTCATCTTTAGAACGAACCAATCAAGTGGCACAGAAGCTACAAAAGATTGCAGAGGATATGAAAGATGTACAATCTGTTTCTTCATTGGCAGGATATGAAATTCTTACAGAAGGTACGGGAGCAAACGCAGGAACTTGCCTTATTAACTTAAAAAGTTGGGATGAACGCAAGCATTCTGTTCAGGAGGTAATTAATGAGTTGAAAGAAAAGTCTAAAGATGTAACGGGTGCGACCATTGAATTCTTTCAACCACCCGCTGTGCCTGGGTATGGAGCAGCTGGTGGTTTTGAGTTGCGTTTGCTAGATAAGGGCGGCTCAGGTGATTATAAAAAAATGGAAACGGTAAGTAGGGAGTTTGTTAAAGAACTCAACAAACGACCTGAACTATCCTCTGTTTTTACATTTTATAGTGCCAGTTTCCCTCAATATATGTTGAAGATTGACAACGCCATCGCTCAGCAGAAAGGGGTAACGATTGAGAATGCGATGAACACACTTTCGACATTAGTAGGTAGTAATTACGAAACCAGCTTTATTAAATATGACAGACAATACAAAGTCATGGTGCAGGCACTGCCGCAATACCGGGCTTTGCCGGAAGACATCTTAAAATTGTACGTCAAGAACAGCAGAGATGAAATGGTTCCATTCTCTGCATTCATGAAGATTGAAAAGGTATATGGACTTTCTGAGATCACGAGACACAATATGTACAATTCATCAGAAATAAGTGGAACCTCTGCTCCAGGATATAGTAGTGGATCAGCAATTTCTGCCGTGAATGAGGTAGCAGAAAAAAGCTTACCGAGAGGATTTGGCATCGACTGGGCAGGTATTTCTAAAGATGAAGTAGCTCGAGGTAATCAGGCTATTTACATCTTCCTGATTTGTTTGGTGTTTATCTACATGCTTTTGGCGGCTCAGTATGAGAGCTTCATACTACCCTTCCCGGTAATTCTTTCCTTACCAGCAGGGATTTTTGGCGCCTTTTTACTGTTGAAATTATTCGGACTGGAAAACAACATTTATGCGCAGGTTGCTATGGTGATGCTCATTGGTCTCTTGGGTAAAAATGCTGTACTAATCATCGAATTCGCAATTCAGAAACATAAAGCTGGAAGTACGGTACTTCAGGCCGCGATCGAGGGATCTGCAGTTAGGTTTAGGCCAATTCTAATGACCTCTTTTGCATTTATCGCAGGATTAATACCACTAGTTTTCGCTTCTGGTCCTGGTGCAATTGGTAACCGAACAATTGGCTCCGCCGCAGCTGGTGGAATGATATTCGGAACCGTATTCGGAGTAATCATCATACCGGGACTCTACTTCATTTTCGGCAGCATCTCCGAGCGGTTCAACCTAGTGAAAAATGAAGAAGAGAATCCACTAACAGAAGAAATTGATCACAATGTATAAGCTTAAAATAAATAAATACGCTGCGCTACTAGGCATTTGCCTGGTAGTAGCAGGCTGTAAGATTCCAGCAATTACGCAACAAGCAGATAGCAGACCTATGCCAGAATCCTTTAACAACAGTAAAGACACTTCCAGTATTGCGAATATGGGTTGGAGAAACTTCTTTACAGACAAGAACCTGGTAACTCTGATTGATACTGCATTAAAAAACAATCAGGAACTCGCGTCCACATTACAAGAAATCCAAATTGCGAAGAATGAGATTGCTTTCAGAACTCGTGACCTATCGCCAACGGTTGGCGTAAGAGTTGGAGCTGGAATTGAAAAAGTTGGCAGGTACACGAGTCAGGGCGCAGGTGATGCTACTACCGAAGTTGCGCCAGGCAGAGAGTTTCCTGATCCGTTGCCAAACTATGGGGCATCTCTGTATGCCAACTGGGAGGTCGACATCTGGAACAAACTACATAACGCTAAAAAGGCGGCAGTCACAAGATACTTGGCTTCCGTTGAAGGTAAAAACTTTGTTCTGACCAATCTGATTGCGGAGGTTGCAAATTCATATTACGAACTACTGGCTCTCGATAATCAGCTTGCCATTGTGAAACAGAACATTAAATTGCAAGAGAACGCGCTGGAAATCATTAAAGTGCAAAAGGAAGCAGCCCGTGTTACGGAACTTGCTGTTCAGAAATTTAGAGCAGAGGTTTTAAACTCTAAGAGTCTGGAGTTCGAGATTCTACAGCAGACCAAGGAAACTGAAAACAAACTTAATTTGCTACTCGGTAGGTATCCGCAGGAAATAATACGGGATAGAAATGATTTCATCGCAATAATCCCGTCAACTGTTAGCGCAGGCATTCCATCACAACTGTTGGCCAACAGGCCTGACATCATGCAAGCAGAATTGAAATTGGCTGCTGCTAAGTTGGATGTCAAAGTCGCAAGGGCTGAATTCTATCCCTCATTTGGTATTTCCGCAGCGTTAGGCTTTCAGGCTTTCAAACCTGCCTATTTAGTTAAGCTACCAGAATCTATGCTATACTCCCTGGCTGGAGATTTAGCGGGACCATTGGTAAACAGAAAAGGAATTAAAGCAGAATTTTACAACGCCAATCTTCGTCAATTGCAGTCTATGTACAATTACCAGCGCATAATTTTAAATGCTTATCTGGAAGTTTCTACACAACTGTCAAACATCGACAATCTGCAAAAAAGGTATGCTTTGAAGTCGCAGGAAGTGGACGCGTTAACCAAATCCATAGATATCTCAAACGATCTCTTTAGGTCCTCAAGAGCCGATTATCTTGAAGTGCTGATGACACAACGGGATGCGTTATCTTCAAAGTTAGAATTGATCGAAACGAAAAAGAAACAGCTAAATGCAATAACAACTATGTATCAGAGTTTAGGAGGCGGTTGGAGATAAGCAATTGATTTGAAAGGCCTGTCTTATAAGCCGGTCTTTCAAATCAATTCTAAGATTCTATTTTTGCGCCAAATATTTCGTAAGATCCGTGATCGTAGTAATATGGAGTGACTGTGATTGCCTTTTCCTCATCATCAATGCGTAAGAATTATTAAAGCCAATAGGCATCAGCCATTTGATTTTATAATCCTTCTGAAAGGCCGATTTTACATAGTTGTAGGTAAGATGGCTATCCTTTGTGATTTCCTTAACTACCTCTGGGCTTGGCTGTAATAAAACCAATAGGCCCGTTCCGGTATATTCAGGATAAAAGTCAATTTGATCATTCATTAGCGCATCAAAACAAATCTTTGTGCCTCCAAGACCAGTTTTAGTTGCCACTTCGTAGTCAGTATTCCCCTTAATAAGCATGCTATACATTTCGGCGAGGATGTACTGCTCCCCAAAGATTTTAGACCCAATCCTTATTACGCCTGATTGTCCGTTTCTTGGCGGCTGATAAAGCCCAGCTTTCAAAAGAAAATCTTTAGCGACACGCTCAGGAGATTGTTTTAAATAGTCTGTTCGGTAATTGAGGTCAGTCATCACAGAATCTGTAATTTTCCCGGCGAGAAGATTTAACACTTGCTCTAGGTCAGGGAATTTTTTCAAGGAAGATTCCCTAACTATCGGAGCCGCATAGTAAGGAGGAAAGATCCCCTTATCATCTTTTAAAATGCGAAGGTCAAATGCCTTTAACCTTCCATCCGTCGAGTATCCGCTAATCACATCTAAGTCCCCTTCATAAGCAGCCTTGTACATTACCGCATCGCTAATCACAGTGGTGTGAATCTTCAACCCATAAATCGACTTTAGTCCGAGGTCTCCGTCTTGTCTACCCATAAATTCAGGGGTAAACCCGGCCCTTAACTTTGTGGTGTAGGTACTAGGCCACAGATAAATTCCAGTCAAGACAACGATGATTACTGGAAATACAAGCAGGACTTTCTTAAGTTTCTTACCATCTAACTTTTGAAGTCTTGATAAGAGAAAATCAAGTAAAACGGCTAGCAAAGCCGCAGGAATGGCTCCCGCAAGAATCATGTTAGTATTGTTTAAGGAGATCCCTCCAAATATGAACTCTCCTAATCCCCCTGCCGCGATATAGGAAGCCAGGGTGGCAACACCCACATTAATTACTGTAGCAGTTCGAACACCTGCCAATAATACTGGCATAGCTAATGGAAGTTCTACTCGAAAAAGAATCTGCATTTTACTCATTCCCATCGCATTCGCGGCCTCAATAATGGAACGGTCAATGCCAACGATACCCGTATAGGTATTACGGATGATAGGCAACAGCGCATAGATGAGCAGGGCAACAATAGCTGGTTTAGCTCCAATGCCCAGGAGGGGAATCATAAAGCCTAAAAGAGCAATGCTTGGAACGGTTTGTAATACTCCTGCGATACCCAGAACACTCCCTGCCAAGTTGCTTTTACGCGCAATCAAAATACCCAAAGGGAGCCCAATAACCACGGCAAGTAGCAAGGATATAAAAGTCAATCCAAGGTGTTGAAAGGTCTGTCTGAGCAGCTTGTCCGACTGCTCGTACATAAAGCTCCACAATGTTTGCTGTTGCTCAGTCATGGATTTCCCTATTTTGATAAGAGTTAAAGGCATTAGTAAGCTGCGTGAAGTTTAGGTTTTTAAACGTCTTAGTGCGTGTATTTATAAAAGATTGATGTTCAATCGATCTATCTGCGCTAAATGTCTCCATGACCGACCACATACTGGCTTTATCAGCTGAAATTGTTTTATTAGTGTGCGTGAGATCTTCTGGCAAGAATTCCCAAAGATCTTCAATAGTCACTAGTTTAAACTGAAGCGCAAGTCGTTGTCCGTCGAGAAACTTTATTACAAAGTCATTTTTCGGAGCAAATAACAGCTCTTTAGGTGTTCCAATCTGAATAATTTTACCCTGATCCATAAGACAAATCCGATCTGCCAGTTCAAAAGCTTCCTGAACATCGTGAGTTACCATTAAGATCGTCTTCTTTGTAAATTCTTCCAACGCTTTAAACTCTGCTTGGATGCTTGATCTTGTGACATTATCCAAAGCTCCAAAGGGTTCATCCATTAGCAAAATATCAGGATCGCTAATTAAAGCCCGGGCTAAACCTACACGTTGCTGCTGTCCCCCGCTAAGTTCCCTGGGAAATAGCTGCAGGTAATTTTCAGGAAGATGAAGTTTTTTAAGAAGTTCCAGTGTTCGGTTTATGGTATGCTTCTTATCCCACTGTAAAAGTCTGGGCACTACTGCTATATTTTCTGCAACGGTATAATGAGGGAAGAGCCCAATATTCTGCATTACATAACCTATTTTTCTACGAAGTAACTCTGGCTTTTCCCTTGAGGTATCAACTTCGTTAATTGATATCGTTCCTGCATCAGGATCGATCAATCTGTTAATCATTTTCAAGGTAGTAGTTTTACCGCAGCCACTGGTACCAAGTAACACAAGATTCTCCCCTTCTAAAACATCAAATGAAATATCATCCACTGCTTTAATGTTCCCGAAAGTCTTGGTTAACCCAGATACTTTTATCATTCTACTTTCATGAAGAGGTTATTTAGCGATTCTGAATAAGTTGGATGTGCAAATATATTATATTTAATCATATCATAAGTGATACCGCCTTGCATCGCAATTTGTAAAACGGACATGATTTCTCCTCCTTCAGAGCAAAGCATACAAGCTCCTAAAATCTCCTTGGTTTTTCTGTCGACAATTGCTTTGATGAAACCCAGGGTTTCTCCTGTTTCAATTCCACGTGCCACCTGTTCCATAGAGATCTTTGCTACAAGGTAATCCAGTCCCTTTTCTTTGGCTTCCCTTTCTGAAAGTCCAACACGACCAAGTTGAGGATCAGTAAACATACAATAAGGCACTGGCCTTCCCTTTGTACTTAGCTTAGCCTCCTCGATCAGGTTTCTGTAAACAATCGTGTAGTCGTTATATGCGACGTGCGTGAATGCTGGCCCACCTTTAACGTCACCCAAGGCATAAACACCTTTAACATTAGTCTCCAGCTTTTCATTAACGATCACGTTTCCTCTATTGTCGGTTTTCACACCAGCGATTTCCAGACCAAGAATATCAGTTTGCGGTGTTCGACCTACTGCGATTAAAAGATGAGTAGCGGTTATACGTTTTGTTTTACCTTTTGATTTCAAGCTGACGATGATCTTACCATCCTTTTTCTCGATACTTTCAATATTGATATCCGTTAAAATTTCCAGTCCCTCATCTTCTAATATTTTGGTAAGCTCTTCGGAGACGTCATCATCCTCCCTTCCCATTATAGAGGGAGATTTTTCCAGAATCGTAACCCTGCTGCCAAAGCGTTGAAACATTTGGCCGAATTCCAATCCAATATAATTCCCGCCAATCACGACAAGGCTTTCAGGAACTTCTTCTAAATCAAGAATGGTTGTGGAAGTTAGGTAATCAATATTTTCCAGGCCATTTATATCAGGAACTGCAGTTTTAGCACCCGTATTAATAAAAATCCAATCGGCCGTTACTATTTCTTTTTCTCCGTTAAAAGTGGCTATGGTTAGCTGCTTTTCTCCCGAGAAGGTTGCTTCTCCCATAATAAGATCCAGGCCCTTCGTAGATTCAATGCCCTTTTGCGCAGAAACCTGGAAAGATTTAACAATCTCATCTTTACGGCTCTTAATCTTCTTAAAATCGACATTTATGTTTCCTATTTTGACTCCCAAATCCCCGGCAGTTCTGGCTTTATGTATGGCCTGAGCAGAGGCAATCATAGCTTTTGTAGGAGTACAACCGTCGTTGATACACGTCCCGCCAACTATTCTCTTTTCTATTATTACTGTTTTTTTACCTGCTAATGCGAGTTTTTTAGCAAGTGGTATACCGGCTTGACCTGCGCCGATAATAATGGCATCATAGTGTTTCATAATTTAGTGCTTTCAAGTTAGGGAATGTGATAGGTGTATAACTCGAAAAGCGATTAAAAGTTCTGATTTAAGGTCAAAATTGGAGGTATCCATGTAACTTTCCTGCCATACTCTTCTTGTAATCCTTACTGCGTTTGTCAATGTAGATGTAGGAAAAGCAAAGGAGAATACAGACACTTCCCCTTTTTCTACTACACAAGTCTCGCACTTTTCCATTCCCAAACATTCTCAGAAGTCAATTTTGTGTTGGGTTCCGTCGTCGTATATTTGAACATGAATAGCGCTAAGATTATCTATGAACTTTATTTTTTCTTTATCCAAAATTCGTCCTCGTATTCATTAATAAATTCTTCATTATAATCCTTTTCTAAGAAAAGAGAAATACCATGAAGCTTTGCTTCAGATAATTTTTCTTCTAGATGAGGGAATGCAATTCTTTCCTCAAAACGTATATGATTACTTAGTATCTCCGCTAGTTTTGTATATGCGTTTGGGTCGTCTTTCCCAAATGAGTTTATTTTTTCAATTTGTGTAATAATAGCTATATGGTCATTTTTAGCCTGTATACAGAGTGGATCATTTATCATATTGAACAACAAAACTTCCTCATTTAAAAAATGATTCTTTAAATGATCCTCCCAGAAATGGTTTACGTATGCATTTAACCTGGATGTCTCTACATTTAACTTCAAACCCTCCCTGACTTTCCAGGCGAAAAGCAATCCGAAATGATGTTCTCGGGAAAGTACCTTTAACTCATCACTTCTTTTAATTGGTTGAGTTTTCATAATTGCAATTATAAAGAGAAAAATATTGGTATAGGATGCATTAAATTCTGCGAACGAATATTGGAAATCCTTACACAATTACTTTGCCTGGCTCGCCTCGCATGGCATCAAGCTTACTTAAAAACATAATGGCCATAGTTTCGGCTCTCTTTTTTGTACTATCAGCCATTTCACCAACGAAAAGGGCGTCAATAGTACCATAAAATAGAAAGATCCATCGTTCAAAATGTTCACTTTTTATCGGTAACGGTGCATGCCTTGCAAACGGATTCCCAGTGAAGCCAGGAACACCGAATAATACCGCATTCCAGAAAGCATACATCTTTTGCAGATGAGGCTCCCAATCCTTGATAACTCTATTCAATATAGGTCCAATCAATTCGTCTCGTTGAACTTCCTTGTAAAATGTATTTACAAATAAAATAATTTCATCCAAACCATTTATATCTTGTTTTGCTTTCATATCTAATCAAATTACTATTGAGTAAACAACTGAACTGTTGAAGACGTAAAATGGTAATATGCAGCCCATGCTAAAAACAATATTAACAACACGAAGATCCAGAAGGGAATACTCTGGGGAGTTTCGCTTCCAATTATCATGAAATTCTTCTGATCGCCTTTACCATAGGCATTCACCATAATCGGAATAATTCCGTCAACTACGGCACCTTCCCTTATTCCTTCAATTGCAATAGCAGGTCCATTCCTTACCTCGAATGGAACAAGACGTACTCCTTCCTTTCCAGTCGGGTCTTTACTGACAATTTTAAGAATATGTTTGCCATCGATAAGTTTGGTTGTATCCATCTCAAAATTCACTGGTGCAACTAACTCTGCGATAGGCTGACTTTCTTCGTCAATAAATATATATATCTTGCTGCGTGCTTCCATTTTAGTCTGCATTTAGAATGATTTGCTTGATGTGATTATCAGACTTTTCTCCCGGGTTTAAAAGCCATTTAAGAGAATAAAACAATGTAAAAAGAACAATTATTATTGCGCAAGCAATGATAAAATAGTCAGAATTACCATCAGGCCCTATTCCATGCGAAATTCCCTTTAATAATTTTGGCAATTGCTTTTCGCATGCTGGGCAAGCGGAAACCGTTACCCTAAAAAAAATTAAAGGAATAGTTAATGCAATTAATATTTTACTTCTCATCATTTTCTATTTAGCTGTCACTTTTACTTTTTCCATGAATTTTTTCACCTCATCAACAGTCACTTTTTTTGCATTATTACCCCAGCTGCTACGCTCATGATTCATAATTGCAGCAACTTCCTCTGGCTTCAACCTATTGTTTGTCCCCACAGCAGGCATTACACCAAACCCTTCTTTCTCTCTGCCACTATAGCCATTCATGATGATATTAACCAATAACTCTGCATTTTCATCCAACACAACCTTACTACCCTTCAATGGGGGAAAAGCTCCTTTTAAGCCTTCTCCGTTCTGTTGGTGGCAACTCTGACAATTGTTCGCATACAGCATTGCCCCATTTAGTTTCTTCTCACTGCCCGGCTTAGAATCCTTACCTGCTGCATCAGCCTTTTCATAAAGAAAGGCCGGCTGAGGTGCATTGCTTGGTAACTTGGTTTGCTTTAATTCTTGCAAATAAGCGACGAGTTGTAAGGCCTCCTCTTTTGCGATCACAACGCCCATCTTCCCCTCCATGAATTCTTCCGGTACGCTAACGGAAATGTCTCCTTCTACTTTTTTATTCCTTATTTCGAACATCCAGCGATACGAAGGCATAATTGAATTTTTGACAACAATACGTGGATTGAATAAGTGTGAAAGGTGCCATTCAATACTCGGTTGACGGGTCCCGATATTAGTCAGGTCCGGACCTGTGCGTTCCGTACCCATTAATGTTGCAGTGTTACGCCAGAAATCAGTACGATGATTATCCGCGTAGTCTGCAGCGATGCTTGGACGTTCGCCCCAGATTTTATCCATATCAACGTTGCGTACTTGTTGAGTATGACAAGCTACGCAACCATTGGAAATAAATACCGCCTTTCCTTTTACTGCTTCTGCACTCAACGGTTGAGCAAAAGGAAGCGGTGCGTTATTGGCCTGATTATTTAATGCTGGCACAATGCAGACAAGAAAAGTCAACACTGCAAAAAGCAGGAATGCGGCAGTAAATAATTTGGTATGGCTGTTAAAAAATTCCATTGGTCTTCTGGTTGAAATTATAAACTGGATTCATTACTCACATAAGATTGGTTTAGCTTTTCTATAGCTGCTTCCCGCAAATCTATCGTAGTACTTCCTGAAAGCATTCTATATAGATTATAAACAAAAAACAGGTGTGAAAGCCACATCAGGCTACCACCAATGGCACGCCATAACCAATATGGAGCCATAAATACTACGCTATCTATAAATGGCTTTCCATCCATCCACATCATTCCTTTAAATGTGCTACCATACATGAGTGGTACAGTGTAGAATAATAAACCGATGAGGGCTAACCAGAAATGTGAACCAACTGTGATTTGTGGAGCTTCATTTCCAGTAAGTCTTGGAACTAAAGCATAAATACCGGCCCAAAGAAAAAAGCAAATAATACCATACATGGTAATATGAGAGTGGGCTACCGTAAAATCTGTAAAGTGCCAAATCAGGTTTGTAGAACGAAATGCCTCTGCGGTGCCTTGAAGTGATCCTGTAAAATAAAAAATAATACCTATGAGAAAAAATGGAAGAGTATAACTAGATGATATTTTATACCATGCCCCCTTAAATGTCAATATAAAATTAGCTGTTCCTGCAGCAACAGGTATCACCATACCCATACTTCCTATTATGGCCGTGGTTTGAAGCCACCAGGGAATGGAACTAAAAACAAAATGGTGTGTGCCAATTACTGTGTAAAAGAGGATTTGAGTCCAAAAGGCCAGAATCCCAAGACTATAAGAATAAATTGGTTTATTAAGTTGTTGCGGAAGGAAATAATAAACAATACCAAGTGTGAATAGCATAAACCACATACCTACACCCTGGTGCATATAATAGCCTTGAATAATGGTTTCCCCAAGTCCATCCTGCCACACTGGAATATAGGCAACAACAGAAATTACAATAGCAAAAATTACTGAAGCAACAATGTACCAATTGGAAATATAAATCTCTTTTGTAGTTCTTTGTGCAATGGTCTGGAGAAAATTAATCAGCGTGAGCAATAGACCAACTCCAAAAAGAAGCATTATTGGCCAGATGTATTCACGGTATTCTCCACCACCATTATTAATTCCAGCCATCAAAGATATTGTCCCTAATATGACGGTCGCATTAATTAGGTAAAGCGTGTACCAACCAATTTTTATACTTTTCAGTGGAGCATTACTTACACGAGGAACCACATAATAACCTAACCCCAACATACCCAAGGATGCCCATCCCCAAAATACAGCATTGGTATGTACAGGCCTCAAGCGTCCGAAACTAAGCCAACTCAAATGGTCTACATCCGGGGCAACAAATTTTATCCCGAGGTACTCACCAACTGTGGTTCCAAAAACCAACCAGAAAGTAGCAGTAGCTATGAACCACAAAATAAGCTTGGCTAACTTTGGATCAATGGGTGGCCTTTTAACCGCTCTTTTTTTTATCGCCACTACAGGCAACCCAGCTTCAATATCTACTTGCTGTAACAAACCCTTACCATCCTGAGCTTTCAAAGCACCTGATAATTCAACGTGAGTTAAAGTATAATTAAGTGCTTTTTTTCGATCGTTTAATGCCTTTTTTAAATCGTCATGATTTCCACTATCAATTAACTCGATAAACTCATTAGCTTCACTTGACGTTTGTCCACTTTGATATTTACGAAAAAGATTATTCACTTTAGTAATCATAAGCCAAATCCCAACGAACAATGGAATTAAGATCAGAACCAACGTAATTATAACCCCACCCTCAGTCCAAATACTCTGACTATTATTAGTACCCTGCGAAAATCCATCATTGCTACTTAACGTCAAGAAAATAAATCCGCTCAAGCCTAAAAGGTGCGATCTATTCATTTCGCTAGTGCCTTCTTTCTTTTTTGTAACATAACGCAAAAGATCATCAATCTGTCTACTGCTCAGCGCACTGATATATTCGCTCAAAAGAACGTCCTTATCCTTCAACCCTGACTTTCGAGAAAGCTCCTGCATGTGTCTAATCCTCTTGTAAAGAAAAATGGCCGAAAAGAAGACAATTAGCATAACGAAAAATGATGTGCAAAGTAATATCGATTTCAATTCCAATGGTGCTGAGGCTTCAATTAAGCCAGGTGCAATTAATAAATAATCCTTAACCATATATTATTTTTTTTCTTTTATTAAAATAAAAATTCTGTCTGATCTCGTCGCCTTCATTCTTAATTAATTCAATTGCAACAAACCAGGACCAAATTCTTCGAAGTGAATAAACCTTTTCTCAATTCCCTTTGCTAATAAGTCTTGGAATTGCTTTTGAATGAAAGCTGATGGCCCACAAACATAATATCGTGTCCCAGGAAACTGCGGTAAACTAGCAATTTTATTGATATCCAGAAATCCTTCTAATATACCTTCTTGTCTTTCAGACGTAGTTGGCAGATTATAAAACACATATTGGTTTATATTTTTTAACTCTGGATTATGCTCAAACATGTCCTGATAGAAATGTTTAGTCAATAAAACTCCATGTTCCTTTAAAAACGGAACGGTTGAGGTAATCCACTGTTTTTGTTCATCTGTCATGATAACATATTAACACCTTCTTATCTTTTTAGTTGTAGATTTTTTTACTTTTTTAGGCTGGTAATTCCCAGGTTTAAGTCTTCATTGAATGCTTCGATAGTTGTGCGCTGCAACATCTCATAAATACGAGCTCTAATTCCTTTAAACTCATTGTGTAAAGGACATGGATTAATTTCTGAACAATAGTCAAGTCCCAGTCCGCAGCCAGTGAAAAGACTATTTCCGTCCACCGCTTCCACTACCTCAGATAATCTTCTTTTTAAAGTTGCATCATCTATATAGAAGCCACCATTCGGGCCCTTTATGGATCTAATAATATTTTTTCGACTAAGATCCTGAAGTATTTTGGCAAGGAAATGTTCAGGTGAACTAATTCCTGATGCAATCTCTTTAATTCCCACTCTCCCCCCTTTCGCAGTACGGTGCGCAATGAAGAACACTGCGCGAATTGCATACTCACATGTTTTAGAAAATATCCCCATATCGTTAGCAAAGTTAAAAATTAATTTAAATTAAAAGACAAAAACATCTTTTAATTAAGAAGGCTACTTTGCGATTTAAGGACGATCAACAAGTTTTCACAAAGCCATTGGCATTAAAACGAATAAGATCCTAGCTATTTTAATAAGTAATCAGTATTAAAACTATACTATAAGTTAACTCGAATACATTACAAATCTTGTTTATTAAACCTTCTTAATGAAAACAGCAACGAAATTACAGCCCACAGCAGTAGCCCCACGAAGGAAAACGTTATCCCAAAACCATTTCCAAAAAATTCCCTAAAGATAGCCCCCGTATAACCCATAAGGGCAGAAATATCCATTTGAAGTAAAATCTGTATTCTACTTAGGTCTATTGGGTTAAGAAAACTAAGAAACACCATTACTCGTTCCAGCGGATAATCCTGGAACTGAAAGAGAAAAAACAACACCAATGCATCAAAAATCAGAGAGAAGAAAAGCCATAGGAAAATGGAAAGCCCAATTCCTTTTGCTTTATCTCTCGTCATCCCCGCGGCAAGCATGGCTATGCTGACGAATACAATGGTCAGACACAAGCCTGTCGCAATCATCATTATTCCAGTTGAATCGGCATGGTATATTAAGATAGGAATACCAGCCCCGACAAAGAATGCCAGGCATAGGGAAGAAGTAAGACCACCGAATAAGCTGATCCATATGGATTTCCTTTTTAAGGGCTGGCTGACCAAAAGTTCTATAAACTCAGCGCTATTGTATATGTAAATAGTCGAGAAGATGATGCAAATCAATGGTATCAGGATCAGGATAATGTTCAATAAACTCAACAACCCTTTCGCTGCACTACTCTCCAGATTAAAAACACTCAGGGAAATCAATAGTAATAAGAAGGTGTAAATGAGTACGATCTTATTCCGTACAATATCTACAATAACATATTTTAATATTTTATTCATCGGTATGTCGTTATTGGGAAAGGATAATTTTTGCTACGGCTTTCGAGAGCTTTAACTCCCCGGTTTCGGTTTTTAAGTCTATCAGCTTTTTGTGAAAAGCGAGTTTACCTTCCTGGATATAGAAAACCTCAGTTACCAGATCATCAAGTTCACTCAGTACATGTGAAGTAATCAGGATCAGCTTACCATTCCTTTTCTCTTTAATTATTTTGTCTTTCAAGCTTTCCGAGGAAACTGGGTCCAGACCGGCTGTCGGCTCATCCAAAATGAGTACGTCAGGATTGAAAAGGAAAGCCAATGCTGCACTAACCTTCTGACGGGTGCCTCCAGACAAAGTATGCATTCTTTTATTCATCAGCTTATTGAGTCCAAACTGCTCGATGAGCTCTTCATCTAAAATATCCATATTATCCTTTCTCATATCCTTCATCATATCCTTCATCATATCAAAAACATTTGAGATCGTCATATTTTCGGGATACCTACCTATTTGTGGCATGTACCCTATTTGATTTCTGTATAGCCACTTGCCCGATATCGATTGATTATTAAATTCTATTCTACCACTATCAGGCAATACCATTCCCAGAATAGATTTTATCAATGTCGTCTTTCCACAACCGTTTGGACCTAGCAGGGCAACGCATTCTCCTTTCGGAAAAGACAGACTTATGTTATTCAGCGCTATTAACTTAGAGAATCTTTTAGTCAGGTTTGTAACTGTAATCATAAGGGGAGTTTTTTCATTACCGGTTTGTTATCTTTCAGGTTTTCGGGTGTTACACCAGGCAATATTTTCTCAGTTTTATCCAGTAGGGTGACAATGAGGCTTCTGAAAAGCATCAAAGCTGCAGGGTTACTATCTATAATCATGGAATACATACTCACCGGATGATATGAGATATCTCCGATGTTGTCCCGTTGTAGGTCATATCCTTCATACTTATCCCAATAGTTGCCGTTAAATGTATTGAGTACCAAGGAGCCATTCGTGCCAATATCAAAGGTGTTACCTGTAAAGTTATTTTTCGTGAAATCATTGTTATCACAGCTGGCTTGGATTTTAACTGCCCAACCATTGTTATTGAAAGTATTCCTTGACAACTTTATCCGACTGCATCCCTCCATGTGGAGACCCACCGTATTCTCAGTAAAAAAATTACCTGAAATGTCGCTATCTGTAATATCTTTTAATAAAATCCCATAGGCAGCATCGCCCCAATTGTTTAAAAAATGATTCTTGTACATATGAATCTTCTTACTATACATTACTGCCACCCCTGATCCATTTCGTTCAAAAACATTGGCGATGTAAGTATTTTGATTAGAAAACATAAAGTGGATGCCATAACGTACATTCAAGGTGCTAATGTTTTTCTCGATCAGCGAATTTTTGACAAATTCGAAATATAATCCATCCCGATGACCTTTGATCTTATTATCAATGATTGTAAGACTATCAGAATGCCAGCAATGAATACCGTTTCCGCTCTGTACCTCGTCTTTTCCATAGGCGGTAATCGAGTTTCCTTTAATGGTACACTTTTTACTATTTTGAACATACACCCCAAAATTAGTATCGTCAAGTATGTTGCTTATAACGGATATTCCATCACTGTCATAAACCATGATAGCGCCAAGATCTCTAATTTCCGAACGACCTGTATGTTGCAACTTTAATCCCTTAACCACAGCGTTCTTCGCCTTAATAGATATAATTGCATACTTATTTTCGCCATCCAATACGGGGTAACCACGTCCTAATAAAGTGATTGATTTTTGTATAATGATATTTCCTTCCTTGTATAATCCCGGAAAAACCATTATCGTATCACCATTCCTAGAAAAGTCAATAGCCTTTTGTATCGAAGTAAATTGCTTTGACTTACCTACGGGAATTACTTTGCCACTTACGTGGAAAACAACCGACAATACACCAAGCAAGGAAAAAAACAGAATCCTCATTTGTCTAAAACTAAAGTATTTAATTGTCGCATTTCACCATCAAACACTTTTGAATGAGCTTTCAATGCCCGCTCACTGTTAAATGCGGATACATTGCTACCCATTGGAGATCTGAGTAAATTATTCTTGAAAAAAAAAGCTTTTTTCAGTTCTATAAAACCATTTGGCTCTTCAAAATCAACAACATAAGTAGCTTGGATAGCTTTCTTTTTTACTGCCCCAGTTTTTTTGAATTCATTGAGACAATGTAAATCGTCAAACTTATATATCTTCCCTTTTTTTGTGATAATCTCCGCACCAAAGCGCTTGTCGGCCACACCCATTTTGCAAAAACTACAAGCGTCCTTGCCAACCCTTATGGGTTGAGGCGCAATAGTACAGGACGCAAGGGAAAAAGTGACTAACAGCGCGCTCGTAGCTAAGATATTTCGCCCATTCACAGATTTTTCTCTTTTCTTATTAACCTTATATTGAAAAATAACGGCAGCTAATAGCAATGCTCCAACAGTAATAAATATCCATCCTCCAATATCAGGAACAGAATACGCTCCAAAATTTAAAAGCTGTTTGTAGCCAATAAGTGGCGGTTGATAACTCATGCCCGGAACATTGATGGCGGCATTTGGATCTAACTCATGTCCATATTTGTATTCCCACTGCCAAAAATCAGCCATGGCAATAATACCAAAAATTACAAAAAGTAAGAAAAGCGACAATAGCCATTTATATGTCTTTAAAAATAATGCAACAGCAAAACTTGCAACAGCAAAAAACACGATAATGTAGGGCAAAACGGTAAACTCTAAAAAATCTTCTGTATGTAGGGTTTTCATTCCAATATAATGGTTTAATCCATTGATAATATCAACATTCCCAGCCAGCTTATGAGGATACATTTTGAGCACCAAGCCTTCCGGATACTGTGGTGCGGAAAGTTCAATCTGCCACAAGGGCACTAATAGAACGACCAATAGGGCAAGTCCGCAAATACCGACCATGACCTTTGTCAAACTTGTTAACTTTTGGGCTTTCATAATTTTAGAGATAAAAAAAATTAGACAAACCCTGTATCGGATCTGCCTAATTAATCTATTTGGTTAATATATCGTCTGTCGCTTCTGAGTTTTTACCCAAACTAAAGGAAATTGGAACTTTAGAACCTCTTACAGACACCCGTACATATCCCTGCATTTCCTGATGTAGGGCACTGCAGAAATCTGTGCAGTATATAGGATAAATTCCCGCTTTAGCTGGAACCCATTTAAGTGTACTTGTCTCACCAGGCATAACCAGCAGTTCAGCGTTTTTATTCCCTTTCACACCAAATCCGTGAGGTACGTCCCAGTCCTGTTCAAGATTGGTAAGATGAAAATAAACTTCATCTCCAACGCGTACTCCTTCGATGTTATCCGGAGAAAAATGGGAGCGCATAGCAGTCATATAGACATGCACTTTATTTCCTTCTCTAACTACATTCACTTTCTTCTCACCCATAGTAACATATGGATGTTTGTTTTCTTCCAATTTAAAGATCTTCTGTGAATTTTTAGAAATCAATTCTGCAGGCACCATCTGTGCGTAATGCGGTTCTCCAATTGTTGGGTAATCTAGCAATAACTTCATTTTATCACCACTGATATCAAACAGCTGAGCGCTTTGAGACAACTCTGGTCCGGTTGGCAAAAATCTATCCTTAGTAATTTTATTATAGGCTATCAAATATTTACCATATGGTTTTCTTGTATCTCCACCAGGAATACTTAAATGCCCTGGAGAATAATAAGTAGGGTGTCTATCTAATATTTTAAGATCTTTCAGGCTCCATTTTACAATCTCTGAAGAGATAAAAAATGTAGTATAAGCATTACCCTTACCATCGAACTCTGTATGCAGCGGTCCTAAACCTGGTTTTTTTACTTCTCCGTATAATGCTGCTTCATATTTTATTACCGGTATTCCACCATAGCTTCCATCAAAAATTTTGTTCGCAATGGCTTTTTGAATCTTGCTGAAAGAAAAAACGGGGATTAAAGCCGCCAATTTACCACTACCTACAATATACTCTCCACTTGGATCTACATCGGTACCGTGAGGTGATTTAGGACAAGGTATCATATACACAAGATCTGGGAAATCCTTCACATCGATCATGGTAACTTCGTTCTCCATAGTAGAAGTAGCAGTATGAGTAGATTCGTTGTATTTATTGTGTGCGTAGTTCGCTTTAATCTTTTTTCCCTTGCCCTGTTTAACATACTCTTCTGCCTTTTTCCAGTTTACAGCAAGGATATAATCCTTATCTCTTTTGGACGCATTAACCTCTAACAAGGTATGCGCTTGCTCAGAATTATAACAGCTAAAGAAAAACCAGCCACTACTTGGGCCTTTTCCGCTATGACTCAAATCGAAGTTCATACCTGGCAATAGCAATTGAAAGGCCACTTTCATCTCCCCCTCTTTCGGTGCAACACTAATAAAGGTGATGGTCCCTTTAAAACTCTTCTTATAAGAAGAGATCGGAACATCTCCATTTTCATAATCCATTGGCACGCTAAAACGTGTCCCGGCTACTACATACTCCGTATTTTCCGTGATAAATGGGGAGGAATGGTTACCTGCACTGTTTGGAATTTCTATGATCTCTGCTGTTCTGAATGTTTTCAAATCAATCCGTGCAACGCGAGGGGTATTATTTTCATTTGCAAATAACCAGCGACCGTCGATTTCCCCGTTCGTTTGTGAAAGGTCAAGGTGATGCTGATCTCCCCATGGGATCTCTCCGTGAGAAGTATTTAACATAGGTTTTGTTTCTTCACTAAAACCCCAGCCTTTTTCAGGATCTACTGAAAATACCGGTATAACCCTTAAAAGACGTCCAGATGGTACTCCGTAAACACTTACTTGACCACTAAAACCCCCGGAAACAAAATTGTACAATTCGTCATATTTTCCAGGTGGTACATAAACACGTCCTGCAACATCGCTGCCAGTAGCATCCCCTGCGTTTTTAGGTTTACAGGCTGATAAATTCAGCATAACCAACATTGCTGAACAGCCACATATCGAAAACAAAATCTTATTCATAAAAATATAATTAATATCTATTTATCAAATTATTTAACGCCATCATTTTTTCGCAAGAATTCCAGAATATCCCTGGCATCCCCATCGCTTAAGCTTTGATTAGGCATACGAACCATACAAATCTCAAGCATAGCCTGAACTTTAGGATCTTTGTCAATCATTGCATCTGTATTGGTCATGAAATTCATAATCCATTCGGCTTTATGGCGACCAGTTACTCCAGACCAGCCCGGACCAACTAACTTTTCATCGGTTAGTTTGTGACAAGAGGTACATTTTAAATCAGCGATTTTCTCACCCCTGGCAGCCATTGCTGCATCCAGTTTCTCATCCAACTTCACGTCGCTGAACTTACCCTCACCACGATTCGGGTCATAGTCACTAGTTTTTTTATCTCCCTCAGACGTAGCCGCGGGATCACTCGTGTTTGTAGCCGGGTTATCATTGCTGTTTCCACCACAAGCAATAATAAACAGGGCCAATAAGCAGATTGTACAAATCTTTTTCATAAGATATTGGTTTAATTTATGATACAATTTTACGTTGATTAGAACGGACAAAGAATGACTTGAAGGGCCTTAAAAAATGATGTTCGTCACACTTTTTCTGAACATTTTTATTGTACTTACATCTTTTAAATGATAAAAATCATAGCAAAATTAATATGGAAACACAACAATTCGAAACCCTAAAATGGGTAAAGATTGCATTGATCAACTTTGTAGTCTTAGCCTTAGTGGGTGTGATATTACGGTATAAAATAAACTTCCCTTTACCATTAATCGATCAGAAATTCCTCTTACACGGCCACTCTCATTTTGCATTTGTAGGATGGGTAACAATCGCGCTTATGAGCCTAATGGTAGACTATCTTTCGAGGCAAAATATCAGCGTCAACTTTAAGCGGTATCGGGTAACATTGATTGCCAATATGGTTACCGCGTATGCGATGTTATTTACTTTTATGGTACAGGGGTATGCGTTTCTATCTATAACATTTTCGACACTTTCAATCTTTGTTTCTTACTTCTTTATCTACCAGTATTGGCAGGACCTCAAAAAAGTAAATGATAGATCTTATGCCAGAGTCTGGTTTAAAACCGCACTTATATTGTGGGCTGTTTCCTCGATCGGCGCATTTACACTGGCTTATTTAATGGCAACGCATATCAAAGTTCAGGATTATTTTTTTGCTGCCATTTACTTTTTTTTGCATTTCCAGTACAACGGATGGTTTGTCTTTACCTGTCTAGGCCTACTGTGTTCCGTAAAAACAAACTACAGTCCGACACTCCAAAAAATAAACAAAAAGCTTTTTTTAATCTTGATCATCACTGTTATCCCAACCTACTTATTATCAATACTTTGGCTACGAGTACCAACTTATTTATATTGGATCGGCACCATTTCCGGAGTGCTTCAACTAGCTGCAATTCTTTATCTGATTAGTATTTTTAAGTTTATGAAAAACAGTGGCCTTTACACTTTTTCTAAAACAACTCAATATTTATGGCTGCTAGCACTCAGTTGTTTTGTGCTTAAAATTATTCTGCAGGGGCTTTCAACAATACCATATTTAAGTAGTCTCGCATTTGGGTTCAGACCAATTGTAATTGCTTATTTACACCTTTGCTTTTTAGGCGTCATCTCATTTTTTATAGTCGGCTTCTTCAATCAGATAATGCCCGATCAGCAGAAATTAAATCTCACAGGGGCAAAGCTTTTTATATCCGGCGTCCTATTGCAGGAACTCATTTTAATGATTCAGGGACTAGAAATGACAGGAGTGAATCTACTTTCGCATAGCAACATCATTCTCTTTTTAATAGCCATAATGATCTGTGTAGGGCTCGGACAAATTGCCTTCAATATAAGAACCGAAAAACCGGTTAAAAAAAACCTACTGTAGATACTTCCATAGTAGGCTTTTTAAATTTATTGTGCTGAATACTTAGTTTAGCTTTGCTTGTAGATCGATGGCCTTTGGAAACAACACATTGTTTTCAAGATGTACATGTCTATGTAGATCATTTTCGTACTCATCAAGCTTTTTATAAAGGATCATGTAAGAATTACAAGCATCCGCAGGTAAGGCAAAATTCTGCGTAATGTCTCTTATCATTTGCAGTGCTTCTCCAACTTGCTCATGTTCCGCCTCCATCATCTGAATGGGATTAGTAACGTTTCCGAGCAAACTCTCAGGCAATACCGATCCATCAGCTTCAACACGTATCAGTTCTTTAATAAATGGAAAAAGAATCTTCTCTTCCTTCTCTAAATGAAGTAGCAGATCGTCAGCAACTTCTGAAAAGATGGAAGCTATTTCAATCGCCTCCGGATGTTGCGCACCATGAACTTTAGCTACTTTGTTTGCCAACTCTTTGATAAAAACCGTATTGTCTTTAACATAACGGTGATGGGTATTTATGATGTAGTCGACAAGAAAGTTTGTATCCCATTTCAAGTAATCATTTTCACTAGAATAGACCTCATCCGACAATACTGAGAGATCCTTCTCAAGCTTTGTGACATCAATCCCCTTTGTCTTACAAACCTCAGCAATGGTCTTTTTACCACCGCAACAGAAATCAATACCATAGCGCTTAAACACCTGTGCCTTTCTATAATCCTTGTTAACAATCTCTCCGATGGTTTCTGTTTGAGTATCCCCGATCGTTTTTGAAATTTTAACTTTCCATAACTCTGGTCCATTTTCATAATATTCCCAGGAGAACACCTGTCCTCGCTCAGCTAACAACTGATAGTACAACGGTTTTGGATCGTGATCATTGTCAATGATGAAAGCCGCACCGGGCGCCAGGCTATCAAATAATTCAAAAATCCTGGGGTGTTTTAAACGCGGTTCTAGAGCGGTTACATTTAGAATATTAATGGTTTCCATAATACATATATTAAGATAAAATAATCAGTGGCAAATCTACCAGCTCTGAAAAATATCGTTTATGATTTCAATCATATCATTCATATTTGTATGTAAGAAAACCTTACTCACCAAGTATTTTTAGTCCTTCAGGAGAAATGAATTTATAATTCCATTCTGGTTCCCATACCACATTTACTTCAGCTTTGAAGTTATTAAAATCGCGCTCTAAGCTGTTTTTTGTGGCTATTATGATACTGTCTCCCATCGGACAAAATTTGGAAGAAAGGGTCATTTCTACAGAAATCAACATTTTTTTACCGTCAAATTTCACTGCATAGACCAACCCTAAATCAACAATATTTATAAATAGTTCGGGGTCTATTACCGTTTTTAAACAGGTAATGAGCACGTCCTTTATCCCATCAGAAGAATTTGGAATATCAAATGCGATCATACTTTTCAGTTCTAGTCTTGTGAATAAGTAATAAAAATACGTGCAGGCAGTAACTCGTTGAACACATAATTAGGCTAACGGCGCCAAGATACTTTAGCGCCGAAATTCTTAATAGGAACCCAACCAGGAAAGAAACGAGAAAAATAAAAAAGGCAATAAGCTGTACAAATAACAATCTATTATGGATCAAGTCTGCCGGCAAAGGGATTCTGAATTTCCCGGTTAGCTGTTCATAATGTTTTACCCAAACAATGTACGGAAGGGTTTTAAAAGTCTGACCCAGGATCAATGCACTGACCCAACCCATAAAAATGAAAGTTCCATAAAGAACAGATAGCTGCACCGCATACGCATCATTCTGTATATGGTAATAAAGAATAACCGGAAGAATCAGTATTCCCATGCCGAGCAGTAGAAAAGATGACAAACTCTGAACCATCGGCATATCGATCCCTTTACGTATTCTGGAAACAATACATTGATATAGAAAAGCAAAGTAAAATCCTATTCCACTAGTTCCAAGCCCTAAAATAAAATACGTATTAAAATTGATGCCATGAAGATACCCATCAATGAGAAATGCGATCAAAGCTCCATTAATTAAATAATATGAAACAGTTAAGAGATTAGTTTTCTGATAGCTAGAGAGCAAAAACATTGGGATAAGTTTAGCACTCACCCCAATTATTAATAATAAAAACCAGCCGGAGATGCCCATTTGAGCATGCAGTCTTAAAAACTGGAGGTGTTCCTTAGGTAAAAAAGGATATTGAAAATTAAATACCATCAAGACACCAAGGGAAATCGTTAAAAATAACCAGAGGCAAGATGTTAGAATAAACTCCGCAAAAACGGATGAAGCTTGTTTGCCCTTTGCAATGGTAAATAGAACGTTTAGCACAAAAAGGAATACCCCAATCAAAATCAAAACACTTCCGATTTGCATGTAAATCCCTGGCTCAAATACCCAGAAGGAATAGATCAACAGAATTATACCGGGCACAAGAAACAACAAGCTCCACCAGCCAATTCGTATGCTGAACAGCCCCCTTTCCAAAATGACAGGTAACAATTGGTTCAGTGCACCAAAGATAACCATTGTACCCCAGCCCAGAGCTGCAGTGTGTGTTAGTGCCAATAGCATAGGTTGAAAATAATGACCAGACATTACTTCTATGGAGAAGAAAAACATAACTGATAGAACCAGAAAGAATACAGCTCCAATAGAATAATGGGCAATAACGATTTTATAAAGACTATGCTGTTGTTTGCTTAAGTTTATTACCATAAATTAATACGTCCGATCTAGACGCCGAGTATTGGTGAATTAAATATGCTAGCCCTCTTTTGTTCAGCTCAGGTAACAAGAACACAGGAACCTTTTTATGGTAAACATATAATAATTCATCCTTTCCCATTTTCTCGATACGCTCCATGATTCGCACCATAGGCTTTGGCATTTCCAGATTACGAACATCAATGTATGTTATTTTTTCAGAAACAAAATGGGATAAGATTTCATCAAAAAGCACCTTATCATCTTGCCCAGGTTCCTCGACTAATAAATCATCAGAATACAAATCATCGTCTTTCTTTTCAAACCAGGTTAAGAACATTTTCGAATCAATAACATCAGTATGACACAAAAAGCCTTTCTCTCCCAGCAAGCTGATAAGTGGGCTGGGTTCAAAAGAATTTATGATTTTTAATCTTTCCCCCTTTCCAAGTTTACCTGCAATTTTTAAAATTTCTTTTAAAGGATCTTCATTCTTATCGAGAGACGGTCTCACATCAAGCTCATATACTACTGCTTGTCTATTAAAGTCAATACCAATTACTGGCGAGGAGTATTTTTCAGATGTTTTGCTATCAATAACGAAACCTATTTGTTCCATGGTATCCAAAAAGGAAGTCACATCACAGCGGGCAATTTTGCAGGCATCGGAAATGGTTACCCTTCGTGCCAGAAGGTTCCGTAAAATTGGATTTTTTAATTTAGAAAAATTACTATTCAGCTTAACTAAGGCAGCTATCACACCTACCTGATCTATATCAAGCAATTCCTTTATCCGCGTTTGCGCTGTGATGGGTTTTGTATTTTCCGCTTTCATAAGACTTTCTATTTATCGAAAATGTCTATCTTAATAATGAAGTCAAAGTTATTGTTTTGCCAACTCGATTTTTATGAGTGAAATCATAAAGGACTTCAAATCATCGACATGGTCTTTTAGCGAAATACCTTTCTATTGATGATTGTCAGCTCACCCTTCTTTTCTAAGGATTTGATAGAACGGATAACGGTTTCCACCCTCAATCCAGTAAGATCAGCAATTTGTTGCCGGGTTATTTCAACTTTATATTGTTGGTCTGGAACTGATTTATCAATTTTTATTTTAAAATAATCGATGAGCTTAAGCACACGGTGTTCAGGCTCCTGAGAGGAGATTTCTGAGGCCATGATAGATTTAAAATAAAGTCTTTTTGCAAGATTCGTGGTTACTTGCAAATGAACAGCTGGGTTCTCAATTAACAACCGCATAAAGCTTACCTTCGGCAAAAGAAAAACCTTAGAGGGTAAAAATGCAACCGCATTTGCAGGATAATTATCCGTAATAAAAAGCGGAGGTTCGCCAAAACTATCACCATCCGAAAAAAGGCCTTGAATAAACTCCTTTCCTTCATCGTTGAAATTATTCATTTTGATGGCCCCATTAGCTATCTGATAGTAATATCTTGAAGTGTCCCCTTCTTTAAAGATAATTTCGCCCTTGTCGAAGTTTACAATCTTTGCGCCAAATTGAATCAATAAGTCTTCACTAATCATGGGCTTCAAGTTAAGCGCTTTATTTTAAAGTCAAGTATTAGTCGTGATTTGACTAGAAATGTAGCGATCCAGCCTTCTAAATGTAATCGTGAAACATTGCTTCTGCTAAGGTAAATGCTCGTAGCGTGCTCCTACTTACAATTCAAGATCACAAACCCGAGTAGTAATCATATCCTCGTTCAGCCCAATAGTCCCTTGGCCTTATATCGCTGAACGACATCGTTCCTATCCTTTTTAAGTTCTTAATTCCATATTTTACTGGAATGATCAGCCTTAAAGGTGCGCCATGTTTAATCGATAGCGGCTTGCCGTTCATTTCATAAGCCAGTATCGTCTGAGGATGAACAGCACTTTCCATTTCCAGACCCACATAATATTTCCCGTTGGGGGTTTCCAAACCAATATATTTCTTTTTGACACAATCTTCTAAGTGGTAATGATCTAAAAAATCGATTAACTTCAGGCCCGCCCAGTGCTGGATCTGGTCCCAACCTTCCACACACTTAAAATCGAATACGATCTCCGTTTTCGGGAGGGATCTGATCTCGTCAATGCTTACTTTTAATAAACTGCCATCTGTGCTTTTTATGTTCAGGAACCATTTGTCAGATTTAAAATTTTCATCATCAATGCCAATCATGCTATTGACACGCACATCAATCGCTGCCCTTGATTTGGGATAGGT
The DNA here is from genome assembly GCF_046546555.1 of Pedobacter sp. JCM 36344. Taxonomy (NCBI): domain Bacteria; kingdom Pseudomonadati; phylum Bacteroidota; class Sphingobacteriia; order Sphingobacteriales; family Sphingobacteriaceae; genus Pedobacter; species Pedobacter sp. JCM 36344. The sequence continues at coordinate 377,259 of NZ_JBKHKK010000001.1, forward strand.
CCTCACCAAGTGGCTGTTGCTAAAGAAATTGCGAAAAAACAACTCACTCTTATTGAGTGCTCTCCTCAACGGTACGCGCACATTTCCGGTAACCCCGGCTACTTCTTTTGGCGAATTGTACAGCCATTTCCAGCCAGCAAATGCACCAGCACTCAAGGCGAAAAATTTCCCGAACGAAATAAATGTCCTTCTTTTGATCTGTTGCTCTACCGTCAGCGGTTTCGCGATCCTTTTATTAAACAGGTTCTTCATTTTCTTTGGGTTTAACTAAATCCTTCACCTGGCAATCCGTAACCTCAAATCCTGAAACCACCGACCTAAAATTGTTCCATCCTGCAAGGATCACCTGCACCACATGAATCATAAAAAATAGCACATAACCTATGGTCAGCGCAAAATGCAGGATACGTGCAACATGGTACCCGCCACACAGCCAGCAAATCCAGTAAAATTGAACAGGCTTATAAATAGCAAGGCCTGTAAATACGGAGCCAAAACCCATGATTATGATGGCTGTATAAGCAATACGCTGCGCGGCATTGTATTTCTTTTGCGGCGGAACAGCTTTACGGATATGCAGGTCATGCAACAATACCTGCCAAGCTTCCCGAAAAGAATTCCTCTTAGGTACCAGTTCGCGCCAGGAACCAGAAACTATCGTGTAAATAACATATAGGAGCCCATTGATAAAAAACAACCACATAAAAAAGAAATGGAAGGCCATGCCTTCTGCTAGTCGCTGCTTCAGGTGAAAGTACTCATAAAACCATTCTGGGAAAAACTGAAAAATTGTAGTTCCAAATATGGTGATCCCATAAGAATCATTAGCCCAATAAATGAAAAGACCACTCCAGATCATAACGGCAAGCACGGGGAAATTGACCCAGTGTGTCCAGCGCATGGCTAACGAATGTTTTTCTTTGATCACTTTCATAAAGCACTGTTTTAGATGCAGCCACAATCCTCCATGTTTTTGCTTCCTTGACCGTAAACATATTGGAATAATTACATAAAAATACATTTTTAACTTCCGTTATTACGTATGTAAAGTATTTAATCCAACACGGTAAAGTTAAACCGATTTTAATGACTGAAATGATATGAAAAAGATAAATTTTTGGACCGCCTCGCTTTTACTGCTTGCACTGAATGCTTGTAGCCAGAATCCGAATTCTGCTAAGCAGCAGAAAATAACAACTAGCAGCTCCTCTGAAAACACCAAGCTGTATCCGGGGGCTAAGCCAGACGCGCATTGGAAGAAAGTGCTTTCCGCAAAAGCCTATGAGATTATGGTTAATAAGGGAACCGAGGCACCCTACAAAAATCCATATTGGGATAACCATAAAAAGGGAATTTATGTGAGCGCAGCTACGGATAAGCCTTTGTTCAGTTCAGATGCTAAGTTCGAATCCGGAACGGGATGGCCAAGCTTCTTCAAAGCTATTGACAATAAAGCCATCAAAATAGTTAGGGACACTTCAAACGGGATGATTAGGGACGAAGTGGTCGAAACAAGCACAGGTCTTCATTTGGGACATGTCTTCGATGACGGACCGGAGCCGACAGGCAAACGGTACTGCATGAATTCCTACGCGTTTAAATTTATTCCTTCCAAGTAAATCACTAATCTTTCTTATGTTAGTTTATTAACATTAGACAGTTATCTTTGATTTAAAGTCTGTTTAATCAGGTAAAATGATTGGAGTTGATAACTGATGAAAGAAATAAAGGATATCTTAAAAGCATATGACTTGTCCATAAAAACAGGTCAAAAGGCTGCGCTGGCAACGGTTGTGAAAGTCGAGGGATCATCTTACCGACGACCCGGAGCGAGGATGCTAATTACGGAAGACGGTATGCTTACCGGTGCGATCAGCGGTGGTTGCCTGGAAGGCGATGCCTTAAGGAAAGCGCTTTCAGCCATACATCAGCAGGAAAATAAGCTGGTTACCTATGATACCACTGATGAAGATGATGCAAAATTCGGTGTACAGCTAGGTTGCAATGGTATTGTTCGTATTCTTTTTGAGCCTATAAAAAGTGATGCTGAATGCAATCCGATCGATATTTTGGCTTTACTGGAGGCAGGACAAGAAAGCGCCGTTCTGGTTACTTTATTCTCACTTACCTCTGTGAAACAAATAGGTTCTAGTCTGCTTTATGGGAGCAATTTATCCATCCAAAATTCCGCAGCAGTATTACCTCATGAGGTAATCACAGATGCTGAGGAGGTACTAACCAGGAAAAGGTCAACATTTAAGTCCTACACAGTTGATGGACAGTCCCTAGAAGCCTTTTTGGAACTGGTAAATCCACCAATCTCGCTGATCATTGCAGGCGCAGGAAACGATGCACAGCCACTGGCGCAAATTGCAGATATATTGGGTTGGCAGACGACGATTATAGACGGAAGACCTACCCATGCTACTGCACTACGATTTCCAACCGCAGATAAAATCCGGGTTCTAAAACCTGAGCAGGTACTTTCAAATGTAAAACTAAATCACCAGACCGCATTTGTGCTGATGACCCATAATTACAATTACGACCTTGAATTGCTGAACCTTTTGCTTCAAACTAATGCGCGCTATATAGGGACACTAGGCCCAAAGAAAAAATTGATTCGGATGCTGGAAGAGCTTCAACTGGCTACCGATGAAAATCTAAGTCGTATTTATGGTCCCATAGGTTTGGATATCGGGGCAGAGACAGCGGAAGAGATTGCAATTTCCATCATTGCAGAAATCAAATCTGTCTTCAGTGGCGCCTCCACAGGGTTTTTAAAAGAAAAAACATTACCAATTCATACCTACAACATTAATCTGGATGGTTATGGTTAATGGCATCATAATCTTAGCGGCAGGCAATTCATCCAGGCTAGGGAAACCGAAGCAACTGTTAACTTACCAGGGTAAAACGCTCTTGAAGCATGTGACAGATGAATCACTGGAGGCCAGCGATGGCGCTATAGTTGTTGTGCTCGGTGCCTATGCAGAAATAGCTGTTGAAGCCACAAATGATCGCCTGTTTCGCGTGGTCAACGAGCGCTGGCAGAGCGGCATGTCGTCAAGCCTTGCGATGGGCTTACTCGAGCTGTTAACTCAACACAAGGATTTGGAAAATGCCATTGTTACTGTATCTGACCAGCCCTATGTAACAGCGGAATTACTAAAAGATTTGATTAAAACGCAACAGCAAACCGGCAAAGGCATTGTCGCCAGTAGTTATGCACAAACAATAGGTGTCCCTGTCTTGTTCAATAAGAAATATTTCGATCTGTTGTTGAGCCTGAAAGGTCATGAGGGTGCAAAAAAACTGCTGGAGCTTTACAGTTCTGATTTAGAAACCGTAATTTTCGAAAACGGTGAGGTTGATATAGATACCATGGCAGATTATTTAAATTTATTAAATCCGGAAAACACATGATACAGGATTCTTTTGGAAGGGTGCACGATTACCTGAGGATATCTTTAACAGACAACTGCAATTTTCGTTGTTTTTACTGCATGCCTGAAGAGGATCATGACTTTACGCCTGCTTCCCGACTAATGCAGACTGCCGAAATCATCGAATTAGCAAATATTTTTGTTGCACAAGGGGTTAGAAAGATCAGGCTTACTGGCGGGGAACCATTGGTTCGTAAAGACGCCCCTGCTATCATTGCTGCACTTGGAAAATTACCTGTAGAACTGGTGATCACTACCAATGGCACCCGGATCAATGAAATGTTGCCAGTGTTGATCGCGGCAAATGTCAATTCCATTAATATCAGTCTGGACACCTTGCAACCCGAAAAATTCTTGCACATCACCCGTAGAGATGTTTTTCACCAGGTCAAGAGTAATATTGAATTGCTGTTGCAGCATAAAATCTCTGTAAAGATCAATATGGTGGTGATGAAAGACTTAAACGACAATGAAATCCTTGATTTTATTGCCTGGACAAAACACAATCCCATTCAAGTAAAATTCATCGAGTTCATGCCTTTCAGGGGAAACCGCTGGACAAGCAATAAACTTTTTTCCCTGGAAGAGATCCTTAGCCTGATTGAAAAAAAACATACTGTTCTACCCGTTAAAGCGGAGCCTCATGATACCGCGAAACATTTTATGATCCCTGGTCATGAAGGCTCGTTTTCTGTAATCAGTACCATGACCGCCCCTTTTTGCAGCACCTGTAACCGCATGCGACTTACCGCAGATGGCAAATTAAAAAATTGCCTATTCTCAGCGGGAGAAACTGACCTTTTATCTCCTTTAAGAAATCACGAAGACGTATTGCCACTGATCCAAGCCTCTATTTGGAGCAAAAAGAAAGAACTAGGCGGACAACTTAATACCCATTTCGAGCAGTTGGACGTGGATGCCATTGCAAATAGGAGTATGATCAATATAGGAGGATAACCACATGATCAGCGTTAATGAAGCAAAAGAGCTCATCTATAGCAACGTCATCCTTTTAAATCCAGAACTTAGGCCAATTTCAAAGGCGGCGGGACATACGCTTGCAGAAACGGTGTTTGCCAAAATAGATATCCCGACTTTCCCACAATCTTCTATGGACGGTTATGCATTAAAATATGCAGATATAAACAATGAATTGGCTGTTATCGGAGAAATGGCGGCCGGCGCGCCACATGCACTTAGCATAACTAGTGGCGAGTGTGCAAGGATATTTACAGGCGCACCATTGCCCAATGGTGCTGACACTGTCGTGATGCAGGAAAAAATCACCTTATCAGACGGTAAGCTAAGCATCCATGATTCCAGATTACAACAGGGAACAAACGTAAGGGATCAAGGCGCAGAAATTAAATCAGGAGCCCTCGCCATGGAAAAAGGAAGTTACCTTAGTCCTGCTGCTATCGGGTTTTTAGCTGGAATTGGAATTGCGGAACTTAAAGTCTATCCAATGCCAAAGGTTTCCATTGTCGTAACCGGAAAAGAGCTTCAAAAACCCGGACTGGAACTACATTTTGGTCAGGTTTATGAATCCAATTCTTACTCACTTTCTGCAGCTTTACGTCATCATGGCATAATAGATCCGGTTATAGTTGAGGCTGATGACGATCTGGAAATACTAACACAGATTTTGAAAACCGCGTTACAGCAAAGCGATGTGGTGTTGCTGACTGGTGGTGTAAGTGTTGGCGATTACGACTTTGTGATCGAAGCCAGCAAACGCTGCAGCGTTACCCAGATCTTCCACAAAGTGAAACAAAAACCTGGTAAACCATTATATTTTGGCAAGCATAAGAATAAGCTGATCTTCGGTCTACCTGGCAATCCTTCTTCCGTCTTAAGTTGTTATTACAACTATGTCTTGCCCGCGTTGAAAATGCTATCGGCCCGGGAAACTGGCCCAAAAGAAGTCAGTGCTAAACTCACATATCCTTACTCAAAAACGGCGGGCCTCACGCACTTTTTAAAAGGAATATACAAAGACGGAATGGCTACGCCACTTAATGCGCAGGAATCCTTTCGCCTAAGTTCTTTTGCCCAAGCAAATTGTCTCATACAACTTTCGGAAAAAGATGAAAATTTCGAAAGCGGTGCAATCATTAATGTACTTTTATTGCCAGACTGACCGAGATGGAAGACAGCTTTATTCTATTCTATTTTCTGTTATTCATCGTCGCATTTCTATATGCCTCGGTAGGCCATGGTGGTGCAAGCGGTTACCTGGCCTTAATGGCCATATTTGCAGTCTCCCCTGCAGTCATGAAACCTACTGCATTGTTACTCAATTTGTTCGTGTCTTCTACTTCATTCATACAATTTTACCGTGGAGGCCACTTTAAATGGAAAATCTTTTGGCCTTTTGCTCTTGCTTCCATCCCACTCTCTTTTGTGGGCGGTATGATGGCTATCGAAAGTGCCGTCTACAAAAAGATTTTAGGTGTGCTGCTGCTGATCCCGGTTTTCCGTTTTTTATTTTTCAGCAATACTAATCCGAAAGATTTTAAGCCGTCTAACATCCCTCTTTCGCTGTTTGTTGGCGGCATCATAGGCCTATTGTCGGGCATGATTGGCATTGGCGGAGGGATCATCCTCTCCCCTGTGTTGCTGTTGCTAAAATGGACGGGTCAAAAACAGGCTGCAGCGATCAGTGCTGCCTTTATTTTCGTAAATTCGGTTGCCGGGCTGGGAGGACAACTGATCAAAGGATTTGATTTCAACGCCCACATGTTGGGTTATGTGGCCGTAGCCTTCCTTGGCGGCATTTGCGGAGCCTATTTTGGTGCATTGAAATTCCCGCAAACTGTATTAAAAAACATACTGGCCTGTGTATTGGCGCTAGCCGCTTATAAATTGTTGTTTACCCATGCTTAAAGCCAGAGGAAGAAGATTTGTAAAATGATTAAGTAAGATCAGCATCTTACAGGTAAATTAGCACCATGGAAATTGAAATCATTAGTTTTGGGCAGATCGCCGAATTTCTTAAGCTTAGAAAGCTGGAGTTAAACGATGTAAGAGATACAGAAGGCTTGAAAACCTTTCTGGAGAAGGAATACCCAAAATTAAAAGGGATAAAGTATAAACTGGCATTGAACAAGTTTGTTGTGCATCAGAACACTGAACTCTCAGACCGCTGCACTATTGCAATCATGCCACCATTTTCCGGAGGATAAATATTGAATAGCGAGCGTTACCACAGACAATTAATCCTTAAGGGATTTGGAGAAGCTGCACAGCAGAAGCTTGCCTTGGCACGAGTGCTTGTTATAGGAGCCGGGGGCCTCGGTTGCCCTGCCTTACAATACCTCAGCGCCGCCGGTCTGGGTCATATTGGCATCGTAGATGATGATGTAGTATCATTAAGCAACCTGCACCGTCAAATCTTATATACTACGGCAGATATTGGGAAATTCAAAGTAGAAGTGGCAGCTCAAAGACTCAGGGAGCAAAATCCGGAGATAGAGGTGAAAACATACCTCCTAAGATTGGAGCGAAATATAATTCTGGACTTATTGAAAGCCTACGATTACATCCTGGACGGAACCGATAATTTTGAATCCAGGTACTTGATCAATGATGCCTGTTCATTATTAAAAAAACCATTGATTTTCGCTGCCGTATCTGGATATGAAGGCCAGTTAGCCGTATTTAATGTTGCAGATCAGGCAAATAATACCACTAATTACCGTGATCTTTTTCCAATACCTCCTCAGGAAGGAGAAGTGCTCAACTGTTCAGAAAACGGTGTGTTAGGGGTGTTACCCGGAATAATCGGAACCATGCAGGCTGCCGAAGTCATCAAATTGATTACAGGTATCGGAACTCCGCTCGTCAACAAGATACTCAACTATAACCTACTCAACCATCAGTTCTATGAAATTCGAATTAGCCATGCTGATGACACTTATACCATACCGGAAACGGAAGCCAAATTTTTAGCAATGAGCAAACCTATCTATGGCAACAAAATCATTAATATTGACGGTGAGGAGTTCGACGCCCTTAGAAAAAGAGAATCGACCTTACTAATCGATGTGAGGGAGAGTCATGAGTTTCCGGTATTAGATCCGGCTGTGTTTTTAAAGGCACCCATGTCAGGATTCCCTGCATCCCTCAATCAGGAAGTCGTCGAGGAAAACATTGTGCTGATTTGCCAACATGGCATTAGAAGTGTGGCTGCCGCCGAATGGCTGAAAGAAAAATATGGGAGCAGCAAGCATATCTACAGTTTAAATGGCGGAATAGTTAAATGGAGTGGACATTTTATAGATCAGGAACATGAGCGATAAAGAAATCAAAAACATATTTGTACAAGGAGCAATTGATTCTACTTTTATATCAGAAAGTATTGCTAAACACAGCAGCAAAACCGGAATTGGCGGACACAGCATTTTCATGGGACAGGTTCGAAAAGATGAGATAGACGGAAAGTTTGTTTCTGCTATAGATTATACCGCTTATGAAGAACTTACTTTGGAAAAAATGCAGGAAATTCGCGAAGCGATCTTTGAGAAATATCCGCTGACTTGCATGCATGTGCACCACAGCCTTGGAAAAATAAAGACTGGAGAGATTTGTCTTTTTGTATTCACTTCCTCTGCCCATAGGAAACCTGCAATTGACGCCTGTACAGAAATAGTGGAAAGATTGAAAGCAGAGCTACCTATTTGGGGCAAAGAATGCTTTGAAGATGAAAGTCATCAGTGGAAAGAGAATATATAATATGGTCGACATTACAAGAAAATCCAACACCCTAAGAACCGCCATCGCAACAGCGACCCTGAGGGTCTCTAAACCAGAAACTATTGAAGCTGTAGCCCAACGTAAAGTACCTAAAGGCGATGTTTTTGAATTTGCCCGTGCGGCAGGATTGCTTGGTGTAAAAAAAACCAGCGATGTGATACCAGATTGTCACCCACTCCCAGTAGAATATACCGGGATCACCTATGAGATCAAGGACCTGACGATTATTATTTCTGTTGAGGTACACACTATTTACAAAACAGGAGTCGAGGTAGAGGCCATGCATGGCGCGGCAGTAACGGCGCTGACTATGTACGATATGCTCAAGCCAATCGACAAAGGTGTAGAGATAGAAAACATTCGTTTATTGACAAAAACAGGTGGCAAATCTGATCTAAAGAACAAACGTTTCCCGGAAATTAAAGCGGCTGTGGTAGTTTGCTCTGATTCCATTTTTGCGGGGAAATCAGAAGACAGTTCCGGCAAGGCGATCATTGCACGGCTGGAACAACTTGGAATTACCACCATCAACTACGAAATTGTTCCAGATGAAACAGAGGAAATCAGGAACAAAGCAAGGCAGCTTAGTCAAGATAACATCCAGTTGCTGATCTTTTCCGGAGGTACAGGACTGTCACCAAGGGATGTTACCCCTGAAGCCATTGCACCACTTTTAGACCGCGAGATCGACGGAATTATGGAAACTGCACGAAGATACGGGCAGGAACGCATGCCTTATGCCATGCTTTCCCGCGGCCTGGCTGGTTTTATTGGTACAACGCTGGTACTTACCCTCCCCGGCTCAAAACGTGGCGTAGAAGAAAGCATGGATGCACTCTTCCCTCAAGTGCTGCACCTGTTTAAGGTAGCTGAAGGCGGAAAGCACTGAGTTTAGCGAATTATTTTCGATTTGTTACAAACCATCCTTGAGTCAGTCCTGTTAAATTATAACTGATGCTCAACTCATTATGTACTGAAGCATGAACAAAAACAAAACTCAATTAACAGAAGCCGAAATAAAACTCTTTGGCGATCTGATGCCCGAAGAACTGGATGAAGCCATCCATTCAGGTTTGAACCGAAGACATTTCATGAAGCTGATGAGCCTTGCCGCGGCAGGATTACTTGCCAGTCACCTGCTTGCTGCAGAACAACTTTTTGCCAGATCGGCAGATTTTGAAGACATACCTGAACTCCATCCGGAAGCAATAGAAAATGCCATTTCTGTCAACCTTAAAGTAAACACCAGTGCCCGAAAGGTTGTAATCGACTCCAGAACTAGTTTATTGGATACTTTAAGAGAAAGACTGGGTCTTACCGGATCAAAGAAAGGCTGCGACCACGGCCAATGCGGGGCTTGTACAGTTATTGTCGATGGACAAAGAGTACTTTCCTGTCTCACTTTGGCCGCTACCTGTGAAGGGAAGTCGGTGATTACCATTGAAGGAATGGCAAAGAACAATGAACTTAACCCCATGCAAACTGCCTTTTTAAAACATGATGGCTTTCAATGTGGATTTTGCACGCCCGGACAAATCTGCTCTGCAGTTGCCCTGATGAAAGAAGCTAAAGAAGGACAGTTAAGTTATCTTACCCAAGATTTAGGACAAAACGCACAACCAGTCATGCTTTCTGATGATGAGATCGCAGAGCGAATGTCTGGTAATATCTGTCGTTGCGGTGCCTATCCAAATATCGTGGCCGCAATTAGAGAAGCCCAAACAGGGAAAGACGTACAACAGACCTGGCTTTTCGCAGGTTAGCATTTAATATCAGGATTTATGAGACCATTTAAATTTACCACTGCAGCGAATCCCGCCTCAGCCATTAGCTATCTCAGTAAAAACCCGAAGGCCAAATTCCTTGGAGGAGGCACCAACCTGCTGGATCTGATGAAAGAAGACGTAGAATATCCAGATGAACTTGTTGATCTTGGACGTTTAAATCTTACAGCAATCAGTGAACTATCAGCAGGCTACAATGCAGGAGGAATTTCGATCGGCGGCTTGGGTAAAAATACAGCAGCTGCAAATCATCCGCTAATAAGAAAGAACTACCCCGTTTTAACTAGGGCCATTTTGGCGGGTGCTTCCGCACAAATCCGGAATATGGCAACAAACGCCGGAAATCTGTTGCAGCGTACCCGTTGCTCCTACTTTTATGATGTGGCGATGCCTTGCAATAAACGAACACCCGGATCAGGCTGCTCCGCAATGGAAGGATTCAACAGGATGCATGCCATATTCGGCTGGTCGGATTCCTGCGTTGCTGTTTATCCATCAGATATGGCGGTGGCGCTTTCTGCATTAAATGCAACTGTAAAAGTGCTGCAAGCGAATGGAACATCCCGATCCATTCCGATGGATGATTTTCATTTGCTGCCTGGCAACCACCCTGAAAAGGAGAACAGCCTGAAACCTAGCGAACTGATCACCAGTATTGAACTGCCAAAAAACAAATTTGCAACGCATTCCGCATACCTGAAAGTCCGCGACCGTAACTCCTATGCCTTTGCATTGGTTTCCGTTGCAGCAGGCCTGGTTTTAGATGGCGACATAATAAGGGATGTAGCGCTTTCCATGGGTGGCGTGGCACATAAACCCTGGAAAGCGCAAAAATCGATCAAAGCCTTAATTGGAAAAAAACCCTCCACAGCAAACTTCACTATGGCGGCTGAAGCAGAAATGGCAGATGCAAAACCTTTGTCGCATAATAAATTTAAAATAGAATTAGGAAAAAGAACCATCATACATGCTTTGGAACTTGCTTTAAAAGGCGAGGGAACCAAGAGCTAAGCAGCTGAACGAATCATGGAAGAGCAAAACAAAGTAATTGGCAAGGCAGTAACCCGAATTGATGGCCTCTTAAAAGTAACCGGTAAGGCGAATTATGCTACCGACTACCCAGTAAAAAATATAGCCCATGCTGTATTGTTCAAAAGTACCATTGCCGCAGGTCAGATTACTGCGATAGACACCACAGCCGCAGAAAAAGCACAGGGTGTACTGGCAGTGATTACCCATAAGAATTCACCAAAACTCAATGTAAATGGCGGACTCCGGGGTGGAGCACTGTTACAGGGACCAGAAATTACTTTTTATGGACAGCATATCGGAATGGTGGTGGCTGAAACCTTTGAACAAGCCACATTTGCTGCAAAGCTGATCAAGGTTGATTACCAAAAAAGTGAAGGCAAAACAGACTTTGAAAAGCTGGCGAAAAACCCTGTTTTGCCAAAGGGAAGGGAACTGGCAGACCTGCTGAGAGGAGATGCTAAAACTGCCTTTCAAGGCGCAGCGGTACAGATCGAAGAAACCTACGAAACCCCGATTGAACATCACCATCCTATGGAACCGCACTCAACGGTAGCCGTTTGGGAAGGAGAAAATTTGATCCTTTACAATGGATCGCAGATTGTGAACGGCGCCCAGAACGCCGCTGCCGCAACGCTAAACCTAAAGCCAGAAAATGTAAGGATCGTTTCTCCATTTATCGGGGGAGGTTTTGGCTCCAAAGGAGGACAATGGGCCAATTTAGTGCTTACTGCAGTAGCTGCGAAAATAAGCGGCCGTCCGGTTAAGCTGGCCTTAACGCGGCATCAGATGTTTAATTCTGTTGGTTTAAGGCAAAGAAACATGCAGAAAGTAAGTTTGGGTGCTACCAAAGAAGGTAAATTAATTTCCATTAGTCATGAGGTTACCAGCCATACAGCGGTAGACAGTGAATATATAGAACCTTGCGGGGACTGCACCAAAATCATGTACGAATCACCGAATTCACTCATCACCTACCGTGTGGTACCGATGAATGTGATCCTTCCTACTTATACTCGTGGACCAGGGAAATCAACCGGAAGTTTTGCATTGGAATCGGCGATGGACGAATTAGCGCATAAACTTGGCATGGATCCCATCGCATTGCGCTTAAAAAATGAGCCCGATAAAGACCCGTCGAATGGAAAACCCTGGTCATCCAGAACAATTATCCAATGTCTGAAAGAAGGTGCCAAAGCATTTGGCTGGGACAAAAGAAATCCTGTACCGGGGCAGAATAAAGACGGCGAATCACTGATTGGTTATGGAGTAGCTTGTGGCACCTACCCTGCCAGGCAGCGCGAAAGTTCCGTACTGATCAAATTAAAACGATCAGGAAGCAATGTGATGGCAACTGTAGAACTTGCCGCGTCTGATCTGGGAACAGGAACCAATACTATTCTGGCGCAGATTGCGGCGGATGGGTTGGGAATACCGATTGAAAACATTTCAATTAATATTGGAGATTCGAATTACCCTCCAGCTGCAGGATCCGTGGGCTCCGTTGGCGCCGCCAGCTTTGCCAACGCAGTAAATGATGCCTGTATCAAGATAACCAATGAACTCATTACGAAATCTGATAAGCAGTTTTTTGTACGGCCTAAGGTAGGTTAAATGATGATTTCAGAACAGTTTGTCGATTTTCAAAGCCGTGCTGATGCCAAACCACCAACGGGTACTGATCAATATTCCATCCATAGTTTTAATGCAAACTTTGCAGAAGTAAAAGTAAATATAGCTACAGGAATGGTTAAGGTCACCCGTTTCCTTGCAGTTACTGGTGCAGGGAAAATATTGAACCCGAAGACGGCCCGTTCACAGATCATTGGAGGTAATATCTGGGGGATAGGTATGGCTTTAACAGAAGAATCCGTAATAGACCCTAGATATGGCAATTTTGCAACAAGGTCTTTCGCAGATTACCACGTACCCAGTAATATGGATGTAGGCAAGTTAGATGCAATGTTTATCAATGAAGTAGACTTAGTTCCCAATAAATTGGGCGTGAAGGGCATCGGCGAAGTGGGCATTGTGGGTGTAGCTGCAGCAATTGCGAATGCGGTATTTAATGCCACAGGTAAACGGGTTAGAAACCTGCCGATCACACCAGATAAGTTGTTGTGAAGTTAAACTAAGCAAGGATTATCTTTAAATGTTAGCTGGGTCTGGGGATAACTCGCCATGAACAGCACCTAAAAACAATACAAAACCATATTAATAACACATTAAAAACAAGGTTGCCGTATCCTTACTGTATCCTTGAGATATCCTTGCCATATGTTTGCAGTGTCTAATTGGATATGTCAATGATACAGCAACTATACGCCAAGGATATCTCAAGGATATAGCAACCCTGTTTTTAATGTGGTTTCTGCCTGTATTTTAGTTGTTTTCAGGCAAAGCAGTATGTAGGCACTAGGTTAGTTTGTACTTGCTAGCCTTCGGCACGGAATACCGTAAGATCTGTCATCCCCAGACCTCCAAGAAAAGCCTTCAAGTATGGGGCGACAAAGTCGTTGGCTTTACCGGGTCCTTCCGAATAAACACCACCTGACGACATGGCAACATAGACCTTTTTTTCCTGTTACCTTTCCGACAGGGCCGTTTTCACTGTATCCAAAAGTTATTCCTGCCCTGGTAATATGGTCAATCCAGGCCTTTAGTGCTGAATGAATGGTATAGTTGATTAGCGGTGCGCCAATAACGATGATGTCCGCAGCGAATAGCTGATATACCAAATCGTTGGAAAGGCGAATTAATTTTTTTTCTTCTACCGTAAGCTGATCTTCAGCAATAAAAAATGTACGAAGTACTTCAGGTTGAAGGTGAGGGATTCCAATATCGACCAGGTTTAATTCTTCGACAGTGCTGCCAGGATACTTATGCTGAATTTTTTCAACGATGGTTTGGACCTAATTTAATGCTGTACGATGTTGCACCTTGTATGCTGGATTTTAAATGAAGAATGTGTCTCATAAATTTTATTGATTAATTATCAAGCACAAAACTATGGTTACCAAGTGGTAAAAAGTGAGTAGTTACCCAAAGGTAAGTGGTTACATTAAGGTAACTGACTATCTTTGCTGCTATGAATATCACTAAGAATGGGAACATTCCAAACAAGACAGAATGTGCAAGCTCGCTCAAAAACATACTTGATGCACTGTATGTTCTTAACGGGAAATGGAAGCTATTCCGACAGTATTCTGTAAAGCTCCAGATTAAGATAGTAAGCGCTGCCAGTAATGATCCTCTTTTCTAAAATTCCTGTCTCAGTTAACTTGTCTAAGTATTTTCTGGCTGTATTTTCGGCATAGTATTGGCGCTCTGTCAGGTGCCTTACCCTTGTAAACGGTTGTGTGAACAAGGCATTAACCAGTAATTCCGGACGGTTGATCACTCCATCCTCTATGATAGCGGTTAAGATAGCATCCTTTGCACGGATAATATCATTGATCTTATCATAGGTCAGATTAGACGTTGCTTCTACCGCCTTTAGCATAAACATCAGCCATCCTTTCCAGTTACCTCGTTGAGTAATACCCGATAAGCCTGAATAATAATCGTCTTTATGTTCCATTATGTATCGACTCAAAAAGAGAATGGGATAATCCAGCAAACCTTTTTTGGTCAGGTAATGAATATTAAAAATACGGCCTGTTCTCCCATTTCCGTCGCGGAAGGGATGGATGGCTTCAAACTGGAAATGACCAATTGCCATTTTCAGCAAGGGATCTAATGGATAATGCTGGTCATCATTTAAAAAGTTCGTCAGATTTTGCATTTTAGCTTCCACTATACCTGGTCCTCTGGGCGGTGTGTAATGAGCCTTACCGGCATTTGGGCCTGAACCACCTTCTTTAATATAGATTTGAGCTACGGGTGTCCTTATTCCATCGCCGAATTGGCTAACAACGCGGTACATTTTAACAAAATACTCCTCATCAAATTGACGATCCTCTCGCAAATGCTCGTAACCAATCCATAAAGCCTCCCGATAATTCAGGATTTCCTTAGCAGGCCCTTGCAACTGACGGGATTGTTCCTCACTATAAGCTTTATAGAGTTCATCATCCGTAGTGAAGATATTCTCAATCGCGCTAGAGGCCTTGGCTTCCTGCAAACTGATTGAGTTAATCAATAATCCCTGGTTGGGGATTGCGATACTTCGCCCTTGCAAACGACCCAAGGCTGCCTTTGCATTTCCTAACTGTTCGTAAATTTCAATCGACTGATACAGTGCCGGATCAATCGGCAATTCCGGCAGTTCATTCCAGGGACGATTTCTATCAGGATTGATTGGGTAGGCCACAACACAAATATATTAAAAAAATTCTATCTAACCTTAAAAGACATGTGATTTTAAGGTGATATCCGATTCTGACATTAAAATAAAAGTTTGACAGGTCTCTTACCTCAAAAATAGAAGCTTTTTAAGGTATGCTCTTAAACCGACCTTAATCATGATAGAAAACACAGAACAGGACTCATTATATGAGTTAGCATTAATCTTTGCACCAAGTTCGGCGGATATGCCGGACACTGGTTGCTTCGCCAAAGTAGTATCCACAATCCACTTATGAGCTAGACATAGATTAATGATTTTTCTAAAGTGCTTCATATATTTAGCAACGGGAACGCCACTACATTTTTGTACTGTACGCAAATAGAAGTCGTAACCTGTGATGAAGGCATGATTGATCTTTTCTACTTCT